>NZ_CP033875.1:3680000-3980000 GCF_002742645.2 Caulobacter sp. FWC26
GCGCCACTCACGACAAGCCCCTGCCGGTCGGTAAGCACCCGCTGCAGCTCTATTCGCTGGGCACGCCGAACGGCGTAAAGGTGACGATCATGCTTGAGGAGCTGCTGGCCCTGGGCCACGCGGGCGCGGAGTATGACGCCTGGCTGATCAATATCGGCGAGGGCGACCAGTTCGGCAGCGGCTTCGTCGAAGCCAATCCGAACTCCAAGATCCCGGCCCTGGTCGACCACAGCGGGTCCAAGCCGATCCGCATCTTCGAGTCCGGCGCCATCCTGATGCACCTGGCCGAAAAGTTCGGGGCCTTTCTGCCGACCGAGACAGCGGCGCGGGCCGAGTGCCTGTCGTGGCTGTTCTGGCAGATGGGCAGCGCGCCGTTCCTGGGGGGCGGGTTTGGCCACTTCTACGCCTATGCGCCCTACAAGATGGAGTACCCCATCAACCGCTACGCCATGGAGGTGAAGCGCCAGATGGACGTGCTGGATCGCAATCTGGCCGAGCGCCCGTTCATCGCCGGCGATGAGTACACCATCGCCGACATGGCCATCAGGCCCTGGTACGGGGGGCTGGCCAAGGGCGTGCTGTATGAGGCCGGCGAGTTCCTGTCGGTGCAGGACTACAAGAACGTCATCCGCTGGGCCGACGCGCTGGGCGCCCGGCCGGCGGTGCGGCGCGGGCGGATGGTCAACCGCACCTTCGGCGATCCGTCCAGCCAACTGCGCGAGCGCCACGACGCCAGCGACTTCGACACCAGGACCCAGGACAAGCTGGAGACGAAGTAGAGCCCTTTTGTCCGGTTTAGATGGTTCCATCTAAACCGGACAGGCTCCAGGGGGAACGCCCCCTAGTTCGGACCACCCGTGCTGAAGTCGAACTGCTCGGGACGGGGCTTGCCGCCGCCGAAGGCGTAGCTGAAGCCGATGAACGCGGTGCGGACATTGACCTTGGTCTCGTTCCGGTCGCGCAGGCGCGCGGCGTTGGTCACACCGGCGATCTTGAAGCTGTCGACCACGTCATTGACCGTCACCACGAAGTTCAGCTTGTCGTTGACCTTGCGGCGATAGCCCAGATTGATCATCTCGAACGGCTCGCGATAGCCCTGCGGCGTGATCCGCCGACCCGAGGTGAAAGCGTTGATCTGGAAGAAGTCCTTCGGGGTGGCCTGGTAGTTGATGTTGGCCCGGCCCGACAGGCTGGTGTCCGAGCGCTTGCCGGTGAAGCCGAGGCTGGCCGCGTCGATCTCGTTCCAGAACGCCTGGCCGCTGATGTTGTAGGTCAGCTTGGGCGTCAGCCGGCCGACCACGACGAACTCCAGCCCGCCGTTACGGCTCTTGGCCAGGTTTTCGCGGGTGGTCAGGAACACGCCGCCGCCCAGGTCCTTGACCAGGTCGGTCACGCCATCGCGGGTGTCGCGATAGAAGGCGGTGGCCAGATAGGTCATCGGGCCCTTGCGGTACTGCCAGCCCAGCTCGAACGAGTCGGTAATCTGCGGCTTCAGGTTCGGGTTGCCCGCCCGGAAGTTATAGGGGTCCTGGTAGATCGGATACGGGTTCAGGTCCTGCGGACCCGGGCGCGCCACGCGGCGGCTGAAGCTGGCGCTCAGGCTGTTGGCGTCGTCCAGGCGATAACCGGCGTGCAGGGTCGGATAGAGGCGGAAATAGTCGTTCTCGCCCTTCTGGCCCGAGGTGATCTGGTCGGTGCGGATGTTGACCTGCTCGGCGCGCAGGCCGGCCTGGACGGTCAGGTCGCCAAACGGACGCTCATAGGTGACGTAGCCCGCGAACACGTCCTGGTCATAGACGAAGCGGTTGGTGCGGGTCGGATCGACGGTCTGCCCGTTCAGCGTCGCGCCCCGCGCGCCGTAGTTGTTGTAGTCGTTGTCGGCGGCTTCGAAATCCAGGCCGGTCTTCAGCTTGGCCTGCTCGGCCAGCGGCTTGGTGTAGTCGAGCTTCCAGTTGGCGCGCTTCTGCTCGGAACCGAAGCTGTAGCCCTCATAGAGATCGGGCGCGCCCACGGTGTAGTCGGCGAAGGCCGAGCCGCCGCGCTTGAAACGGGTGATTTCGTACTCGGCGTGCGAGGTCAGCTCGTGGCCCGCGCCGGTGAACTGACGACGGTAGTCGCCGGCGACGGCGGAGTTGTCGCGGATCATCACGCCGGTGCTGTTACGCAGATAGGCCTGCTGGGTGACCCCGGCGCCGTTGCGCGACAGATAGGTCTCGCGGCCGTCGCCGTCGTAGTCCATGCCGCGATAACGCACCTCGGCCGAGAGGCGGGTCTTCTTGTCGAGGTCGTAGTCGATCCCTGTACGCAGCGACAGCGCCCCGCCCTTGTTCAGCACCTCGGCCGTCTGGTCGGCGTCCAGGGTGACGGCGCCGGTCGTGCTGAGCGACTGGCGGTCGACCACCATCGTCACTTCCTGGCGGTCGTAGCGATAGCTGGCGTCGCCCGACAGCGTGACCTTGCCCTCGCGGCGCGTGGCGCTGATGCCGCCGTTGTAGCGGCCGTCGGGACCGACATTGGCGCGCACCGTTCCGTTCACGCCGGCCTTCTGGGTCTTCTTGGTGATCAGGTTGATGACGCCGGCCGAGCCGTCGGGGCGATAGGCGGCCGACGGATTGGTCATCACCTCGACGCGGTCGATCTGGTCGGCCGGCAGCGACTGCAGCGCGTCGGCGCGGTTGTCGCCGTTGAACATGCCAGACGGCTTGCCGTCGATCAGGATGGTCACGTTGGAGTCGCCGCGCAGGCTGACATTGCCCTGCACGTCGACCTCGACAGACGGAATGTTGCGCAGCGCGTCGCTGATCGAGCCGGTCTTGGCGCTCAGGTCATTGGCGACGCTGTAGCTGCGGCGGTCGATGTCGGTGCGCATGGCCGTGGAGTCGCTGCGGATCACCACGCCTTCGACGGCGGTCGGCGCTTCCTGGGGCTTGGCCGGCGCGGATTGGGCCGGCGCGGATTGGGCGGGCGCGGCCTGAGCCGGCGCGGCTTGCGTGGGAGCCGTCTGGGCCAGACCCAGGGTCGGCGGAACGATCACCGCGGCGGCGGCGAGGAGAGCGAACTTCAGTCGCAAGGGAGACCTCAACTACAAGCGTCGAGCCTTACGCTGCGGACGTCCGCGCGGTCTCGACCCCCAGCCGTAAAGACCCTCCGACGCGCCGGGACAAATTGCTTTTCGGCAATGTTGCGGGTCGCGGGGCGGGGGTGACATTCCCGCCACAGGCGCGGGCGTGCGGGTCGACACTCTTCCGTCGCGGAAGGCGGCGGCGGTCTGCTATCGATAGCCTCGCAGGGGTGAGTCCCGCGCACCGTCGATGTGGTCGTCAGAACCACCGCTTGCGCGCTGATACCGGTAACACTAAGGTCGCCGGCAACCAGAGGTCTGACAAGGACCAGTAGGGCATCAACGGGCCGGTCCGGCCCCATGGGGAGGAAACCTGTGGCTTCAGTATCCAACGCCGGGCCCAGCGCCGGCATGAGCGCCGACGGGGGGAAGGTCAATATGGCCTTCGTCGCCGCGATCGTCGCCGTCGCCACGATCGGCGGCTTCATGTTCGGCTACGACAGCGGCGTCATCAACGGCACGCAAGAGGGCCTGAACAGCGCCTTCAACCTCACCGAGTTCGGCACTGGCCTGAACGTGGCCGCGATCCTGATCGGCTGCGCCATCGGCGCCTTCGCCGCCGGCCGCCTGGCCGACGTCTGGGGCCGCCGCACCGTGATGATCATCTCGGCCGTGCTGTTCATCATCAGCGCCCTGGGCACCGGAGCGGCGCACACGTCGACCATCTTCGTGATCTTCCGCCTGGTCGGCGGCCTGGGCGTCGGCGCGGCCAGCGTGCTGTGCCCGGTCTACATCTCGGAAGTCACGCCCGCGAACATCCGCGGCCGCCTGTCGTCCGTGCAGCAGATCATGATCATCACCGGCCTGACCGGCGCCTTCGTGGCCAACTACGCCCTGGCCCATAGCGCCGGCAGTTCGACCGCCGAGTTCTGGCTTGGCCTGCCGGCCTGGCGCTGGATGTTCTGGATGCAAGTCATCCCGGCTGGCGTCTTCTTCCTGTGCCTGCTGGGCATTCCGGAGAGCCCGCGCTACCTGGTCGCCAAGGGCCAGGAGGCCAAGGCCGAGGCCATCCTTTCGCGCCTGTTCGGCGCGGGCGCCGGCGCGGCCAAGGTCGCCGAGATTCGCGCCTCGCTGAGCGCCGACCACAAGCCGAAGTTCTCGGACCTGCTGGATCCCGTCAGCAAGAAGATCCGCCCGATCCTGTGGGCCGGACTCGTGCTGGCCGTCTTCCAGCAACTGGTCGGCATCAACATCGTCTTCTACTACGGCTCGGTGCTGTGGCAGTCGGTGGGCTTCACCGAGGACGACAGCCTGAAGATCAACATCCTGTCGGGCGCGCTGTCGATCGTGGCCTGCCTGGCCGCCATCGCCCTGATCGACCGCATCGGCCGCAAGCCGCTGCTGCTGATCGGCTCGGCCGGCATGGCCGCAACCCTGGGCGTCCTGACCTGGTGCTTCTCGACCGCCACCACGGTCGACGGCGCCCTCCACCTGGCCGGCAACGTCGGCCCGATCGCGCTGATCTCCGCCAACCTCTACGTGATCTTCTTCAACCTCTCCTGGGGTCCGGTCATGTGGGTGATGCTGGGCGAGATGTTCCCCAACCAGATGCGCGGCTCGGCCCTGGCCGTCGCCGGCTTCGCCCAGTGGATGGCCAACTTCGCCATCTCGTTCAGCTTCCCGGCCATGGCCAAGGTCAGTCTGGCGGCCACCTACGGGTTCTATGCCGTCAGCGCGGTGATCTCGTACTTCCTGGTCCAGAAGCTGATCCACGAGACCCGTGGCAAGGAACTGGAGGCCATGGAGGGGTAGGCCGGCAATCCTCCCCTTAGCGGGGGAGGATCTAGAGATCCACAACGCCCGGAGGCTCCGCCTTCGGGCGTTTTCTTTTGCGTCGCGCCGAAATGACACCGGTGGACAAAGACGCGAGAGCCGCTAGCCTGCCGCCAACAAGACAAGTCCGTGTTCGGGAGGAACACCATGGTCGAGATCAACCGCCGCACGCTGGGCTCGCTGCTGGCCGGCGCCGGCCTGACCGCCCTGCCCGCGTCCGGCCAGGCGATGCAGATGGGCCTCCTCCCCGCCAAGCCGACCACGGGCCCGACCTGGGCAAAGGGCATCGAAGGCCAGCGCAAGGCCGACCTGGGCGACGGGACCTTTCTCAATCCAATCCTGACCGGCGACCGTCCCGACCCGTCCATCCTGAAGGACGGCGCCGACTACTACATGACCCACAGCTCGTTCGACGCCTATCCGGGCCTGCTGATCTGGCACAGCCGCGACCTCGTGAACTGGACGCCGGTCGCCCCGACGCTGAAGACCAATGTCGGCTCGATCTGGGCCCCCGAACTCTGCAAGCACAAGGGCCGCTACTACATCTACCTGCCGGCCAAGTTTCCGGGGAACAACACCAGCTACGTGATCTGGGCCGACAGGATCGAAGGGCCGTGGTCCGAGCCGATCGACCTGAAGCTGCCGCGCTATATCGACCCCGGCCACATCGTCGACGAGAAGGGCGAGCGCTGGCTGTTCCTGTCGGGCGGCGACCGCATCAAGCTGTCGCCGGACGGCCTTTCGACGGTGGGCCAGCCCGAGCACGTCTATGACCCCTGGCGCTATCCCGACGATTGGGATGTCGAGGGCTTTTCGCCCGAGGGCCCCAAGGTCATGCGGCGGGGCGATTATTTCTACATGATCACCGCCGTGGGCGGCACGGCCGGTCCGCCCACCGGCCACATGGTCATCGCCGCCCGCGCCAAGTCGTTGGCCGGCCCGTGGGAGAACCATCCACGCAACCCGCTGGTGCGCACCACCGACAACGCCGAGACGTGGTGGTCGCGCGGCCACGCCACCCTGGTCGAGGGCCCGACGCCCGGCGACTGGTGGGCCGTCTATCACGGCTACGAGAACGGCTATTACACCCTGGGCCGCCAGACCCTGCTGGCCCCGGTGACCTGGACCGCCGACGGCTGGTTCGACATCGGCGGCGGCGATCTCTCTCAGCCCATCAAGAAGCCCAAGGGCGGCAAGCCCGGCCCGCACGGCATGGCGCTGTCGGACGACTTCTCGACCGACAAATACGGCGTGCAGTGGAACTTCTTCGACCCCAAGCCGGGCGAGCAGGATCGCATCAAGCGCGAAGGCGGCGCCCTGATCCTGAAGGGCGCGGGCGAAGCGCCGTCCACGGGCTCCCCGCTGATCTTCGTCAACGGCGATCAGGCCTACGAGATCGAATGCGAGATCGAGATCGAGCCTGAGACCCGCGCGGGCCTGATCCTGTTCTACGATCGCCAGCTCTATTGCGGCCTCGGCTTCGACGCGAAGACCTTCGTCACCCACCAGTACGGCATCGAGCGCGGCCGTCCCGCCAATCCGCATGGCGCCAAGATGCTGATGCGGCTGCGCAACAACCGGCACATCGTCAGCTTCCACACCAGCGGCGACAGCGGCAAGACCTGGAAGCGCTTTGATCGCGGCATGGAAGTCAGCGGCTACCACCACAATGTGCGCGGCGGCTTCCTGATGCTGAAGCCGGGACTCTACGCGGCGGGCAAGGGCTCGGCGCGGTTCCGGGGGTTCAAGTATCGGGCGTTGGACTAGGCCAAACATCCGAAAACCCTTGTCATCCCGGAAGCCTCGCAGAGGCTATCCGGGACCCAGGGGCGGCGCGCACGGCGTTTTGTCACTCCCTGGGTCCCGGCTCTTCGCTGCGCTTCGGCCGGGATGACAACATTTGGTGGAAACTCGGAAGATTGAGATGCTGAAGCCTCTCCTCATCGCCGCCGCCCTCCTCGGCCTGCCCCTCACGGCCCACGCCCAGGAACCGATCTTCAAGGCGTCCAAGATCGTGCTCGTCGGCGACTCCACCGTGGCGGTGAACAGCGGCTGGGGCGGGGCGTTCTGCGCCACGCACGTGACCTCGAACCTCGCCTGCGTGAACCTGGGACGCGGCGGCCGGTCCAGCCGCACCTATCGCGAGGAAGGCTCCTGGGCCCTCGCGCTCAAGGAAATCAGCGCGGGCGGGTTCGACGAGACCTTCGTGCTGATCCAGCTGGGTCACAACGACCAGCCGGGCCGCCCCGAACGCTCGACGGACCTGGCCACCGAGTTCCCCGTCAACATGCGGCGCTTCGTCGAGGAGGCCCGTGCGGCGGGCGCCAAGCCGGTGCTGGTCACGCCGCTGATCCGCCGACAGTTCAAGGACGGCCAGGTGTTCGATGACCTCGCCCCGTGGGCCGAGGCGATCCGCAAGCTCGCCGCCGAGACCAACACCCCGCTAGTGGACCTGCATGCGCTGAGCCGCGACGCCGTCCAGGCGCTGGGGCCCGTAGCGGCGATGCGGCTTGCCGAGATCCCGCCTCCCGCTGCGGTCGTGGCCTCGGCCGCGTCAGGGACGACCACGGGCGCGATGTTCTACGAGCCGGTCCTGCCGGGCGCGGTCGCTACGCCCCGCCCGCCGGCCGCGCCGCCGCCCCCGCCCGGCGCGATGGCCAGCTTCAAGCCGGTGTTCGACTACACCCACCTTGGGCCCGAAGGCGCGGCGCTGTTCTCGGCCATGGTCGCCAAGGCGCTGGCGGATGTCGCGCCCGAGCTGCGGCGAAACCTGCTGCCCTAGCTTCGCCCCTCCAGCGTCGCCGTGAGGGCCCGCAGCAGGGCCTCGCGCGCGCGGTCGTCGGGCGCGGCGGCCAGGGCCTGGCCCAGGGCCAGCTGGAAGGCGGCGCGCTGATTGTGCCAGTCCAGCTTGCCCGGGGCGCCGGCCGGCAGGCGCGGCGGTCCGTCGCCGATCGGTCGCGCCGCGCCTACGCCGTCGAGCGCGAAGCCCTCGTCCAGCGCCGGGATCACCAGACGCTCCGCCGCGAAATCCGCGTCGATGAGACGGCGGCGCAGCCCCTCGGCCGCATCGGGTTCGCCGTGGGCGATGAACACCGAGCCCGTCACCGGCAGCCGGTCCTTGGCCCAGGCCACCAGCCCCGCCGCGTCGGCGTGGCCGGAATAGGCGTCGAGTTGACGGATACGGGCGCGGACGCTGATCTCGTCGCCGCGGATCGTCACTCGGTTGCGGCCATCGGCCAGCAGGCGACCCAGCGTGCCGGTGGCCTGATAGCCGCACAGCAGCACCGTCGCCTCGCGTCGCCAAAGAAGGCGCTGCAGGTGCTTGCGCACCCGCCCCGCGTCGCACATGCCGCTGGCGGCGAGGATGACGTGCCAGCCCTTCAGGCGGTCCAGGCCATCGCTCTCGGCGGGCGAGTCGAGAAACCGCAGATGGTGGGAGGGCCGCAGCGCCTCGAACGGATTGGTCTCCGTGCGCGGGTTCCAGCCCCGGGCCTGGAAGACCTTGGTGGCCTCGATGGCCAGGGGCGAGTCCAGGAAGATGTCGCCTCGTGGAACCTCACCCTGGTCCATCAGGTCTAAGAGGTCGACCAGCAGTTCCTGGCTGCGCTCAACCGCGAAGGCCGGGATCAGCAGCGGACCGCCGGCGGCGTGGGCGGCGCGGACCTCCTCGGCCAACTGCTGCTTGCGCGCGGCGCTGTCGACGCCCACCCGGTCGCGGTCGCCATAGGTCGACTCGATGACGAGATGATCGACGCCGACGGGGGCGTCGGGATCGTCGAGGAACGGACTGCCGCCGGGGCCAAGATCGCCCGAGAACAGGATGCGCTTGGCCTTCCCCTCCGGACCGACATCGACCGAGATCGAGGCCGCGCCCAGCATATGCCCGGCCGGCCACCAAGTGGCGACGATGTCCTGCGCGATACGGACCGGCTCGCCCAGCTTGACCTTGCGAAACTGCTTGGCCACCCGCTCGCCGTCGCGCTCGGTGTAGATCGGCTCGACCGGCGGCAGGCCGCGCCGCAGGTTGCGGCGATTGAGGCTCTCGACCTCGTTCTCCTGGATCCCGCCGGCGTCGACCAGCATGACCGCGCAGAGGTCGCGCGTGGCGGCGGTGGCGTGGATCGGCCCCTCGAACCCGGCCAGCATCAGCTTGGGCAACAGGCCCGAATGGTCGATATGGGCGTGGGTCAGCAGCACGGCGTCCACCTGCCCCGCGTCGAACGGGAAGGGGTTGTAGTTCAGCGCCTTGAGGGTCTTGGAGCCCTGAAACATGCCGCAGTCGATCAGCACCGTGGCGTGCGGCGTGACCAGTCGGGCGCAGAAGCCGGTGACGCAGCCCGCCGCGCCGTGGAAGGTCAGGGTCGTGGTCATCGGGAAGCCATCCTTGTCGCTGAACGCTCGCACCAAGGCTTGCGCCGGCCCCCGCCACCCTGATCTAGGTCAAGTCCACGCGGCGTCAGACGAATAGTCTGCGCCCCGACGCCACTGTGAGCAACCGTCGTGACCGAAGTTCTCCCGCCTCCCGCCATCCCCGACAACACCGCTCAGCTGGCCTCGCCGTCCTATCGGCTGGCGGCGCTGGACCAGGACTTCCTGCTGGGCGAGTCGATGCGCGGCGTACGGTTCCTGCTGGAGTTCGCCAAGGCCGACGAGGCGCTGCGCCGCTGGGGCGTACGCTCGACCATCGTGGTGTTCGGCAGCGCGAGGGTGCGCGAGGACGGCCCGCCGGAACGCGCCCGCTGGTACGCCGAGGCCCGGCGGCTGGGCCGCATCGTCTCCGAGCGCGGCGGGGCCAAGCATCAGAACGGCGACAAGGTCCGCGACAATGTCATCGCCACCGGCGGCGGGCCGGGCCTGATGGAGGCCGCCAACCGCGGGGCCTTCGAGGTCGGCGCGCCGTCGATCGGCTTCAACATCACCCTGCCCCACGAGCAGGTTCCCAACCCGTACTGCACGCCCGACCTGACCTTCCGCTTCCACTATTTCGCGATGCGGAAGATGCATCTGGCCATGCGGGCCAATGCGCTGGTGGTGTTCCCCGGCGGCTTCGGCACCTTTGACGAGCTGTTCGAGATCCTGACCCTGCGCCAGACCGACAAGGCGCCGCCGATCCCGATCGTGCTGTTCGACGAGGCCTACTGGCGGTCGATCATCAACTTCGAAGCCCTGGTCGAGCACGGCATGATCGCTGCGGCCGACCTTGAGCTGATCCATTTCGCCGACGACGCCGAGGCGGTATGGGCCGCGTTGCTCCGCTGCGGCCTCAAGACGCCGACCAGCGCCTAGCTCAGCAGATGCCGCACGGTGGATCGCAGCACGTCCGTCAGGGCGGCGCGGTCGAGGTCGGGGTGACTGACGCCGCGCACCAGGAGGCCGTCGAACAATAGCCCGACCACCTCGCAGCGCGCCCGAAACTCAGCTTCGCTCCAGTCCGGTTTGCGATAACGCTCCATCATCTTGCGGGCGAAAGCGCGTTCCTGCTCGTCGGCGGCGCGCACGATCGAAGCGACCTTGGGGTTACGAGCGGCTTCGGCCACCACCTCCAGGGCCAGGGCGGCGCGCCCTGTGTCCATACATTTGTCGACACCCTCGGGCAGGTGGTCCCCGATGGCGTCGAGCAGCCCCATCGGCTGGCTTTCCATCTCGGCGAACTTGTCGCGCATCTCGGCCAGGTCCTGGGCGACGATGGCGGCGATGATCGCCTCCTTGTTCTCGAAGTAGCGATAGATCTGCCCGACGCTGAGGCCGGCGGCCTTGGCGATGTCGGCCATGCTGGCGCCGTGGAAGCCCGACTGGCGCACGCGCTCGCACGCCGCGTCCAGGATCTGCTGGCGGCGTATTTCCGGCGACGGGCGGCCCGATTGCGGTTCGTCAGACATCGAAAGTCCAGGTCGGCATTATATTTCCGTTAGGTCAGGCCAAACTGCCGGCTCCGGGTGTTGACTTGCGACACTCCAGCTCCTATGTCCAGCCCGCTTGAGAATGAACGTTCATTCTCAAATCGTTCATCATACGAGCCGCGTCAAGGGTAATAGCCCACGTGGCCTCGCCTCCCGGGGTCAAACATGCACTTCCAACGCTCGGTCGCGGCGACGACCGTGGGACTCGCCGCCATTGCGCTCACCCTCACCGCCTGCGGCCAGAAGCCCGGCGGAGGCGGCGGCATGGGCATGGGCGGTCCGACCGAGGTCGGCTACATCGTCGTCCAGTCGCAGCCCGTCGGCCTGACGACGGAGCTGGCCGGCCGCACCTCGGCCTATCTGGTCTCGGAAGTGCGGCCTCAGGTCAGCGGCGTGATCAAGGCGCGGCTGTTCGAAGAAGGCTCGGTCGTCCGGGCCGGCCAGTCGCTGTACCAGATCGACCCCGCGACCTATCAGGCCGCCTATAACAGCGCCGCCGCCGCCCTCGCCCAGGCCCAGGCCCAGGCGACCGCCGCCAAGCTGAAGGCCGATCGCTACAAGGCCCTGGTCGAGACCGGCGCGGTCTCCAAGCAGGACAATGACGACGCCCAGGCCGCCGCCCTGCAGACCGCCGCCGCCGTCGGCGTGCAGAAGGCTGCGCTGGACACCGCCCGGATCAATCTGAACTACACGCGCGTGGCCGCGCCGATCTCGGGCCGCATCGGCAAGAGCAGCGTGACCCCCGGCGCCCTGGTCACCGCCAGCCAGGCCGCTCCCCTGGCCACGGTGCAGGACCTGTCCAAGGTCTATGTCGACCTGACCCAGACCTCGGCCGAGCTTCTGAAGCTCAAGCAGCAGTTCGCCAGCGGCAAGCTGGGCAAGACCAACTCGGCCCAGGTGACCCTGAAGCTCGAGGACGGTTCGACCTATCCCATTCCCGGCAGGCTGGAGTTCTCGGACGTCACCGTCGACGCCGGCACCGGTTCGGTGACGCTGCGGGCGGTGTTCCCCAACCCCAACGGCGCTTTGCTGCCCGGCATGTATGTCCGCGCGACCCTGGGCCAGGGCGTCGCCCCCAGCGGCGTGCTGATCCCGCAGACCGCGGTCAATCGCGACCCCAAGGGCGGGGCGACGGTGATGCTGGTCGGCGCCAAGGGTCCCGAGCCGCGTCCGATCACCTTGGGCCAGACGATCGGCGACAAGTGGCTGGTCACCAGCGGCCTCAACGTCGGCGACAAGGTCATCGTCGAGGGCCTGATGAAGGTCCGTCCGGGCGCGCCGATCAAGGCCGTCCCCGCCGGCGCGGCCCCCGCCGCTCAAGCTCAGCGCTAAGGCCCGTCCGCCATGCTCTCGCGTTTCTTCATCGACCGGCCCATCTTCGCGTGGGTCATCGCCATCGTGATCATGTTGGCCGGGGCGCTCGCCATCCGGACCCTGCCGATCGCGCAATATCCCGAGATCGCCCTGCCGCAGGTGTCGATCTCGGCCAACTATCCCGGCGCCTCGGCCAAGACCGTCGAGGACAGCGTCACCCAGGTCATCGAACAGAAGATGAAGGGCCTGGACGGCCTGGACTACATGTCGTCGAGCAGTGACAGCTCGGGCTCGGCCACCGTCACCCTGACCTTCAAGGCCGGGACCGACATCGACATCGCCCAGGTCCAGGTCCAGAACAAGCTGCAGACCGCCACCGCCCTGCTGCCGCAGGAAGTGCAGCAGCAAGGCCTGACCGTCGCCAAGTCGGCGCGGAACTTCATGATGGTGGTGGGCCTCTATTCGGAAAATCCCAAGACCACCAACACCGACCTCGCCGACTATCTGGCGTCCAACATCCAGGATCCGCTCAGCCGCGTCGACGGCGTCGGCGACATCCAGCTGTTCGGCGCGCAGTACGCCATGCGCATCTGGCTGGATCCGCAGAAGCTGGCCAGCTTCAGCCTGACGCCGG
Organism: Caulobacter sp. FWC26; assembly: GCF_002742645.2. Classification (NCBI taxonomy): domain Bacteria; kingdom Pseudomonadati; phylum Pseudomonadota; class Alphaproteobacteria; order Caulobacterales; family Caulobacteraceae; genus Caulobacter; species Caulobacter sp. FWC26. The sequence continues at coordinate 3,692,743 of NZ_CP033875.1, forward strand.
CCGACGTCGCCGCCGCGATCCGGGCGCAGAACGCCCAGGTCTCGGCCGGCCAGATCGGCGGCACGCCGAATCTGCCGGGCACGGGCCTGAACGCCACCATCACCGCCCAGTCGCGCCTGCAGACCCCCGAGCAGTTCCGCGAGATCATCGTCAAGAACAGCCCTGGCGGCGCCACCGTCCGCCTCGCCGACGTCGCGCGCGTCGAGCTAGGCGCCGAAAACTATCTCTCGGTCGCCAAATTCAACGGCCATCCGGCCGCGGGCATCGCCATCAAGCTGGCGCCCGGCGCCAACGCGCTGGACACCGCCGCTGCGGTCAAGACCAAGATGGCCCAGCTCGAAAAGACCTTCCCGGCCAGCTACAAGTACGTCGTTCCCTACGACTCGACGCCGTTCGTGAAGCTGTCGATCGAGGAAGTGGTCAAGACGCTGATCGAAGCCATCGTGCTGGTGTTCATCGTCATGTTCCTGTTCCTGCAGAACTGGCGTGCGACCCTGATCCCGACCATCGCCGTGCCGGTCGTCCTCCTGGGCACCTTCGGCGTGCTGGCGGCCTTCGGCTACTCGATCAACACCCTGACGATGTTCGGCCTGGTGCTGGCTATCGGCCTCCTGGTCGACGACGCCATCGTGGTCGTCGAGAACGTCGAGCGGGTGATGAGCGAGGAGGGCCTCTCGCCCAAGGAGGCCACGCGCAAGTCGATGAACGAAATCACCGGCGCCCTGATCGGCATCGCGCTGGTGCTGGCCGCGGTGTTCGTGCCGATGGCCTTCTTCGGCGGCTCGCAAGGCGTGATCTATCGTCAGTTCTCGATTACGATCGTCTCGGCCATGGCCCTGTCGGTGGTCGTCGCCCTGATCCTGACGCCCGCGCTCTGCGCCACCATGCTCAAGCCGGTCCAGGCCGGTCACCACGACGAGAAGACCGGCTTCTTCGGCTGGTTCAACCGCAGCTTCAACGACATGAGCGGCCGCTACCAGGGCTCGGTGCGCAAGATCCTCGGCAAGAGCGGTCGCTGGATGGCCGTCTACGCCGCGATCATCGTGGCCATGGGCCTGCTATTCGTCCGCCTGCCCAGCGCCTTCCTGCCCGAAGAGGACCAGGGGACCATGCTGACGCTCGTCCAGCTGCCCGCCGGCGCGACCGAGGAAAAGACCCTGGCCGTGCTGGACAAGGTCCGCGACCACTTCCTGGTCGCCGAGAAGGACGCTGTGCAGTCGGTGTTCACCGTCTCGGGCTTCAGCTTCGCCGGCGCGGGTCAGAACGCGGGTCTGGCCTTCGTCCGCCTGAAGGACTTCGACGTCCGCAAGTCGGCGAACCTCAAGGCTCAGGCTGTGGCCGGCAGGGCCATGGGCGCCTTCGGCCAGATCCGCGACGCCATGGTGTTCCCGATCGTCCCGCCGGCGGTGCAGGAGCTGGGCAACTCGTCCGGCTTCGACTTCCAGCTCCAGGACGTCAACGGCGTGGGCCACGAGACCCTGATGAACGCCCGCAACATGATGCTGGGCATGGCCTCGCAGGATCCGAACCTGGTGGGCGTGCGCCCGAACGGTCAGGACGACACCCCGCAGCTGAAGATCGAGGTCGACCAGGCCAAGGCCGGCGCGCTGGGCCTGACCACCGCCGACATCAACAGCGCGCTCAGCGCAGCCTGGGGCGGCGCCTACGTCAACGACTTCATCGATCGAGGTCGGGTCAAGAAGGTCTACATGCAGGCCGACGCGCCGTTCCGCATGACGCCGGAAGACCTGAACCGCTGGTATGTCCGCAACAACAGCGGCCAGATGGTGCCCTTCCCGGCCTTCGCCACCGCGTCCTGGACCTACGGTTCGCCGCGCCTGGAGCGCTATAACGGCCTGCCGTCGGTCAACATCCAGGGCTCGCCCGCCCCCGGCAAGAGCTCGGGCGACGCGATCGCGGCGATGGAGGCGCTGGCGGCCAAGCTGCCGCCGGGCGTCGGCTACGAGTGGACCGGCCTGTCGGCCCAGGAACTGGAGGCCGGCAACCAGGCCCCCGCCCTGTACGCCATCTCGATCCTGGTGGTGTTCCTGCTGCTGGCGGCCCTCTATGAAAGCTGGTCGATCCCGCTGGCGGTGATCATGGTCATCCCGCTGGGCGTCATCGGCGCCCTGCTGGCCACCTTCGCCCGCGGCCTCAGCAACGACATCTACTTCCAGGTGGGCCTGCTGACGACCATGGGCCTGGCGGCCAAGAACGCCATCCTGATCGTCGAGTTCGCCAAGGACCTCTACGAGAAGGGCATGGGGCTGATCGAGGCCACGCTGGAGGCGGTTCGTCTGCGCCTGCGCCCGATCATCATGACCTCGCTGGCCTTCGTCTTCGGCGTGCTGCCGCTGGCGATCTCCAACGGGGCGGGCTCCGGCGCCCAACACGCGATCGGCACCGGCGTTATCGGCGGCATGATCTCGGCCACCCTGCTCGCGATCTTCTTCGTTCCGCTGTTCTTCGTGGTGGTCGAGAGGATCTTCAAACCCAAGCACCCCCGTCACGACGCCGCCCAAGGCGACGCGCCGTCGGCAGAGGCTCACTGAGATGCTGCGTAACCTCACCCTGATCCTGGTCGCCTCGACGGCGGTCGGCGCCTGCACCCTGGCGCCCAAGTACGAGCGGCCGGCCCTGCCGGTCGCCCAGACCTGGTCCACCCCGACGCCGGAGGCGGCGACGCCCGTCTCGGCGGCCGACCTCGACTGGCGCCAGGTGCTGGTCGATCCACGTCTGCAAGGCGTGGTCGACCTGGCCCTGAAGCAGAACCGCGACCTGCGCGTGGCGGTGCTCAACATCGAGAAGGCCCGCGCCCAGTATGGCGTCCAGCGCTCGGCCCTGTTCCCGGGGATCAACGGGACGGTCTCCGAGCAGCGCGGCCGCACCCCGGCCTCGACCTCTCAGACCGGCCAGGCCTTCGACACCGAGGCCTACAGCGCCACCATCGGCTTCACCGCCTATGAGCTGGACCTGTTCGGCCGGGTGCGGAGCCTCAACGACGCGGCGCTGCAGAGCTATCTGGCCACCGAGCAGACCAGCCGCTCGGTCCGCGTCAGCCTGATCGCCGAGACCGCCAACGCCTGGCTCACCCTGGCGGCCGACCAGGAACGCCTGGCGCTGGCGCAGAGCACCCTGGCCACCCGCGAAGACTCGCTGCGCCTGGTGCGCCAACGGGTCGACGGCGGGGCGGGCTCGCTGCTGGACCTGCGCAACGCCGAGACCCTGGCCGAGACGGCGCGCTCCGACGTCGCCGTCTATACCGCCCAGGTCGCCCAGGACCGCAACGCCCTGACCCTGCTGGTCGGCGGCGAACTGCCCGCCGCCTTGCTGCCGACGGGCCGCCTGGACGCCGACGGCGTTCTGGCCGACCTGCCCGCGGGCCTGCCCTCGGACGTTCTGGTGCGTCGTCCTGATGTGCTGGCCGCTGAACACCAGCTCCGCGCGGCCAACGCCAATATCGGCGCGGCGCGGGCGGCGTTCTTCCCGCGTATCAGCCTGACCGGCTCGACGGGCTCGGCCAGCCCCGACCTCGACGGCCTGTTCAAGAGCGGGACGGGCGTCTGGAGCTTCACGCCGCAGATCAGCCTGCCGATCTTCGCCGGCGGGGCCAATGTCGCGAACCTGGACATCTCCAAGGCCAACCGCGACATCGCCGTGGCGACCTACGAGAAGACGGTGCAGACCGCCTTCCGCGAGGTCTCCGACGCCCTGTCCGTGCGCGCCAAGGTGGCCGACCGCCTGGCCGCCCAGGAGCGCCTGACGGCCGCCGCCGCCGACAGCGCCCGCCTGTCCCAACAGCGTCGCGACGCGGGCCTCGACAGCGCGCTCACCCTGCTGGACGCCCAGCGCAGCCTCTACGCCGCGCAGCAAGGCCTGATCGCCACGCGCCTGGCCCAGGCCACCAACCTGGTCACCCTCTACAAGACCCTCGGCGGCGGCGCGCCCGCCGCCTGAGGTCCACCGGCTTCCCCGGCGCGGCCGGGGGAGTTCGCGGTCCGCCATCCCACCTGACGGCCGTGAACGGAACGGGCGTGCTTCTCCCCCCCACCCTTGGAGCCGCCCGTTCCACCCGCCGCCGCATACCGGCGGTTGGCGAGACTCCCCGAAACGGGGATTTTCACCGCCCCGTAACCACACTCACGCAATCGATTGTAGTAGAGCTTCTCGCGTGTTGGTTCGGAGACGCCCCATGTCGACCGCAAAGGAAAAAGAACAAGCCCTCCACCTGACGGGCATCGCCGTGGCCACGGTTCTGGCCATCACCGCCATTGTGCTGGCCGCCGCCTGTCCTCCACAGGACCTCACGCCCGCACGGGCGCGAATGTTCGCCGCCTCCAGCGAGGGCGCGCTCTAGAGCGGCAGCTGCACCGTGCTCTTGACCTCTTCGAGCACGGCGTAAGTCCGCGTTTCACGCACCCCCGGCATCTTGACCAGGATGTCGCCCAGGAAGTTGCGGTAGGCCTCCATGTCGCGCACGCGGGCCTTGATCAGATAGTCGAAGCCGCCCGCCACCATGTGGCACTCCAGGATTTCGGGGGCGCGCCGGACGGCGGCGGCGAAGTCCTCGAACGTCTCGCCTGTCGTGCGCTCAAGCACCACTTCCACGAAGATCAGCAGCGCCCGGTCGACCTTGGCCGGATCCAGCAGCGCCGCATAGCCGGTGATGAAACCGCGCTCGCGCAGTCGCCGGACGCGGTCGAAGGTGGCCGCCGGAGACAGGTTGCAGCGCTTGGCGAGCTCGGCGTTGGTGATGCGGCCATCGGCCTGCAAAACCTTCAACAGCCTGCGATCGGTATCATCCAGAGTAGAAATGGCCATATCGCGCTTTTCCCGAAGAAGCTTCGAAAATTAAGGAATACAAACGTAACACATTCGGAAAGCGTGGCGGTATACCCCTCAACGTTCCAGCACCGCAACGCGCCCCCCTCCTCCCGGCGCCGCGGACACGGCCAGCGGCCGTTTGTTGGAGCATCCGCGACGCTCGCCCCTCTCCCCCGAACCGGGCGTCGCGCTAGAGAGGAAGGGACGCGCGCGTCTCCCCCCCTGAACGCGTCCCTTCCTCCCTCCCCTTTTCTCTCCGGCGCCGTCGGCGCAAGCTTGACGCACATCCGGCCGGCGCGGTGTCGGCGCGCTGGAGCGGACGACATTTTTCGGCCACTTCGCCGAACAAATTTCGGCCTGCACTCACAACAAACGAAGCACCTTTCGTCAAAGGCAAGTTAGACCGACGATATACCAACAAGCGGAAACGACCATGACCGACTGGGACAGCCTCGACGCCGGCAAGTATCGCGACGAAGCCGCGGTGATCGCCGACCTGCTCGCCGCCAAGCCGCTCTCCGCCGAGGACCGCGCCGCCGTCCGCGCCGAGGCCGAGGCCCTGGTGCGCGGCGCCCGCCGCAGCGTCCGCAAGCAGGGCGTCGTCGAAAGCTTCCTGCAGGAGTTCAGCCTGGGCACCCGCGAGGGCCTGGCTTTGATGTGCTTGGCCGAGGCGCTGCTGCGCACGCCCGACGACGACACCCGCGACAAGCTGATCGCCGAGAAGATCGGCTCGGCCGACTGGGCCTCGCACCTGGGCGGCTCCGACAGCCTGTTCGTCAACGCCTCGACCTGGGGCCTGATGCTGACCGGCAAGATCGTCGAGCCCGACGACGAGGCCAAGAAGGATCTGCCCGGCTTCGTCAAGAAGCTGGCCGGACGCCTGGGCGAGCCGGTGATCCGCGCCGCCGTGGGGCAGGCCATCCGCATCATGGGCGAGCAGTTCGTGCTGGGCCGTACGATCGAGGCGGCGATCAAGCGCGCCGCGAGCGAAGACACCATGTGCTCGTTCGACATGCTGGGCGAAGGCGCCCGCACCGCCGCCGACGCCGAGCGCTACGAGAAGGCCTATGCCGACGCCATCGAGACGGTCGGCAAGCTGTCGAACGGCGCCGGTCCCGAGAAGGGCCATGGCGTCTCGGTCAAGCTGTCGGCCCTGTGCCCGCGCTATGAGGCCACCCACGAAGACCGCGTCTGGGAAGAGCTCTATCCCCGCACCCTGCGCCTGGCCAAGATCGCCGCGCGCCACAACCTCAACTTCACCATCGACGCCGAAGAGGCCGACCGCCTCGCCCTGTCGCTGAAGCTGCTGGACAAGCTGTGCCGCGAGCCGGAGTTGGGCGACTGGAAGGGCCTGGGCCTGGCCGTCCAGGCCTATCAGAAGCGCTGCGGCGAGGTGATCGCCCGCCTCAAGGCGCTGTCGGAAGAGACCGGCCGCCGCCTGATGGTCCGCCTCGTCAAGGGCGCCTATTGGGACAGCGAGATCAAGCGCGCCCAGGTCGCGGGCCGCCCGGACTACCCGGTCTATACGACCAAGCCCGCCACGGACCTGTCGTACCTGGTCAACGCCAAGGCCCTGATCGACGCCGCCCCGCACCTCTACGCCCAGTTCGCCACTCACAACGCCCACACCCTGGCGGCCGTGGTCCGCATGGCCAAGAACGCCGGCGTCACGATCGAGCACCAACGCCTGCACGGCATGGGCGAGGCGCTCTACAAGGCCGCCGACGACCTCTATGACGGCATCGTCCTGCGGGCCTACGCCCCGGTGGGCGGTCACGAAGACCTGCTGCCCTATCTGGTCCGTCGTCTGCTGGAGAACGGCGCCAACACCAGCTTCGTCCACGCCCTGCTGGACGAGCGCGTGCCGGTCGAGAAGGTCGTCACTGACCCGATCGACGTGGTCGAGGCCCATCCCGATCGCCACGCCAAGATCCCGACGCCGATCCGCGTCTATGGCGACCGCCGCCAGAACAGCGCGGGCCTGGATCTCTCGGTAAAGGCCGATCGCGCTCGCCTCGAGGCCGCCGTCGCCGCCCTGGACGGCGTCACCCTATCGGCCGGTCCGCTGGTCGGCGGCAAGGTCATGGCCGGCGGCGCGCCGCTGCCGGTGATCGCCCCCGCCAATACGCAGAAGACCATCGGGGTCGTGTCGGAGGCGCAAGCCCCACAGATCGACGAGGCCTTCAATCTGGCCCGCGCCGCGCAACCGGCCTGGGACCGCGCCGGCGGCGTGGCTCGCGCACAGGTGCTGCGCGCCATGGGCGATGCGCTGGAAACCAATATCGAGCGCCTGATCGCCATCCTGTCGCGTGAAGCCGGCAAGACCCTGTCGGACGGCATCGCCGAGGTGCGCGAGGCCGTAGACTTCTGCCGCTACTACGCGGTGCTGGCCGAGGATCAGTTCGGCGAGGCCGAGATCCTCAAAGGTCCGGTCGGCGAGACCAACAGCCTGCGTCTGGCCGGTCGCGGCGTCTTCGTCTGCATCAGCCCGTGGAACTTCCCGCTGGCCATCTTCACCGGCCAGATCGCCGCCGCCCTGGCGGCCGGCAACGCCGTGCTGGCCAAGCCCGCCGAGCAGACCCCGCTGATCGCCTTCGAGGCGGTCAAGCTCTATCACGCCGCGGGCCTGGACCCGCGCCTGCTGGCCCTGCTGCCGGGTCGTGGCGAGACGGTCGGCGCGGCGCTCACCAGCCACGAGAGCCTGGACGGCGTCGCCTTCACGGGCGGCACCGACACGGCCTGGCGCATCAACCAGACGCTCGCCGCCCGCCAGGGTCCGATCGTGCCGTTCATCGCCGAGACCGGCGGCCTCAACGGCATGTTCGTCGACACCACCGCCCAGCGCGAACAGGTGATCGACGACGTGATCGTCAGCGCCTTCGGCTCCGCCGGTCAGCGCTGCTCGGCCCTGCGCCTGCTGTTCCTGCCCGAGGACACCGCCGACCACATCATCGACGGCCTGAAGGGCGCGATGGACGCCCTGGTACTCGGCGATCCGGCGCTTGCCGTCACCGACGTCGGCCCCGTGATCGACGCCGAGGCCAAGGACGCGCTGGTCAAGCATCAGGAGCGCCTGACCCGCGAGGCCAAGGTGCTGCACGCGCTCGAAGCGCCTGAGGGCGGCACGTTCTTCGCGCCGGTCCTGGCCGAGATCCCGACCGCCGACTTCCTGGAGCGCGAGGTGTTCGGCCCCGTGCTGCACGTGGTGCGCTACAAGCCGGAGAACCTGGAAAAGGTCGCCGGCGCCCTGGCGGCCCGTCGCTACGGCCTGACCCTGGGGATCCACTCGCGGATCGAACGCTTCGCGGCCGACGTCCAGCGCCTGGTCCCGGCCGGCAACGCCTATGTGAACCGCTCGATGACCGGCGCGGTCGTCGGCGTCCAGCCGTTCGGCGGCGAGGGCCTATCGGGCACCGGCCCCAAGGCCGGCGGCCCCCACGCCCTGCTCCGCTTCGCGGTCGAGCGGGCGCTCAGCGTCAACATCACCGCCCAGGGCGGCGACCCGGCGCTGCTGAACCTGTAACCCTTGACGCCATCGGCCATCGGCGGGACTCTCCGCCCATGGCCGATGGCTTCGACATTCATATTGATCCCGAGCAGGCGGCGCGGCTGAAGGTGCTGGCGGACCAAGCGCACATGTCTCCGCAAGACTATGCGATGCTTTTGATTGATCGAGGGATCAATCAGACGGCCTCGCCTTCGATCAACCCGGACCCAGCCATCGATCGCGCCATCATCGATCACGCTAAGCGCTCGGGCGATTTCAAGCCGTGGTCTGAGGTGCGAGACGGCCTGCTAGCGCGCCACCAACGTTAGCCCGCTGCCCCGCCAGCTATATCTAACGGCGGAGGCGCAGCGCGACATTGATCGCCTCTACGCCTGGCTATTGGACAAAAGTCCTGACGCGGCCCTGCGTATGATCATGCTGCTTGAGCAACACCTTACGAGCCTGACCGACTTCCCAGACCGAGGACGCTTGGTCACGCTCGGCATTCGGGAGTTGATCGTTCCCTTCGGCGGCTCGCGTTACGTTGTCCGCTATGAAGCCAGCCCCGAGACCGTCTTCATTTCGCGCATCTGGCACGGTCTAGAGGATCGCTAGACGGCATTCCCTTTGCGTTGCCGCTTCGTCGAACGCCTACCAGCGATCGACTGTTGTTAGCGCTATCAACCCACGGCATGGTGCGCGCCGAGAACCCCGCAGAGGTTCGTCGGAGGACGCCATGACCCTTTCCCGCCGCCACCTGATCGCCGCCGCAGCCGCTCTTCCGGCCATCGGCGCAGCCAAAGCGCCGACGCCGCCGAAGGGCTTCGTCACCGTCAAGGACGGCCGCCTGCATCTGGACGGCAAGCCCTATCGCTTCGCCGGGACCAATGTCTGGTACGCCGCCTGGCTGGGCGCGCCGGCCGGCTACGGGGACCTTGGCCGCCTGCGCCGGGAGCTCGATCGCCTGAAGGCCATGGGCGTGACCAACCTGCGCATCCTGGGCGCGGGAGAGCAGTCTCCCGCCAAGGTGGCCATGGACCCGACCTTCCGGGGGCCGGGCGAGGACTATAACGCCGACCTGCTGAAGGGCCTCGACGTCACCCTGGCCGAGATGGCCCAGCGCGACATGAAAGCGGTCATCTACGTCAACAATTTCTGGGACTGGTCGGGCGGCATGCCGGCCTATCTGAACTGGGTGGGCGACGGCCCCTGGTTCCAGCAGGGCGATCCCGCCCACCCATGGCCTCAGTACGCGGACTATTCGGCGCGGTTATACGCCAACCAGAAGGCCAACGCCCTCTTCCGCCACTATGTCACGAGCCTCGTGAGCCGGGTCAGCACCGTCACCGGGAAGCCCTATCGCGACGATCCGACCATCATGGCCTGGCAGCTGGCCAACGAGCCGCGTCCCGGCGGTTCGGACGCCTTCGGCAAGAGCAACATGCCCGCCTACCAGGCCTGGATTCGGGACACCGCCAGCCTGATCAAGCGCCTCGACAACCAGCACCTCGTCACCACCGGCAGCGAGGGGACCATGGGCTGCATGGGCCTGGAGTCCTGCGTCGTCGACGCCCACGCCCCGCCGGTGATCGACTACATGACCATCCACATCTGGCCCAACAACTGGGGCTGGATCAGCATGACCGACCAGCCCTCGACCTATGAGGCGGGCGAGCAGAAGTGCCGCGACTACGTGGCCCAGCACATCGCCCTGGCCAAGCGGCTGAACAAGCCCCTGACCATTGAGGAGTTCGGCCTGATCCGCGACGGCCGCCAGTTCGCGCCCGGCTCGCCGACCACCTATCGCGACCGCTTCTACAAGACGATGCTGGATCTCGCCCTGGCTGACATGAAGGCCGGCGGGCCGACCGCCGGCGTCAACTTCTGGGCCTGGAACGGCGAGGGCCGCGCCCAGCAGCCGGACGCTTGGTTCAAGAAGGGCGACAAGAGCTATGTCGGCGATCCGCCCCAGGAGGAACAAGGCCTGTTCGGCGTGTTCGACGCCGACGCCTCGACCTTGGCAGTAATCAACGCGCACGCTGCGGCGGTGAAGGGGTTGGGCTAGTCGGGCGCACCAAAAGGGATTGTCACCGGTGTCACCCGTGATACCGCTTCGGACCGCTCGTCAGAAAGCGCCGGAGGAAACCCGATGACCGCCACCCGCCGCACCCTGATCACCGGCGCCGCCGCGCTGACGGCCTATGCCGCCCTGCCTCGCGCGGGCTTCGCGGGCGAGGCGCGCTCGCCCGTGGTGGCGACCACCAACGGCAAGGTGCGCGGCTACGTCCAGGACGGCGTCAGCGTCTTCAAGGGCCTGCGCTATGGCGCCGACACCGGCGGGGCGCGGCGGTTCATGGCGCCGGTAAAGCCCGAGCCCTGGACCGATGTGAAGGACGCCCTGGCCTATGGTCCGGCCTCGATGCAGACCGGCAAGGGCGAGGAGGGCGAGACCCTCTCTGAGGACTGCTTGTTCCTCAATATCTGGACCCCGGCCAAGGCCTCGCGCAAGGACGGCCTCGCCGATGGCGGCAAGCGACCGGTGATGTTCTACATCCACGGCGGCGCCTATAACGGCGGTTCGGGGGGCAGCCCCTGGTATGAGGGGACCAAGCTGGCCAAGCGCGGCGATGTCGTGGTGGTCACCGTCAACCACCGCCTGAACGCCTTCGGCTATCTCTATCTGGCGCGCCTCTTCAACGACCCGTCGGTGGCCGACAGCGGTAATGCCGGCCAGCTCGACCTCGTGCTGGCCCTGCAGTGGGTGCGCGACAACATCGCCAGGTTCGGGGGCGATCCCGAGCGGGTGATGCTGTTTGGCCAGTCGGGCGGCGGGGCCAAGATCGCCACCCTGATGGCCATGCCCGCCGCCAAGGGTCTCGTCCACCGCGCCGCCACCATGAGCGGCCAGCAGGTCACGGTCGGCGGCCCGTTCAACGCCACCAAGCGCGCGAAAGCCTTCCTCGACAAGCTGGGGATCAAGGACCTGGCCGCCCTGCGCGCCCTGCCCGCCGCCGAGATGCTGGCGGGGCTGAAAGCGGTCGACCCGATCGCCGGGGCCGGCGGGGTCTATATGGGCCCGGTGCTGGATCAGCGGTCACTGACCCGACACCCCTTCTTCCCCGACGCCGCGCCCCAGAGCCTGTCGGTGCCGATGATGGTCGGCAACACCCATGACGAGACCAGGGGCTTCATCGGCTGGGACGCCAAGGCCTTCCCCCAGACCTGGGACGAGGTGATCGCCCGCCTGCCGGGGCAGTTCAACGCCCGCATCGACATCGATCCCGAGACGGTGGTGGCCTTCTACCGCCAGACCTATCCGAACTACTCGCCGGCCGACGTCTTCTTCGCCGCCTCGACGGCGGGGCGCTCGTGGAAGGCGGCGATCATCCAGGACGAGGAGCGGGCCAAGGCTGGCGCGCCGGCCTACGCCTATCAGGTCAACTGGCGCTCGCCGATGCAGGGCGGGATCTTCGGCGCGCCGCACACCATCGACATCGGCCTGGTGTTCGGCACGCTGGACGCCAAGGGCTCGATCGTCGGGACGGGGCCGGAGTCGGTGGCCATGTCCAACACCATGAGCGACGCCTTCATCGCCTTCGCCCGCACCGGCGACCCGAACGGCGGAAGTCTCCCCAAGTGGGAGCCCTACACCCTGCCCCGCCGCCAGACGATGGTGTTCGACACCGTCTCGCGGCTGGAGGACGACCCGCGCGGCGTCGAGCGGGAATTCTTCAACCGCGTGCCGTTCACTCAGTTCGGGACCTGATCTCGTAGGGCGGCGCCGGCGGCAGGTGCTCGACCAGAACCTGGCCGGTCATCTCGGCCTCGGCGCGAATGGGCGGCGGCTCGCCGAACACCGCCTCCCACAACACACTCCACGCCTGACGCTCGTCGAAATCCACCGGGCCGCTCCTTTCGGAGACTAGAATGGCCCGGTGGGTCAACGGGTTGCTGGTTAGCGCGGCGCTAACCCAGCTTTCGAGCGTCGGGCTACGGCGCCTTGGCGGGGCAGACGGCCCCGGCCGGGTCGGCGGTCAGCTTCACCTCCGCGATCGACACCTGGAAGGCGCCGGCCGAGATCAGTTCGAACGGCGCGGTGACCTTGGTCACGTCCGTCCCGGCGGCCTGAAAGCACTTGAGCGGGATCTTGACGCTGGCCCACTGGCCGGTGGGCGAACCGGCCGGCGGCGTTACGTCGAGGCGTCCCGCGCCCATCGCGAGACTCACCCGCCCGGTGGCGGCCGCGTCCAGGCGATAGGCGAAGCTCAGCGCCATGTCGGCGTTGGTCTGGAACGACAGGTCCAGCGGCTTGTCGCCGACGATCGACAGTTTGCCGGGCTTGTCGCCGGCGAAGGTGATCTGGCGGCCGGCCTCCTGCACATTGCCCGCGTCGACCGGCGCGATCTGCACGCTCGACGACGGCGAGGCCTTGAACGCGAACGGCGCCGGGGTCTTGCCGCCGACGAAGTAGTTCACGACGTTGTCGGCCTGGGCCGTGACGCCGGATACTTCCGACAGGCGACCCACCTTGCCCGGCTTGGCGTACGACAGGCCATAGCCGTAGACGAAAAGAGGGTCATAGGTCTTGTCGCCCTTGTTCAGGCGGAACTGGGCGGCGGTCTTGGGCCAGCTGAACGATAGCTTGCCCTGGAAGTCGTGACGCGGCTTGCCGGCCTTGTCCCCGATCAGCACGTCGGCCACCCCGCCGCCTTCCGAGCCCGGCAGCCAGGCGGCCACGAAGGCGTCCGAGGCGTTGATCTCGGGGTTGACCCACAGCGGTCGACCGCTGAGGAACACCGACACCACCTTCACGCCCTGGGCCTTCAGGCGCTTGAGCAGGGCGAGGTCCGCCTTGGCGCCCGGCTGATACTCAAGGGATGTCTTCAGGTCGCCAACACCTTCCGCATACGGATTTTCGCCGAAGACGACGATAGCGACATCGGGCTTCGTATCGAACTTGCCGTCGACGCTGAGCGTCGCGCGGCCGCCGCCGACCTCGACCGCCGATTTCACGCCGGTCCAGATCGACTCGGCGTTGGGGAAGTCGACGTTGGTGTTGCCCGTGCCCTGCCACGACAGGGTCCAGCCGCCCGACTGTTTGCCAATGTCGTCGGCGCCCGAACCGGCGACCAGCACGTTGGCCGAAGCCTTCACGGGCAGGACGCCGTCGTTCTTGAGCAGAACGAGCGACTTGCGGACCGCCTCGCGGGCGATGGCGCGATGCTCGGGCGCCCCGATCACGCCCTCGCGCCCCTCATAGGGACGGCTGGCCTGGAACAGGCCCATCTTGGCCTTCACCCGCAGGATGCGGCGGACCGCGTCGTCGATGCGGGCCATCGGGATCACGCCCGACTTCGCCTGGGCCAGGGTGTTGTCGTAGAGCGCCTTCCAGCTGTCGGGGGCCATGAACATGTCAAGGCCGGCGTTGATCGATTGCGGGCAGTCGGTCGGCTTGCAGCCCACCACCTGGCCATGGCCGTTCCAGTCCCCGACCACGAAGCCGTCGAAGCCCATCCTGCCCTTCAGGACGTCGGTCAGCAGGCTCTTGTTGCCGTGCATCTTCTGGCCGTTCCAACTGTTGAACGAGGCCATGATCGTCAGCGCGCCGGCGTTGATGGCCGGCACATAGCCCTGGGCGTGGATGCGGACCAGTTCCTCCTCGGAGACCTTGGTGTCGCCCTGATCGACGCCGTTCTCGGTGCCGCCGTCGCCCAGGAAGTGCTTGGCGCTGGCGGCGACATGGCCCTGCTGGATCACGCCGCTCTTGCCGCCCGTGAAAGGCGCCACAGCGGCCTGCAGGCCCAGGATCATCTCACCGCCATACTGGCGGATGATGGCCGGATCTTCGGAATAGCCCTCGTAGGTGCGACCCCAGCGGTCGTCGCGGGGCGCGGCCAGGGTCGGGCCGAACGCCCAGTCGAAGCCTGCGGCCGAGGTTTCCAACGCCGTGGCCTTGCCGATGCGGCGGATCAGCTCGGGATCACGCGCCGCGCCGAGGCCGATATTGTGCGGGAAGAGGGTCGCGCCGACGACGTTGTTGTTGCCGTGGACGGCGTCGATGCCGAACATCAGCGGAACGTGGGTCCCGCCGACACGCTGCGACGCCGCCTCGCGGAAGGCCTTGGCCGTGTCGACCCACGGCTTTTGCGGCGAGCGATCGGGCGCGCCCAGCGGCGGCGAGCTGCCGCCGCCCAGGATCGAGCCCAGCGGATAGGTCTTCAGGTCTTCAGGCTTGATCGAGCCGATATCGGCCTGGATCAGTTGGCCGACCTTCTCCTCGAGGGTCAGCTTGGCCAGAACCGAGTCCACGAACGCTTCGGTCGCCGGATCGACCAGGCCCTGGCTCTTCGCGGCGGGCCACTTGCCCGGCTGGGCGGTGGACTTGGCCGCCGAGGGGGCCGTGGACGAGGCGGTGCTTTCAGCCGACGCGAAGCCGGCCAGGAAGGTGGACGCCAAGAGGGCGACGCAAAGGGCCTTGGTGTTCATACTCCCCAACTCTTCTTCGTTTGACGGCGACGCGCCGTGTCGACAACGTTGTCATAGACCTTGTCGGCAATCCAGAGGCCGTTCAATGTCTCGAAGAAGAGAAAACGGGCCGAGACGCCCAGACCTGAAAAAGGGCGGACCCGCGTGGGCCCGCCCCTTCCAAGTCTAGAGCCGCGACCGTTGAGGCGGATCCAAACGCTGATCCGCCCGTCCGGAGGTCAGCTTATCGGAAAAGACTGAGGATCGCCGAGCTCGACGAATTGGCGATCGACAGCGCCTGCACGCCCAGCTGCTGCTTGGTTTGCAGCGACTGCAGCTTGGCGCTTTCCTTGGCGAGGTCTGCGTCCACCAGGTTGCCGACGCCGGCTTCCAGGCTGTCTTGCAGCTTGCCGACGAAGGTCAGGTGGGTGTCCAGGCCCGTGGAGCTGGTGCCCAGCGAAGCCAGCTTGTTGGTCGCCGTCTGCAGCGCCGTGTTGACCGTGGTGATCATGGTCTTGGCGGCGGCCGCGGTCGTGAAGGTCGAGGTGGCGGTCAGGCCCAGACCGGCCAGGGTCAGGGTCTTGGCGTTGACGGTGAAGCCCGAACCGTCCGAATTGGCCAGGAAGGTCAGCTTGGTGGTCGTGCCGTCGGCGATGCTGACCCCGTTGAACTTGGCGTTGGTGGCGGCCTTGGTCACCTGATCGCGCAGCGACTCGAAGTCGGCCTTCAGGGCGTTGAACGAGGCGGTGCTGAGCGAGGTGTCGGACGCGGCCAGGGCCTTTTCCTTCATCTTGCCGAGCAGGTCGGTGATGGTGTCGCCGGCGGCGAGCGCGACGTCGATCGTCGACTGGCCGCGTTGCAGCGAGTCCTTCACGGCGTTCATGCTGTTGGCGGTGGCCGACTGGTTCTTGGCGGTCGCCCAGATCGCGCCGTTGTCCTTGGCGCTGCCGATCTTCTTGCCGGTGCTGATGCGCTGCTGGACGGTGTTCAGTTCAGAACTGGTGGCGTTCAGATTCTGGAGCGCGATCAGCGCCCCCGAGTTCGTATTGATGCTGTTTAGCGCCATGACGAAACACTCTCTTTGGAGGTTTCCGGTGTCGTTTTGACGACCGGTGGGCGTTTTGCCCACCGCGACAATATGACGCTGGCGTTGATATAAGGTTCACAGAACGTCGTTGTTCGATTAACGCGCTGAGAGAAGATTCAGAAAATGAAAAGTATATTTTCGAGCGTGATCCTCATCGCCCGCAAATGAGAGTCGATAATATGTGTTCTATTTTGATACAATCGTTCCAAAACTGAATCGATATTTACAAGAGCATCAGAACGACAAAAGGGCGGGCCCGATGACCCGCCCTTCTCGACGATGAAATTCGTCGAAGTCCGTCTTAGCGGAACAGGCTCAGGATCGACGACGACGATTGGTTCGCGATCGACAGCGCCTGCACGCCCAGCTGCTGCTTGGTTTGCAGCGACTGCAGCTTGGCGCTTTCCTTGGCGAGGTCTGCGTCCACCAGGTTGCCCACGCCGGCGTCCAGGCTGTCTTGCAGCTTGCCGACGAAGGTCAGGTGGGTGTCCAGGCCCGTCGAGCTGGTGCCCAGCGAAGCCAGCTTGTTGGTGGCCGTCTGCAGCGCCGTGTCGATGGTGCCGATCATCGTCTTGGCGGCGGCGGCCGTCGTGAAGCTGGAGGTGGCCGTCAGGCCCAGACCGGCGAGGGTCAGGGTCTTGGCGTTGACGGTGAAGCCCGAACCGTCCGAGTTGGCCAGGAAGGTCAGCTTGGTGGTCGAACCGTCGGCGATGCTGACGCCGTTGAACTTGGCGTTCGAAGCGGCCTTCGTGATCTGGTCACGCAGCGAATCGAAGTCCGACTTCAGGGCGTTGAACGAAGCGGTGTTCAGCGAGGTGTCGGAAGCGGCCAGGGCCTTTTCCTTCATCTTGCCGAGCAGGTCGGTAATGGTGTCGCCAGCGGCGAGCGCGACGTCGATCGTCGACTGGCCGCGTTGCAGCGAGTCCTTGACCGAATTCATGCTGTTGGCGGTGGCCGACTGGTTCTTGGCGGTCGCCCAGATCGCGCCGTTGTCCTTGGCGCTGGCGATCTTCTTGCCGGTATTGATCCGCTGCTGAACGGTCGTCAGCTCGGTGTTGGTCTTGTTCAGGTTCTGCAGGGCGATCAGAGCGCCCGAGTTCGTGTTGATGCTGTTCAGCGCCATAACGAAACAACTCCTATTCGAGGTGTTCCGACGTCATTTTGACTGTCGGCGGGCGTTTTGCCCACGGACAGTATCACTCAACGACCTTTCCACTTCGTTGAGGAAAAAGCCGCGATTGATTAAAGTTCAGAACTATTTTGTTAATGATGAAATGAGCAGAAAGTAAAAGAAGGTTACGCCAGACATCGCCGATTGTCTCAAAATGGCACATCTAGTCTAGCACTATAGATTCAATGGAGACTCAGCCGCCTCGTGGGAACTACGCACACTGCGCCCTCGAAGAGTCTCCGCTTCGACACCCGATGAACCCTGTCAACGATCGGCGGCGTACAGTCGGCGCGAGCGGCAACGGCTGGCCACGGCGTGGATCGTGGATAGGAAGACCAGGCTCCTCCAGAGCTCGGACAGGAAACCGAAAAAGCGACGCATCACGAGACACTCCTTTTTCTGTTCAACGAAGAAAGGGCCGGCCGGCTCCCGCCGCCCTGCTCGCGGAGGGGGAAGGCGCCGGCCGGCCCTGTCGCCGGTCACGGAAGTGGGTCGAGCGTCCGGCGAGCGCCGGATCAGCCGTGCAGCTTGATCGCGGTCTCGGCGATCTTGCGGCCCTGGTAGCGGGCGCCGGTCAGTTCGTTCTCACTGGGCTGACGCGAGCCGTCGCCGCCGGCGATGGTGGTGGCGCCGTACGGGCTGCCGCCGGTGACTTCATCCAGCGTCATCTGACCGGCGTGACCGTAGTCGAGACCAACGATCGTGGTGCCGAAGTGCAGCAGGTTGGTGATGATCGAGAACAGCGTCGTCTCCTGGCCGCCGTGCTGGGTGGCGGTCGAGGTGAAGGCGCCGGCCACCTTGCCGTGCAACGCGCCGCGCGCCCACAGACCGCCGGCGGCGTCGAAGAAGGCCGCCATCTGCGAGGCCATGCGGCCAAAGCGGGTCGGGGCGCCGACGATGATGGCGTCATAGTCGGCCAGATCCTCGACCTTGGCGACCGGCGCTTCCTGGTCGAGCTTGAAGTGTGCGCCCTTGGCGATTTCCAGCGGCACGGTTTCAGGCACGCGCTTGATGTCGACGCTGGCGCCGGCTTCGCGCGCACCTTCGGCGACGGCCTTGGCCATGGTCTCGAGGTGGCCGTACGACGAGTAGTAAAGAACCAGAACCTTGGCCATGTCGGCCTCCCTTGGGTTTGAGCGATGGACGAGGCGGAACGCCCCGGCGTTGCGGAAGGTTGTGCGCCGGAAAGAGCTTGCGAAACAGTCGAATAAAATCGTCTGTTATGTTCGATAAATTCGAACGGAGAGGCTGTCTTGAACGATCCCGGCGCCCCCACCCTCGACCAGTTGACGGTTCTGCTGGCCGTGGTGGAGACCGGCGGCTTCGCCTCCGCCGCGCGGCGGCTGAACCGGGCCAACTCGGTGATCAGCTATGCGATCGCCAATCTGGAGGCGCAGCTGGGTCTGGTCTTGTTCGATCGTGACGCCGCCAAGCGTCCGGTGTTGACCGAGGCGGGCAAGGTGGTGGTAGCCCAGGCACGGGTGATCGCCGGCGACGTGGCCAACCTACGGGCCAAGGCCAAGGGCCTGCTGCAGGGCCTGGAGGCCGAGGTCAATCTGGTTCTGGACGTGATGCTGCCCACCGCCCGGGTGGTCGACGCTCTGCGCGCCTTCCGCGAGACCTTTCCGACCGTGACCCTGCGCCTGCATGTCGAGGGCCTGGGCGCGGTGACCCGGATGGTGCTGGACCGCGCCGCGACCCTGGGCGTGGCCGGGCCGCTGGAGGTCGTCCATGGCGGCGACGAGCTGGACTATATCGCCGTCGGCTCGACGGTGCTGATCCCGGTGGCGGCGCCCGACCATCCGCTGGCGCAAGGCCCCAATCCGCCCGGAGCGGGGCGCGGGCACACCCAGCTGGTGCTCACCGACCGCTCGAAACTGACCGAGGGCCGCGACTTCGCCGTCGCCAGCGTCCACACTTGGCGCTTGGCAGACCTCGGGGCCAAGCACCTGCTGCTGAAGGAGGGCTTTGGCTGGGGCAACATGCCTGAACCCATGGTCCGCGACGACCTTGCCGCCGGCCGCCTGACGCGCCTCGACATGCCCGACCTGAAGGAGGCGATCTATCCGCTGCACGCGGTCTATCGCACCGACACACCGCCAGGCCCGGCGACAGCGTTCCTGATCGAGCGGTTCCGGGGACAGGCTGGGTAGGCCTCAGTGTCATCCTGGGCGGCGAAGTTGACCCAGGATGACAACGAGGTTGCGGTCGACGGAGCCCTACTTCTTCCGCGCCACGACCACGACCGGCTGGCCGGCGTACTCGACCGTCGCGTCGCCCGCCGCGTCGAAGTCGGTCGGCTTGGCGCCCGCGCCGATGAAGCGGATCTTGAAGATGCGCTTGTCCGGCATGCCGTCGAACCGGCCCGACCGCGCGCCGATCACCACCCGGCCCGTCGCATCGTCATAGCGGATCGGGATGCGGCTGTAGGCGCCGCGCTGGTAGGCCATCGACAGGCCGTCGTCCTCATAGAGCTCGAACTGGCCGTCCTTACCGGCGTAGACCACCAGGGTGATCGGCGCGTCGGGCTTCTCGCCGATATATTGCTGCACCTCGGTGGTCGGCACGATCGCGCCGGCGCGGACGAACAGCGGCATGCGGTTCAACGGCGCGGCGGCCTGGATGGTCTGGCCGCCCGCGTGGGCCTTGCCGGTCTCGAAGTCGTACCAGGTGGTCCCGGCCGGCAGATAGACCGCCCGCGAGCGCGCCTTGAACGCCGTGACCGGCGCCACCAGGAAGGCTGGCCCGTACAGGTACTGGTCGTCGATGTTGCGGACCTTCGGGTCCTGCGGGAAGTCCATGACCAGGCCGCGCATGATGCTGCCGTCGCGGTGATAGGTCTCGCCCGCCAGGGTCAGGGTGTAGGGTGTCAGCCGGTAGCGGAGCTTGTTGTACCAGACGAGCGAGTCGTAGACCTCGGTCCCCTCGTCGGCGAGGTTCCAAAGCTCGCGGAACGGCTCCTCGCCGTGGCTGCGGAACAGCGGACTGAAGGCGCCGAACTGGTACCAGCGCAGGTTCAGCTCCTGCCATTCGGGCCAGTGCTTGGGGTCCTTGCTGATGTAGCGATCCTCGACCGAGAAGCCGCCGATGTCCGTGGTCCAGTTGGGCACGCCGGTCATCGACAGGTTCACCCCCGCCGAGATCTGGTCGCGGAAGTCGTCCCAGCGCGCCACGACGTCGCCGCTCCAGAGCGCCACGCCCTGACGCTGGATGCCGCCGAAGCCCGACCGCGAGAAGATGTAGGAGCGCTTGTCGGGGCTGCGCTCATGCTCGCCGTCGAAGACGCTCTGGGTATGGATCAGCGGGTAGGAGTTGAAGAACTCCGCGCCCGGCCCCTTGGCCGTCGGCCCCATGCGCAGGGTGCGCTCGGGGATGTCGAGGTTGGAGTGCATGTCCGGCTCGTCGCTGTCCATCCACCAGGCGTCGATGCCAATGCCGCCGAGGTTGTCTTTGATCTGGCGCCAGTAGATGTCGCGCGCTTCCTTTGTGTAGGGGTCGTAGAAGGAGTTCAGATAGCCCGGCCCCACCCAGTCCAGCGCGCCCTGTTCGACGTTGCGGCGGTACATGAAGCCCTTGGCGTCCAGCTCCTTGTAGTTGTCGGTCGTCGGATAGAACTTCGGCCAGATCGAGATCATGAAGTGGGCGTTCATGCCGTGAACGTCCGACAGCATCTTCTTCGGGTCGGGAAAGCGGGTCTCGTCGAACTTGTGGCTGCCCCAGGCGTCGTCTTTCCAGTAGCGCCAGTCGAGCACGATGTTGTCGAGCGGCACGCCGCGCTTGCGGTACTCCTTCACCACGCCGACCAGCTCGTCCTGAGTGTTGTAGCGCTGGCGGCTCTGCCAGAAGCCATAGGCCCAGCGCGGCAGGGCCTGGGCCTTGCCGGTCAGCTCGCGATAGCCGCTGACGACTTGGTCGAGGTTCTCCCCCGCCACGAAGTAGTAGTCGACCGCGTGGGCGACGTCCGAGGTCAGGGTCAGCGACTTCTGTTCAGCCGCCGGGATCGGGTTGTTGTGCAGCAGGGCGATATAGCCGTCATTGGGCTCCCACTCGACCCGCACCTTGTGGCGGCTTCCGGCCTTCATCGGGGCGGTGAAGTTGTGGAACCACGGGTTCCAGTTCTGCCGCCAGCGATCGATCTTCAGCTGGCCGTCGATCCACAGCTTGGCGTAGCTGGACGAGTAGAGCTTGAACTTCTGCAGGCCGCCGACCTGGCCCTCGACGGAGCCTTCCCAGACGACCTTGGCCCCGCGCAGCGGCTTCTTGTCGGGCCCGGTCAGCTCAGCCGGCCACTTGGGCAGGTCCTCCAGGTACTGGTAGTCGATGTCCTGCTCGACGCGCGTCAGCTTCAGCTCGTCGCCCACATAGTACTTGGCGGTAAAGCCGCCTGGCTTGCCGTCGGCGTCGAAGATCTTCAGGTCGCGCGAGGCCAGGGCGTACGGCGTCGGGTCACCGAAACGGCTGATGCCGTTGTTGTCCCACAGCACACCGTAGTTACGGGTCGACAGCACGAACGGGATGGCGATAGCGCGATTGTACTGCGCCAGCTCGACGTCCTGGCCGTTGTAGTTCATCTGGCCGTTCTGGTGCTGACCCAGGCCATAGAAGCCTTCATCCGTATTCGGATTAAAGTGCTGGCTGACGGCGTAGAAGCCCTTGCCGTCGATCGTCAGCGGCTTGAAGGTCGAGCGCGCCTGCTCGGTCAGGACGGTCTTGCCGGCCGCGTCCTTGAACGACACCGCGCCGGTGGACAGCGTTACCTCCGCCGTGGCCTTGCCGGCCTTCAGCACGACCTTGCCGCCGACCTGTTCGACGGTAAAGCCGCTGGTCCTGGGCGTGGCGATGACTTGCAGGCTGGGCGGAACGCTGATGGTTTCGGTCGGCGCGGCGGTGACGCGGATCGCGCGATCACTCATCACCTGAAGCCGCACTGTCTTGGCCGGGCCCGAGGCAGGCGTCACGACCACGCCGTCGGCGGTCTTCTGAAAGCCGCCGTCCAGGGCCAGCGCCGAGGTCGAAGCCAGGAGGGCCAGCCCGAAGGCCGCCAGGCTCAGCGCGTCCTTGGCCCGCCGGCGCATGGCCGCTGCTATCGGTCGAGCCTCTTCGGCGCGCGTCGCGAAACGTGACCTGCCCATCGCTTCCTCTCTTTCGCGGCGCGCTCTGCTTGGTAGCGCTACCAGTTATGAGCGAGCATCGCCGGACTCTGGGGCGATCGCAAGATACTCCAGAGTCTTACTCCCACACGCGCCTCACGCATTCTGGCTTGGCGCCGCCGGCCTGACCGTGAGACTGGTGCCGCCTGATGGACCAGAGCATCGTGATCGTCGGCGACTGGGGCGGCTCGCGCCTGCGCCTGTGGCTGCGCCAAGGCAAGAGCGTGATCCACCGCCGCGACGGACCGGGCGTGACCGCGCTCACGCAGAGCCCCGAACAGACTTTCCTTGATCTGGTCGGCGACTGGCGCGAGGCGCGGCCCGAGCGCGCGATCCTGTGCGGCATGGTCGGATCGCGCATGGGCTGGGCCGAGGCGCCGTATGTTCCCTGCCCGGCCGCGACGGCCGACGTCGCCGCCCACGCCGTCGGGATCGAGGCCGACGGCCTGCCGGTGCGGATCGTCCCTGGCCTGTCGTGCGTGAACCCTCTGGGCGGACCCGACGTGATGCGCGGGGAGGAGACCCAGATCCTCGGCGCTCTGTCGCTGGACTCCGCCCTGCGGTCGGGCCGGCGCCTGCTGGCGCTGCCCGGCACGCACAACAAATGGGCCGTGGTCGAAGACAGCCGGATCACCACCTTCCTGACCGCGCCGATCGGCGAGACCTTCGCCCTGCTCAAGGCCCAATCCACCCTGGGCGCGGGCGGCGGAAACATGGCCAAGGGCTCCGCCGCAGGCTTCGCGCAGGGCCTGGCGCGGATCGCCGAGCATGGTCCCCAGCGCCTCCCGCACCTCTTGTTCGAGACCCGCGCGCGTCAGTTGCTTGAGGCGATGTCGCCGGCCGACGCGATGGGCTTCCTGTCGGGACTGCTGATCGGCGCCGACGTGGCCGCGGCGCGGGATTGGTTCGGCCCTCTGCCGGCGGTGACGGTGATCGGCGATGGACCCCTCACCGCGCTCTATGTTCAGGCCCTCGCCGCCCTCGGCGTCAACGCCTCCGTCGTGGACGGGGACGCCGCGGTGCTGGCGGGTCTCTCGATGATCACCCGACTTCAGGACGCCACGACGTGACCTTCGCCGCCCCGCCCCCCATCGTCGCCATCCTGCGCGGCGTGAAGCCCGACGAGGTGATCGACATCGCCGCCGCCCTGGTCGGCGCCGGCGTCGGCGCGATCGAGGTGCCGCTCAATTCGCCCGACCCGCTGGAGAGCATTCGCCGCCTGTGCGACGCCTTCGGCGACCAGGCGCTGTGCGGCGCGGGTACGGTCCTCACCCCCGACGCGGTCGACGCGGTGGCGCAGGCGGGCGGCAAGCTGATCGTCACGCCGAACACAGATCCGACCGTCATCGCCCGCGGGGTGGAACGGGGCCTGACGGTGATGCCGGGCTTTGCGACACCGACCGAAGCGTTCGCCGCGATCAAGGCCGGCGCCCGCGCGCTAAAGCTGTTCCCGGCCGGGACGTTCGGCCCGGGTCATCTGAAGGCGGTGAAGGATGTCCTGCCGCGCGAAGTGGCCGTCTATGCCGTGGGCGGCGTCGGCGCGGGCAATCTCGACGCGTGGCGCAGCGCGGGGGTGGACGGGATCGGCGTTGGCGGCGAGCTCTATCGTCCAGGCGATGGCGCCGCCGACGTCGCCGAGCGCGCCGCCCGCCTAGTGACTGCCTGGATGGCCTGAGGCCCAACCTGCCTGGCGCCGGCGCATCGGCCCACACGATGCGCATATGGGCGATCCAGGCGAAGCTTTATAGCCAAGGTTTAATATTCGGGCGCTTTGCCGAGCGGGGACGTTCGCTTAAGGTTTCCGGAATGGCCAAGGGCGAACACACCCTTCCGTATCAGGTCGAGGGCCTTGATCGCCTCACCGAGCGTGAGCGCGAATGCCTTCGACTCGTCGATCGCCACATGAGCTCCAAGGAAATCGCCCGCGAGCTTGGACTGTCCAAGCACACCGTCGACTGGCACCTGGACAAGGCCCGTCGTCGCCTGGGCGCGCACGACCGCTACGATGCGGCGCGGCGGGTGTTCGACCGGGCGCATCAGGGGCTATCCCCCCCTCCGATCGCGTCGGGGTCCGATCCAGCGCGGCTAGGCGCTGAGCCGTCCTCACGCTCTGCTCGGGGCGTTGAGGAAGGAGCCCCCCGTGACCCCGTCGAGCCCGCATTCAGACCTGACCCCGCGCCAGAAGGACGCCATTGGGAAGGCGGCCCATCTGCGCCGCGAGGTGATCAGCTTTCAGCAGGACTGGCCGCGCCTCAATTCGGCCGAGCTGCTGCCGCCGATCACCTGGAGCGAGCTGGAGCGTCAGTTGTCCAGCCTGTCGGCGACGCCGGCTGGCGCGGCGATGGTTCACGACCTGGTCTCGGCCACTCGCAAGCAGGCGCCGTTCAAGCCGAGCGAACTGGTGGTTCGGGAGATCCTGTGTATCGCCAGCGCGGTGATGGACGAGACGTTCCCGCCGGATTTTTCCTCTCCGGACTCGGAGGCGGAAGACCTAATCAGCTGAGTCTTCCCCTGCGACTGGCCTTCATCGCGACCGTAATGATCGTAACCGCCTTGGCGTTTGGTTCGATCCTGGCGGGGCTCCACGCGTTGGAAGGTTTGTTCCCCTAATCCCTCGCCCGAGGAGCCGGGCTTCACCCCACGAATAACCCCTAGCAACGCGCCGACACCGCTCGGCGCGAGGAGACAGCGCATGCTTAAGGAACGTCGCCTGGCGGCCGAGACCGTGGCCGAAGCTCTGTTCGCCGCCGAAAAAGCTATCGACGCCGCCATTACCCAGACCGCAGCCCTGGCGGGCCTGATGCCCTCGACCCGCCAGTCCGCCAACCTGTCGGCCATGGTCGGCCAGGAGGCGCTGATGGGGGCAGTCGAGACGATGCAGGCCCTGGCCCTGGCGCGCCAGAACATCGTCGCCACCCACAAGCAGCTGTCTATCGCCCAGCGCGACATCGGCCTGGGAGCGGTCGCCTTCGGCGGCGGCGGCGAGAAGCCGCCGGCCCCGCCGAAGACCGGCCGTCTAGCCGTGGTCGACGCCGCTTGAGTCCAAGCTCCCCTCCGATCCTGTCGGAGGGGAGTTGCAATTCGCTCTCCAGTCTTCACCCTGGCTTCGATGACCTTTGGCGCGCTCTACCAGTGGACCAACCTGCTGGCCCTCCTGCTCTCGACGGGCGTCGCGGCTTGGCGCGGTCGCTGGCCCGAACGCGCCGCCGCTGCGGCCATGGTCCTGGCCTGGTTGGCCACCACGGTCCTGCATGATGCGACCCAGCTGTATGGCCCTCAGGTCTTGATCATGGCGATCGATGTCGCGCTGCTAGCCGTGCTGCTCAGCATCGCCCTGACCTCGGACCGCTGGTGGCCGATGTGGGCCGCCGCGTTCCATGGCCTTTCGGTGGTTCTGGCGCTGGCCATGATGGCCGATCCCAAGGTCTGGGCCCGCGCCGGCTTTATCGCCGCCAGCGTCTTTGGCTACCTGACGATGCTGGCGCTTTTCGTCGGTGCGGTCGGCCGCAAGCCGCCCTCACCTGACGCCGCGTCACGGCTGACATAGTCGCAAGCGCCTGTTTTTCTCCCGGCGACCAAGAGGAGGAATTGATGGGCGAAGCCTATATCGTGGCGGCCGCGCGGACGGCCGGCGGGCGCAAGGGCGGACGGGTCAGCGGCTGGCATCCGGCCGATCTGGCGGGCGAGGTGCTGAACGCCCTCATCGACCGCAGCGGCGCCGATCCGGCCCTAGTCGAAGACGTGATCATGGGCTGCGTGGGCCAGGTGGGCGAGCAGGCCATCAACATCGCCCGCAACGCGGTGCTGGCCTCCAAGCTGCCGGAAAGCGTGCCGGCCACCTCGGTTGATCGCCAGTGCGGCTCGTCCCAGCAGTCGATCCACTTCGCCGCCGCCACCGTCATGTCGGGCGCGATGGACATCGTCATCGCCGCCGGCGTCGAGAGCATGAGCCGCGTGCCGATGGGCCTGTCGTCGGCCCTGCCCTACAAGAACGGCTTCGGGACCTACAAGAGCCCGCGCATGGAAGAGCGCTATCCGGGCATCCAGTTCAGCCAGTTCGCCGGCGCCGAGATGCTGGCCAAGAAGTACGACCTGTCGCGCGAGCAGCTGGACGCCTTCGCCCTGGCCAGCCATCAGCGCGCCATGGCCGCCACCAAAGGCGGCAAGTTCGCCGCCGAGATCGTGCCGATCCAGGTGACCCTGCCCGACGGCTCGGTCGAGACGCATGACAAGGACGAGGGCATCCGCTGGGACGCCACGATGGAGTCGATCGGCGGCGTGAAGCTGCTCAGCGAGGACGGCCGCCTGACCGCCGCCACCTCTAGCCAGATCTGCGACGGCGCCGCCGGCGTGATGATCGTCAACGAACGCGGCCTCAAGGCGCTGGGCGTCGAACCGCTGGCCCGTATCCACCACATGACCGTCATCGGCCATGACCCGGTGATCATGCTGGAAGCCCCGATCCCCGCCACCCAGAAGGCGCTGGAACGGGCCGGCATGAAGATCGGCGACATCGACCTCTACGAAGTCAACGAGGCGTTCGCCTCGGTGCCGACCGCCTGGTTGCAGGTGACCGGCGGCGATCCGGACAAGCTGAACGTCAACGGCGGCGCCATCGCCCTGGGCCACCCGCTGGGCGGCTCGGGCGCCAAGCTGATGACGACCCTGGTCCACGCCCTGAAGGACCGCGGCGCGCGCTATGGCCTGCAGACCATGTGCGAAGGCGGCGGCCTGGCGAACGTCACGATCGTCGAGCGGCTGTAAGAGACGACGATGCTAACGCGGCGGACGGCGGGGGCGGCTTGCCTCTACCGTCCGAAGCGGGCGGGCGCATAGGTCGCCGTGCAGGCGGCGTTGCACTGGGCCCAGCGGGCGCCGCAGCCGTCATCGTCGCCGCCGGACTGGCAGAAATAGAGCGTCCTGGAACAGGTCGCCTTGCACTGGGCGACATCGCCGCCGGGCCGTCCAACAGCCAGCGGGATCGGCGCGGGAAGAACGAAGGTCGGCGTCGTGATCGGCGACTGCAGAACCGGCGCGGGCTTGGGCTTCGGCGTCGCGGGAATCGTCGGCTGGCCGGCCATGGCGGGGACCGACGCAGCGATCAGGATCAAGGCGAGCAGAGCGCGACGCATGGTCCGCAGACTATGCCTGGCGGTGTAAAGAGGCGATTAACCATAAATCGCCTCTTCGCCGAAGGCGATGAGGTTACTTGGTCAGCATCTCGCGGCCGGCCCAGACGCTGTGGGTGCCGCTGCTCAGCTTGTGGGGCAGGGCGACCCGGCAGACGACCTCGAAGCGCTTGGCGTCGACGATCAGGCACTCGGACGTTCCCTTGTTCTCGTCGATGATGAAGCTGACCAGATAGCCGTCGTCCTCGTCGACCGCGCCGACCTTGGGCGCGAACGGCGCCTCGCTGGCGTAGCGGCCTTCGGGCAAGCTGATCGACCAGCTCTCGCCGGTCTCCAGGTCGTGCTTGACGAAGCCGTTGAACAGGAACCAGCCCGGCTTGGCGGTGGTGGAATAGGCGTAGCGATAGGGCTTGCCGGCGTATTTCTGGTTGAACATGCCGAACTCCAGCACCCGGTCGTCCAGATGCTTTTCGGTCGTCTCGCCGGTCTTCAGGTTGAAGCGCCAGCGGTGCAGCTTGGGCAGGAAGCTGTGCTCGTCCAGATAGGCCATCAGGTGGCCGTGGCCGTCGGGCGCGCCCTCCAGCGGGCGGGGGATCGGCTTTTCCTGGAAGTAGCCGTCCAGCACCACCTCGTCGCCGTCTTCATAGGCGTTCAGCCAGTGCAGCACATAGGTCGGCTCGGCCTCGAACCAGCGCGGTTCGCCGCCCTCGCGCGGCACCAGGGCAAAGCGGCTGGGCAGGCCCTTGTGCAGGCGCACCGCGTGGATGTCGCGCGCCATCAGGTCCTGGTCCCAGAACACCGGCAGGTCGTTGAGGATCGCGTATTTCGACGAGAACGCCATGTCGTGCGGCAGGCGCGGACCGGGCAGCGGCACGCCTTGATAGACCTTACGCTTTCCGTCGGCGCCGACCACGCCATAGTGCATGTAGGGCCAGGCCTTGGAGTAGTTGAAGAACATCAGCTCGCCCGTGGCCTCGTCGACCTTCGGGTGCGCCGAGACGCCCTCCAGCGGCGCCCAGCTGGCGACGCCCAGGTTCTCCAGGGTCAGCGGGTCCAGGCGATAGGCTTCGCCGCACTGGTAGAAGGTGGCGATCGCCTCACCGTTGTGGACGACGATGTCGGTGCTGGCGCTGTCCTTCAACGACCCGTGAGCGCCGAAGCCTGGCCGCTTGGAGACCCCGGGGCCGTCCATCAAGCCGCCCCACAGGCCCTCATTGACCTCCTGCTCGGCCTCGAAACAGCGGGTGCGGACGAAGCGGTTGCGATAGGTCGCCTGACCGCCTTTGAACTCGATCTGGTGGATCATCCCGTCGCCGTCGAACGGGTGGTAGCGGCCGACCGGGTCATGCACCGGGTTTTCGGTGTTGCGCAGATAGACCCCGTCGAGATCCGCCGGGATCGCGCCTTCCAGCACCTCCAGGTCCCAGGCGTTGACCTCCTCGTGCTGCGGCGTCCACGGGCCGGTCATGTAGGGATGGTTGGTCGGCCCCAGCGAGGTCCGCACGGGCGGCAGGCGTTCGACTTTCATGGGCGGATCCTCCGATTTTGGGCGGAGCTTACGATCGGTCAGTCTTGTTGTGCAAGTTTCCCTTTGGGGCGGGGGGAAGGTCGGGTTTCTGGAGAGGGTCTCAAGGCCGTTGGCGACCCATACTCGCCCCCTCCGCGCCTTCGGCGCTCCTCCCCCATAGGGGGAAGAAGGGAGCGCACCTTCTGCCCCCTATGGGGGCGGACGACCATGCAAAGCATAGTCCGGTGGGGGCCTGCGGCCTGTCCGACTTCCACCCGTCCCGGAACTTCATCCGTCATCATCCGGCGCACGAAACGCGGGATCACGGAGCCAAGTTACCCTACTGCCCCGCACTCACCCGCCAGACGACGTTGCCTACGTCATCGGCCACCAGCAGTGCGCCCGTCGTATCCACCGTGACGCCCACCGGCCGCCCCTGGGCCTTGCCGTCCTTATCGAGGAAGCCGGTCAGGAAATCCTCCACCCCGCCCGCTGGCTTGCCGCCGCTGAACGGGACGAAGATCACCTTGTAGCCGGCCTGCGGATTGCGGTTCCACGAGCCGTGCTGGCCGACGAACACGCCGTCCTTGTAACGCGCCGGGAAACTGGCGCCGGTGTAGAACGTCAGCCCCAGCGAGGCGGTGTGGGCGCCCAGGGCGTAGTCGGGGACGATGGCGCGCTCGACGAGGTCGGGGCGGCGGTCCTTGTCCTTGACGCGCTTGTCGACGTTCCGGCCGAAATAGCTGTAGGGCCAGCCATAGAAGCCGCCCTCGCGGACCGAGGTCATGTAGTCGGGCACCAGATCATTGCCCAGCTCGTCGCGCTCGTTGACCGAGGTCCACAGCTGGCCATTGGCCGGGTTCCACGACAGGCCCACCGGGTTGCGCAGGCCCGAGGCGAAGACGCGCTTTTGGCCCGTCGCCAGGTCGACCTCGAGGATCGCGGCGCGGTCGACCTCGTTGTCCATCCCGTTCTCGCCGACATTGCTGTTAGAGCCGACGGCGGCGTAGAGCTTGGCGCCGTCCTTGCTGGCGATGATGTTCTTGGTCCAGTGGTGGTTGATCGGACCGCCCGGCAGGTCGGCGATCTTGCGCGGCCCGGCCGAGATGGTCGTCGCGCCCTCGGTGTAGGGGAAGGCGACGATGGCGTCGGCGTTGGCGACGTAGAGCGTGTTTCCGACCAGGGCCATGCCGAACGGCGAGTGCAGATTGACCAGGAACGGCGTCTTCAGATCGGCGATCCCGTCGCCGTCCTGGTCGCGCAGCAGGCTGATCCGGTCGGCGCTGGGCACGCCGGCTCCGGCCTTCTTCATCAGCATGGATTCGGCGAAGGCGCGGATACCCTTGGGTTTGTCCTGGCGGGCGGGCTTGTTGCTCTCGGCGACCAGCACGTCGCCATTGGGCAGGACGAGCAGCCATCGGGGGTGGTCGAGGCCCGTCGCGAACGGCTGCACGGTGAAGCCGGCCGGCGCGCGGGGCTTGGCGTCGTTGGACCAGCCGACGACTTCCGACACCTTGACGGTGGGCAGCAGGCTGCGGCTCGGCTTGGGCAGGGTCGGATTAGGGCCGTAGCCCACCGTTGTGTTTTGCTGTCCCTGGCTTTGCCCGCAGGCGGCGAGGGCGGAGACCGCCACACCGATGATCAAGATTTCGCGAACCTGTCGACGCATCGGCGCTTCTCCCCTTCAGCCTGCGTTCAACGCGCAGGGTCATGATTATGTTCTGAAGGAGAACGATACGGTTTGCCCATGGTGAAGTTCCAGCCCCATTCCACCCCTGACCGCCGCTGTGTTCTGGCGGCGCTTATGGCGCTGTCCGCGCCGGGCGCAGCGTTGGCCGCCGTGCGCAAGCCCAAGGCTCCGCCGCCGGCGTCGGTTGTCGCGGTGCTGGGCGACTCGATCACCGCCGGGCTAGGCCTGGCGGCGGACAGGGCTCTGCCCGCGCGCCTGCAGTCGGCGCTGGAGCGAATGGGCGCACGGGTTCATGTGCGTGGCTTGGGCGTCCTGGGCGACACGACCGGGGGCGGTCTCTCGCGCGTGGACCGGGTGCCCGCCGAAACCCGCGTCTGCGTCGTGGCGCTGGGGGGTAACGACCTGTTGCAAGGCGTCGACCCGTCCCGGGCCAAGGCCAACCTGCGGGCGATCATTCAGCACCTGAAATCGCGCGGCGTCCGGGTCGTGCTGGCGGGGGTACGCGCGCCGGCGCTGCTGGGCGCGGCCTATGCCCGGCGCTTCAACGCCATCTATCCGGACCTCGCCCGCGAGCAGGGGGTCTTCTACGCCCCGGACTTCTTCACCGGCGTGATCGGGGTGTCGCGCTACATGCAGCGCGACGGCATTCACCCGAACGCGGACGGCGCACGGGTGATCGCCGAACGCCTGGCGCCGGTCGTGGCTCAGGCGCTGCGGGGTTAGGGAAAACCTCCGACCTCCCCGGCGAATGCCGGGGCCCAGCTTCATTCGGTGAGTTGGATG
This sequence comes from Caulobacter sp. FWC26, assembly GCF_002742645.2. NCBI lineage: Bacteria > Pseudomonadati > Pseudomonadota > Alphaproteobacteria > Caulobacterales > Caulobacteraceae > Caulobacter > Caulobacter sp. FWC26. Next base: position 3,724,036 of record NZ_CP033875.1, read on the forward strand.
TGAAAACGCCCTCCGCCGAGAGCCAGCGAAGGGCGTTGGTGGGCTCGATCTGGGCCCCGGCATTCGCCGGGGAGGTCGGCTTTTCTACTCCACGAGCGGTTTCTTGGCCGCCACGTGGTGCTGGCCGCCGAACACCCGGGCCATCAGCCGCTCGGCGCGGACCTTCAGGCCGTCCATCAGCACGAACACCACGGGGATGTAGAGCAGCGACAGCAGGGTCGAGGTGATCAGCCCGCCGATGACCGCGATGGCCATCGGCGCGCGGAACTCGACCTCGGCGCCCAGGCCGACGGCGGTGGGCAGCATGCCCGCGCCCATGGCCACCGTGGTCATCAGGATCGGGCGGGCGCGCTTGTGGGCGGCGTCGATGATCGCCGTGCGCTTGTCCATGCCCTGCTCCTTCATGGCCATGATCGCGTACTCGACCAGCAGGATCGAGTTCTTGGCCGCGATGCCCATCAGCATCAGGATCCCGATCAGGGTCGAGATCGAGAAGCTGGACTTGGCCAGCACCAGGAGGCCGAACGCGCCGCCGATGGCCAGCGGCAGGGCCACCATGATCGTGATCGGATGGGCGAAGCTGCGGAACAGCAGGACCAGCACGACATACATCAGCAGGATGCCGGTGATCAGCGCCCCCAGGAAGCCGGTAACCATCTCCTGGATGAACTCCGCATCGCCAGCGGCCACTTCCTTGACGCCCGGGGGCAGGTTCTTGACCGAGGGCAGGTCGTGAACACGCTTGGCCGCCTCGCCCACCACGATGCCGTCGAGTTCGGCGGTGATGGTGGCGACGCGGGCGCGGTCTTGGCGCTCGATCTGCGAGGGACCGGCGCCGAAGCGGATGTCGGCCACCGCGTTCAGCGGCACGGGCCCGTTGGGCGAAGGCACCTTCAGCGTCTGCAGCACGGCGATGTCGGCGCGGGCGCTTTCGTCCAGCCGCAGGCGGATCGGCACCTGGCGGTCGCCCAGATTGTACTTGGGCAGATTCTGGTCGACGTCGCCGATGGTGGCCACACGCACGGCCTGCGAGATGGCGCCGGCCGTGACCCCGGCGCGGGCGGCCTGGTCGGGTTTGGGCGTGACGACGATCTCGGGGCGAGCGATCGCGGCGGTGTTGACCACATGCGCCAGGCCCGGGACCGAGCGCATCTCGGCCTCGACCTTGCGGGCGGCGGCTTCGAGCGCCGGACCGTTATCGCTGACGAGACTCAGGGTGTAGCTGCCGCCGTTCGACGGGCCGCCCCCGTTGTTGCTGCCTGCCCCAATCCGCGCGCCGGGAATGGCGGCGAACTGGTCGACCATCTGACGGCTGAACACCTTCTGGCTGATCCGCTCGCCCTTGTCGGTCAGGTCGGCGGTGACGCTGGCCTTGTTGACCGCGTTGTTCGACCCAACCGCCGCATAGACGCTGACGACCTCCTTGCGGGCGCGCAGCTCGCGGGTGACGCGCTGCACGATGGCGTCGGTCTCGTTCAGCGTGGCGCCGGGCGGCAGCTCGATCGAGAACTCGGCCCGGCCGCGGTCGACCTGCGGCTGGAATTCGAACGGCAGCAGGGTGGCCAGGTAGATCGACAGGCCGAACATCGGCACGCCCATCCACAGGACCTTCCAGCGATTGTTCAGGCCCCAGTCCAGGCTCTTCAGATAGGGACCCATCCACGGCGGGTCCTTGTCCTCATGCTTGGCGTCGGCCTTGAGCATGTAGGCGCCCATCAGCGGCGTCAGCAGACGGGCCACGACCAGCGAGAACAGCACTGAGATACAGGCGGCCAGGGCGAAGGCCTGGAAGAACTTGCCGATGATGCCCGGCATGAAGCCCACGGGCGCGAACACCGCCACGATGGTGAAGGTGGTGGCCACCACCGCCAGGCCGATCTCGTCGGCCGCCTCCATCGCCGCCGAATAGGGGCTTTTGCCGCCGCGCATGTGGCGGACGATGTTCTCGATCTCGACGATGGCGTCGTCGACGAGGATGCCGACGGTCAGCGACAGGGCCAGCAGGGTGATGCCGTTCAGCGACTGACCCATCGGCGCCAGGATCGCGAAGGTCGGGAACAGCGAGGCCGGAATGGCCACCGCCGCCAGCAGCGTGGCGCGCCAGTCGCGCAGGAACAGCAGCACCACCAGCACGGCCAGGATCGCGCCGACGATCAGGGCTTCCATCGAGGCGAGATAGCTCTCCTCAATGTACTTCACGTTCGAGGTGATTTCCTTGATTTCCAGCTCGGGCCGCGCGGCGTCGAGCTTCTCGATCGCCTTGCGCACCTTCTGGGCGGTCTGGACCTCCGAGGCGCCGCGGCCGCGCACCATGTTGAAGGTCACCACCTCCTGGCCGTCGTAGCGGGCGCGCGAGCGGGGCTCGGCCCAGTGGTCGGTCACCGTACCCAGATCCGCCAGGCGCACCGTGCCGCCGGACGACAGGGGCACGCGCGTCTCACGCAGTTGCTCGATCGAGCCGGCCGCGCCCAGGGTGCGGATGGCGCGCTCGGAGCCCGAGACCGTCACCCGGCCGCCGGGCAGGTCGGCGTTGGACGAGACCAGGGCCTGGCTGACGGCGGCGGCGGTGACGCCGCGCGCGGCCAGGCGGTCGGGATCCAGGGCCACCTCGATCTCGCGATCGACGCCCCCCTGGCGATTGACCTGCCGCACGCCCTTGATGGCCAGCAGGGTGCGGCTGACCTCGTTGTCGACGAACCAACTGCGCTGCTCCGGCGTCAGGGAGGGCGCCTTGACCACATAGGTGATCAGCCCGCCGCCGGTGACGTCGATGCGGTTGACGATCGGCTCCTGCATGTCCTGGGGCAGCGCGCCCCGCAGGTTGGACATGGCGTTGCGGACGTCGTTGGTGACCTGCTCGTGGTCCACCCCCAGCTCGAACTCGATGAAGGTGGTCGAGGCGCCGTCCACGACGGTGGAGTTGATGTGGCGCACCTGGCCCAGGCCCGCGATCGAGTCCTCGATCAGGCGGGTGACCTGGGTCTCCAGTTCGCTTGGCGCGGCGCCGGGGCGCACGGCCGTAACGACGACGAACGGGAAGTCGACGTCGGGATTGTTGTTGATCCGCATGCTGCGGAAGCCCGCCAGCCCCGCGATGGTCAGCAGGAGGAACAGCAGGATGATGGGGATCGGGTTCTTGATCGACCAGGAGGAGATGTTGCGCATGGGGCGCGTCCTCAGCGGGCGGTCGTGGCGGGCGGAAGCGTCTTCTCGCCGCTGACGCGGACCAGATCGCCTTCGCCCAGGAAGCCCGCGCCCTCGACCACCACGCGGTCACCGGCGGTCAGGCCGCTGGCGGCGATGCGGTCGCCGGTCGTGGCCAGGATGGTGATGCGGCGGAAGTGGACCTTCCGGGCCGCGTCGACCACGAACACCCCCGGCTTGTTCTCGCGGTAGAGCACCGACGCGCTGGGCACGACCAGCGCGGGCTGGTCGCCGGCGTCGATCGTGGCGCGGGCGAACATCCCGGGACGGAAGCCGCCCATGGCGCTCAGCGCGATGCGCGCCGTGCCCAGGCGGCTGGTGGGATTGACCTCGGAGGTCACCAGGCGAACCCGGCCGGTCATCTCGCCGACCTTGTCGGAATAGATGCGCGCGGGCATGCCGGCCTTGACGGTGGCGAGGTCGGTCTCGGGGATTTCGGCGTCCAGCTCCAGGCGGCTGTCGCGGACGATGCGGAACAGCTCAGAGCCGGCGCTGACGATCTGGCCCTTGGTCACGCTGCGGCGGCTGATCAGGCCGCTCACCGGCGCGCGGATCGCCGTCTGGGCCACCCGGGCGGCGATCTCCCCTCGCCCGGCTTCGGCGGCGGCGAGGTTGGCGGCGGCGGTCGCCTGGCGCGTCGTGGCCGTGTCCAGACCGGCTTGCGACAGGTAGCCTTTGGCCTGCAGTTCGCGGGCGCGGTTCAGGGCGGCGTTGGCCTCGGCGAGGGTCGCCTTGGCGCTGGCCACGCTGGCCTCCTGCTGACGCAGCTGGGCGGAGATCAGGGTGTCGTTCAGCTTGACCAGCACCTGGCCCGCCTGGACGACCTGGCCTTCCTCGGCGTTGACGGCCAAGGCGGTCAGACCGCCGGTCTCGGCGCCGACCGGCACCTCTTCCCACGGCGAGATGGTGCCCGTGGCGTTGATCTCGCGGGCGATCGGCTGGCTGGAGACGACGATAACGCTGACCGTGGCCGAGGCGGACGGCGCGGACTTGGGGGCCTTGGCCTTCTTGTCACCGCAACCGGCCAGGGCGATCGCACTGACGCCCAGGACCAAGACCAGCGCGCTCAAACCGGGGCGACGCCCGTTGATCCCGTGCAACACGAACATATCCCCAGCCCAAATTGGAAGCCCGACGGCCTTCTAGCCGAGAAACCCACGGTTGCTCAGTTAATTTACCGTAAGACGATAAGGCCCCGCTACACGCTGGGCGGTCCGTCCTTCTGGGCCGCCTGGGCGCGCAGGAAGGCGGGACGTTCGCGCATCCGCGCCCAATAGGCGGCGACGGCGGGCGGGAAATCGGCGTCGAGCTTCAGGGACTGGGCCAGCAGCAGCGCGTAGGCCACCGAGATGTCGGCGCCGGTGAAGCGGTCGGCGGCCACGAAGGCCGAGCGTTCCAGGATCGCCTCAAGGCCCCTCAGCCGCGCCAGGAACCAGCGGGCGTAGTCGCTGGCCACCTGGGGCTGGCGACGCTCTTCCGGCTCGAGCCGCGTGTAGCGGAGCACCAGGGTCTGCGGGAAGGTCAGTGTCGCTTCGCCAAACAGCAGACCGTTCAGATAGGCGCCGTAGCCGGACTCGTCGGGCCGCACCGACAGCCGCCCCGCGCCGTGGCGCATCGACAGGTACTCGATCATCGCGGACGACTCGGTCATCCGCGTGTCGCCGTCGACCAGCAGCGGGATGGTGCCCAGCGGGTTCTCATCCAGATACTCGCGCGCCAGGAAGCGCGGCGGGAACGGCAGCAGCTTGAGATCGTAGGGCAGCTCCAGCTCCTCCAGCGCCCACAGCGGGCGGAAGGAGCGGGCGTCGCGGCAGTGCCAGAGAGTGATCATGGGCGCTCCGATTGGGGGGATCTCCGCCCCCTTTGTCCTGCCGGGTTGGCCTGAAGGGCCTAAGATCCGTCAGGGCCACTTGCCGCCTCGTATAACGCTGATACGCTCACCTGAACAACGATAAGTCAGAGGGCGGGACATGACCGGCAGGCTCCCCAAGGCGTGCGTCATCGGCGCGGGCTGCAGCGGCTTCACTACGATCAAGCGGTTGAAGGATTACGGGATTCCGTACGACTGCTTCGAGATGTCCGACGAGATCGGGGGCAACTGGTACTACAAGAACCCCAATGGGATGTCGGCCTGCTACGAGAGCCTGCATATCGACACCAGCAAGTGGCGGCTGGCGTTCGAGGACTTCCCCGTGCCGAGGGACTGGCCGGACTTTCCGCATCACGCGCAGCTCTTTCAGTACTTCAAGGACTACGTCGACCACTTCGGCCTGCGTCCGACCATCACCTTCAACACCAAGGTCGAGAGCGCCAAGCGCACCGCTGACGGCCTGTGGGCGGTGACCCTGTCGAGCGGCGAGACGCGGCTCTATGACGTCCTGTTCGTCTGCAACGGCCACCACTGGGATCCGCGCACGCCCGAGTATCCCGGCGAGTTCGACGGACCGGCCTTCCACGCCCACGCCTATTGCGATCCCTTCGATCCCGTGGACATGCGCGGCAAGAACGTGGTGGTCGTCGGCATGGGCAACTCGGCCATGGACATCGCCAGCGAGCTCTCCCAGCGGCCGATCGCCAAGAACCTCTGGGTCTCGGCCCGGCGCGGGGTGTGGGTGTTCCCGAAGTATCTGAACGGCAAGCCCGCCGACAAGACCGCCCTGCCCGCCTGGATGCCGCGCAAGCTGGGCGTGGCCCTGTCGCGCTCGGTGCTGAAGAAGACCATCGGCCGGATGGAGGATTACGGCCTGCCGAAACCCGACCACGAGCCGCTGGAGGCCCACCCTAGCGTCTCCGGCGAGTTCCTGACCCGCGCCGGCTGCGGCGACATCAAGTTCAAGCCGGCGATCAAGGCGCTGGAGGGCAAGCGGGTGCGCTTTACTGACGACAGCGTCGAGGACGTCGACGCCATTGTCTTCGCCACCGGCTACAAGATCAGCTTCCCGTTCTTCGACGACCCGGCCCTGCTGCCCGACGCCGATCACCGCCTGCCGCTGTTCAAGCGGATGATGAAGCCGGAGATCCCCAATCTCTTCTATATGGGCCTGGCCCAACCCCTGCCGACCCTGGTGAACTTCGCCGAGCAGCAGGCCAAGCTGGCGGCCGCCTATCTGGCCGGGAAGTACGCGCCGCCGCCGCCGGCCGAAATGGCCCGCATCACCGCCAAGGACGAGCACCGGCACACCGGCCACTTCTACGACTCCGCCCGGCACACCATCCAGGTCGACTTCAACGTCTACTGCGCCGACCTGAAGAGGGAGATCGCCAAGGGCGAGGCGCGGGCGCGCAGCGCGGGCGGGAAACTGCCGGTGCCGGCGCGAGCGGAGGACCAATCGGAAACGCTGCTGGCCCCCACCTGACCACGCTCCGCGTGGTCGTCCGCCCCCAGAGGGGGCAGAAGGTACGCGCTGCTCCTTCTTCCCCCTTTGGGGGAGGAGCGCCGCAGGCGCGGAGGGGGCGAGTAAGCCATCCCTTTTCGCTAAAGAAAGCCCCCATGCCCAAGATCACCTTCGACAAGGACACCCGCGCCAAGCTGGCCGGCGGCCTCTCCGACTACCTGCGGACGGAGCTTGATCTGGAGGTGAGGGGCTTCGACGCCGAGTTCCTGCTGGACTTCATCAGCGAGCGCCTGGGCCCCTACTACTACAATCAGGGCCTCCACGACGCCGCCGCCCTGTACCGCGAGAAGCTGGAGGCGATCACCGAGGCCGTGTGGGACATCGAGCAGCCGGTGAAACCGTTGTGAGGCCTCCCTCGTCTCCGACCTCCCCGGCGAATGCCGGGGCCCAGATGGAAAGGCGCAAAGGGTGTATTCTAAAAACTCAGAGCTTTTCCCATCACGACAGAACTCCGAGATCTGGGCCCCGGCATTCGCCGGGGAGGTCGGACTTTCTAAGGTCGAAGCCAAACGCTTGCATCCCGCCCCCGAGTAGGGCCACGATCATGACGGGGCGTCACGATCGTCCCGAGCGTGAGTCGTTTTCCATGTCGAACATCGCCTACTTCCCCAAGCCCCACATCGACCAGCGGCCGGGCAAGCGGGAGCGCACCAAGACGGCCAACCGCCAGGCGATCCTGGACGCGGCGCGCGAGGTGTTCGGCGAGCTGGGCTACGACGCCGCCACGGTGCGCGACATCATCCGCCGCACGGGTTTGGCCTCGGGCACCTTCTATAACTACTACAAGTCCAAGGAAGAGGTGTTCGACGCCCTGGCCGACGACGGCGCGCGCCGCTTCCGGCCGCTGCTGCGCGCCGAGTCCGAGAAGGCCACCGACTTCGAGTCGTTCCTGCGCGGGGCGATCCTCGCCTATTTCAACTTCGTGGCCGAAGAGCAGGAGGCCTGGCGCCTGGACCGGCCGCCGGGCGAGCCGCTGCCGCACGCGCGCTCGACCCCCGAGGTCGTGGCCGTGTTCGACGAGGTCCACGAGGCCCTGGCCCGCGTGCTGGAACGCGAGCACGCCCCGCCCGTCGACCTCGACTACCTGGCCACCGCCTGCATCGCCGTCGCCCGCGAGATCGGCGAGAAGATGCTGGAGCGCCGCCCCGTCGACACGGAGAGCGCGGCCAATTTCGCCGTTCAACTGATCCTGGGCGGCCTTCCCGCCCTGCCGAAACTTTAGGGTCGCATGACCATCTCGGCCCCACCATCATGGTGTCATCCCGGAAGCCTCGCAGAGGCTATCCGGGACCCAGGGGTGAAGGAGCGCCGTGCGCGCCGCCCCTGGGTCCCGGCTCTCCCCCCGGCTTCCGCCGGGGTACGGCCGGGATGACACGGCTATTGAGCGCGTGAGAACAACAAGAAAGCAGGGGAAGAACCATGGCATCCGACGCCGCCCAGAAGACGATCCTGAAACTGATCCTGTCCCTGCCCAGCCCCATTCTGCGGGCGATGTCGGGCGGCGGGGTCGTCTACAAGGGCGGGCGCACGCTGGACCCGCGCTTCCAGTTCTTCGCCCACGCGGCCAAGAAGCTGCCGCCGATGACCAGCCTGTCCCCCGCCGAAGCCGTGGCCGGCAGCGCCAAGGGCCTGGCCGCCGTGCAGGGTCCGCTGGAGCCGGAAGTCCGCACCGAGAGCCTGTCGATCGACGGCCCCAACGGCCCCATCCCCTGCCGCGCCTATCGCCCGCCGCAGACGGACGCCAAGGCCCCGCTGATCGTCTACGCCCACATGGGCGGCGGGGTGATCGGCGATCTGGAGACCTGCCACGCCTTCTGCTCGATCCTCTCCAGCATCTGCAGCACGACCGTGATCTCGGTCGACTACCGCCTGGCCCCGGACCACAAGTTCCCGGCGGGTCTGGAGGACGTTCTGGCGGCCTATCGCTGGGCGCGTGACAACACAGCCCGCTTCGGCGCGGCGGCCCTTCCGCCGGCGATCGGCGGCGACAGCATGGGCGGCAACTTCTCGGCCATCGTCGCCCAGGAGATGATGCGCAAGGGCGAGCCGCAGCCGGCCGTCCAGATCCTGATCTATCCGGCCGTGGACGTCGCCAGCGAGACGCCGTCGATGACCACCTATGCCGACGCCTATCCGCTGACCCGCGCGACCATGGACTGGTTCATGGGCCACTATATCGGCGCGGACGCCGACCCGGCCGATCCGCGCCTGTCGCCCGACAAGACCGCCGACCTCGCCGGCCTGGCGCCTGCCGTGGTCGCCACCGCCGGCTTCGACCCCCTGGTCGACCAGGGCGAAGGCTACGCCAAGCGCCTGCAGGCGGCGGGCGTGCCGGTCAGCTATCGCTGCTATGACAGCCTGGCCCACGGCTTCACCGCGTTCACCGGCGCGATCCCGGCCGCCGACGACGCCTGCCGCGAGATCGCCTGGCTGGTGCGCGAGATGTTCGAGAAGCGGACGCTCTGATTGCCACTTAGCTCCCGTGTCATCCCGGAAGCCTCGCAGAGGCTATCCGGGACCCAGGGGCGGCAAGCACGACGCTTCTTCACCCCCTGGGTCCCGGCTCTACCCCCGGCTCGAGGCCGGGGTCCGGCCGGGATGACACGCTTGTTTGGGATGGAAACTTGAATCCGCAATCCACCATGCGCGCCCTCGTCGTCGAGGACCTCGCGCCGAACTACGCCGGCTGCGCGGTCCGCGAGGTTCCGACGCCGACGCCGGGTCCGGGCGAGGCGCTGGTGCGCGTCCGCGCCGCCAGCGTCAATTTCCCCGACCTCCTGATGACGCGCGGCGAGTATCAGCTGAAGCCGCCCCTGCCCTTCACCCCTGGTCTTGATCTCGCCGGCGAGGTGGTCGCTGTGGGCGAAGGCGTGACGGGCCTCACGATCGGCGACGCCGTGGTGGGCGGTGCGCGGCTGGGCGGCTTCGCCGAATACGCGGTGCTGTCGGCCCAGGCCCTCAAGCCCAAGCCCGCGCGCCTGTCCTTCGCCGAGGCCGCCGCCTATGGTGCGGCGTACCTCACAGCCTATGTCGCCCTGGTGCGGCGCGCGCGGCTGGAGCCGGGCGAGTGGGTGCTGGTGCATGGCGCGGCCGGCGGGGTGGGCCTGGCCGCCGTGGACCTCGCCAAGGCGCTGGGCGCGCGGGTGATCGCCGCCTCGGCCTCCGACGCCAAGCTGGAGCAGGTGAAGGCGCTCTATTCCCCCAACGCAGTCGTCAACGTCACGGACGGTTTCCGAGAGCAGGTGAAGGCCATCACCGGCGGCCACGGCGCCGACGTGATCTACGACCCCGTCGGCGGCGACGTGTTTGACGAGAGCGTGCGCTGCATCGCCTTCGACGGACGCTTGCTGGTGATCGGCTTCACCTCGGGACGGATTCCCAACGTCTCGGTCAATATGCCGCTGATCAAGGGCTTCTCGGTCATGGGCGTGCGGGCGGGCGAGTACGGCCGCCAGTTCCCCGACAAGGGCCGCGAAAACGCCGACGCGATCTGGACGATGGCCAACGAGGGCGTGATCCGGCCTCACGTCCACGCTGAGCTGCCGCTGGACCGCTGGCGCGAAGCGTTCGACCTGCTGGCCGAGCGCAAGGTGGTGGGCAAGGCGGTGATCACGCCGTGATACTTGCCCCCTCCGCGCTTCGCCCTCCTCCCCCAGAGGGGGAAGAAGGTGGGCGGTGATCCTTCTTCCCCCTCTGGGGGAGGAGGGCCGCAGGCCCGGAGGGGGCCAGTATCTAACCCTCTGAACCGACTCAGGTTGACATCCCCGCAGCGTTCTTTTATCCACCGCGCCTCACTCGCGAGCCACCCGGCCCGCGTTCAACGTTTATTATTCGGAGCCACGTCGTGAAGCGCACCTTCCAGCCGTCGAAGCTCGTGCGTGCCCGCCGTCACGGCTACCGCGCGCGTATGGCCACCAAGAACGGCCAAAAGGTCGTCGCGCGTCGCCGCGCCAAGGGCCGCAAGCGCCTGACCGCCTAATTCTCTTTCCTCCCTCGGGAGGCGAGACGATGATCAAAGCCGCCTTTTCCACAGACCTGTCTTCAGGTTCTCGCCGGAAAGGCGGCTTTTTTCATGGCTGATCTCAAGTTCGCCCCGTTGCGCTTTGAGCGGCTGCGCAAGCGCCCCGACTTCCTGCTGGCCGCCAAGGCCCCGGCCCTGTCGCGCGGCGCGGTGTTCATCCAGATGCGTCCGCGCGGCGATGATGACCCCACCGTGCGGGTGGGCTTCACCGCCACCAAGAAGATCGGCGGCGCCGTCGAGCGCAACCGCGCCAAGCGCCGCCTGCGCGAGGCCGCCCGGCTGGTCCTGCCCCTTCATGCGCGCCCGTCGCATGACTATGTCTTCATCGCCAGAGGCGGCACGGGGACACGCGAATGGGCGCGTTTGCTTGACGATGTCAAAACCGCGCTGATAAGCCTCGCCGCCGACCAAGATCGCGGGGGACCCAAGGTTTCCCGGCGTTCCCCCGGCGCTCTCGACGACGCCGCCTCTTCATCACAGCCCGATCCCACAGTTTCCGGTTAAGCGCTCCATGCAGAACGACAACAAAAACACGCTGATGTTCATCGTCAGCGCGTTCGCGATCCTGATCGGGTACCAGTTCCTCGTCCTGGGTCCGCAGCAGAAGAAGGCCGAAGCCGAGTTCCGCGCCAAGAAGGCCGCCGAACAACAGTCGGCCGCCAAGGCTGGCGTGACCCTGGACGCCAACGGCAATCCCGCGCCGCTGCGCCTCTCGCGCGACGCCGCCAAGGCGCTGAGCCCGCGCATCGTCGTCGACACGCCCTCGCTGTCGGGCTCGATCTCGCTGAAGGGCGCGCGCATCGACGACCTGTTCCTGCGCAAGTACGACGAAACCACCAAGAAGGACTCGCCGCCGGTCGAGCTGTTCCGCCCCGAGGGCGCCGAGCACGCCTGGTTCGCCGATTTCGGCTGGGCCGGCGCCAATCTGCCGGGCCTGCCCGACAGCCGCACCGTCTGGACCGCCGCGCCGGGCCAGGTGCTGCGTCCCAACTCGCCGGTGACCCTGACCTATGACAACGGCCAGGGCCTGACCTTCACCCGGGTCATCTCCGTCGACGACCAGGCGATGTTCACCGTCACCGACAGCGTCAGGAACAACGGGACCAACGGGCTGCAGCTGGCGCCCTACGCCACGGTGCAGCGTCAGGGCGTCAGCGACGCCCTGGGCAAGAACCAGATCGTCCATGAGGGCGCCATCGGCGTCCTGGGCGGCGCGGGCGACCAGAAGCTGGAAATGGCCAAGTACGGCAAGTGGAAGAAGGACAAGCCGCTGCAGTCCTTCGACTCCGTCGGCGGCTGGACCGGCATCACCGACAAGTACTGGCTGGCCGCCCTGATCCCCGGCCAGGACCAGGCCATCAAGGCCCAGTACCGCGTGACCAACGTAGCGGGCGTCGACGTCTATGACGTCAACTTCCTGGCTCCGGTTCAGGTGCTGAACCCCGGCGCGACCATCACCCAGACCACCCGCCTGTTCGCCGGCGCCAAGACCGTGCCGCTGCTGCGCAAGTACGAGTACGGCGCCAATCCCGCGCCCGCGATCTGGGAGTTCTGGAACAAGACCAAGGCGGAAATCCCGCGCTTCGACGACGCCGTCGACTGGGGCATGTTCCGCTTCTTCACGCGCCCGATCTTCAACATCCTGGAGATCTTCTACCACCTGGTCGGCAACTTCGGCCTGGCCATCATGCTGCTGACCGTCGTGCTCAAGCTCGTCCTCTATCCGATGGCGGACAAGAGCTACGAGTCGATGGCCAAGATGAAGAAGATCGCGCCCGAGGTCGAAAAGCTGAAGGCCAAGCACAAGGACGATCCGGCCAAGCAGCAGCAGGAGATGATGGCGCTGTATCAGAAGGAAAAGATCAACCCGATGATGGGTTGTCTGCCGATGCTGATCCAGATCCCGGTCTTCTACTCGCTGTACAAGGTGCTGACCGTCACCATCGAAATGCGCCACGCGCCGTTCTTCGGCTGGATTCAGGACCTCTCGGCGCCCGATCCGACGACGATCTTCAACCTGTTCGGCCTGATCCCGTGGAATCCGGGCACGCTGCCGCTGATCGGCGCGATGATCGCGCACCTCGGCGTCTGGCCGCTGCTGTACGGGATCACCATGTGGCTGACGACGGCGATGAACCCGCCGGCCGGCGACCCCATCCAGCAGAAGATCTTCCAGTGGTTCCCGGTGATCTTCACCTTCACCCTGTCGGGCTTCGCCGTGGGCCTGGTGATCTACTGGTGCTGGTCGAACGTTCTGACCATCATCCAGCAGTACATCATCATGCGCCGCTACAAGGTCGAGAACCCGATCGACAAGATCATCGCACGCCTTCAGGGCAAGACGGCTGGCGCGACCTGATGAGCGACGAACAAAAGCTCCCCAAGGAACCGCCGGTCCTGCTGCCGGGCGCGGCCGACTTCACCGAGGAGCAGATCGAGACCGCGCGTGTGTTCTTCGCCCAGCCGGTGTCGTTCATCATGGGGGCGGTGCGCATGGACGCCATGCCGCCGTCCGACCTGCCCGAGGTGGCCTTCGCCGGCCGCTCGAACGTGGGCAAGTCCAGCCTGATCAACGGCCTGGTGAACCAGAAGTACCTCGCCCGCGCCTCGAACGAGCCGGGCCGCACGCGGGAGATCAACTTCTTCCTGCTGGCCGAGAAAGTGCGGCTGGTCGACCTGCCCGGCTACGGCTTCGCGCGGGTCTCGCGCTCGGTCGCCGACAAGTTCCAGGACCTGGGCCGGGCCTATCTGCGCGGCCGCCCGAACCTCAAGCGGGTCTATGTGCTGATCGACGCCCGCCATGGCCTCAAGAAGGTCGACCTGGAGGCGCTGGACGCCCTGGACGTGGCGGCGGTCTCCTACCAGATCGTCCTGACCAAGGCCGACAAGATCAAGCCGGCCGAGGTCGACAAGGTCGTGGCCGAGACCACCAAGGCCATCGCCAAGCGCGCTGCGGCCTTCCCGCGCGTGCTGGCCACTTCCTCGGAGAAGGGCCTGGGCATGCCGGAACTGCGCGCCGAGATCGTGCGGCTTTGTATCGAGGAATGACTTGAGAATCCGATCTCCCCGGCGAACGCCGGGGTCCAGATCGAAACCGCTAGTCCATGGGACGCCGATCAGACGGTAGGCGCGCCCACCCCAGCCGGTCCGGATGAATCTGGGCCCCGGCATTCGCCGGGGAAATCGGTTACTGGGGATATGTCCGGCGGATCAACCCCACGCTAGGGTTCCCCCGCCAGAACCCCCGGCTTCCTGTTTCGTAGAAAAGTCCGCCCGCCATGAACCGCCACGACCTCAAGACCTGGCCCAAGTACTTCGCCGCCGTCCGTTCTGGCCAGAAGCGCTTCGAGATCCGCCGCAACGACCGCGACTTCGCGGTGGGCGATATCCTGGTCCTGCGCGAGTTCGATCCGGCCACCGACACCTATACCGGCCAGTTCGAGGAGCGGCAGATCACCTTCCTGCTGTCGGAAGAAGACTATGGTGGCGTGATCCACGGCTTCGTGGCCATCGGCTTCGGCGACGTTCCGACCCACCCGACCGCGCCGGCGGAAGGCGCCCTGACCGCTCAGGAGCTGGCCGCCTGGCACGAGACCGCCTCGGCGAACGCCTCCCTGCGCGCGCAGGAGGCTCGCAAGGTCTCGGAGAGCTACGCGAAGAACAACATGAGCGTCGCGGCCGACCGTCACGGCGCGGTGGCCGACGCCGCCGAGGCCGAGGCCAGCTTCCACGCCCAGGCGGCGCGGATCGTCAGCCAGGGCTGAGCCGAAAGAAAAAGGCCGCCGGGACGCCCCGGCGGCCTTTTTCTTTTCCGTCAGACAAGCGCCGATCAGGCCGCTTCGCTGACCTGGGCCGGGAACACGTCGTCCATGCGCAGATAGGTGATCAGGCGGTTTTCCATCGAGATGATCGCCTGGATATAGCGCAGTTCCTCGACGCCAACGTCCGGCGCCGGCTGCAGGCTCTCACGCGGCACGGTGAAGGTTTCCGACACGGCGTCCACCAGAATGCCGGCCAGGCGGTCGCGGCACTCGACGACGACGATCACGTGGCGGGTCTCGGGGATCGTGACGCCCAGGCCCAGGCGGTTGCGCAGGTCGATGACCGGCATGATCGCGCCGCGCAGGTTGATGACGCCCCGCATGTAGTTGGGCGCGTGCGGGATCGGCGTGGCCGGCGTCCAGCCGCGGATTTCCCGCACCGTCTTCACGTCGATGCAGAACTCCTGCTCACCGATGCAGAACGAGATCAGTTCAAGAGCGGGCGCGGCGTTGTCGGTCATCACGGTTCCCCGTTGCGAATGGCTGCCCCGGAGCGGCGATCAACGCGCTTCCAGGCCTGAGCCAGAAGAACCCACGTCGCGTTTAACAAGCGTTAATTGGTGAACGAAGGGACCGCGCCGGAATGTCGCGGCCCCTCAATTCGGGTCTCGAAGCGGAAGGATCAGGCCTCGTCGAGGCCTTCGTCGCCCTCGTCGGACAGGCCGAACTCGTACCACATGCCGTTGAGCACGCCGAAGGCGACGGCCAGGCCCAGGCCCAGGATCCAGGTGAAATACCACATCGGTTTGTTTCCTTCGGATCAGTAGAGGTCGGGATTGACGGCCAGGGCGGCCGTGGTGCTGCGGCCCCAGAGGACCTTGTAGACCCAGGCGGTGTAGGCCAGCACGATCGGCAGGAAGACGATCGTCACGATCAGCATGATGAACAGGGTCATGTGGCTGGACGAGGCGTTCCACACCGTCAGGCTGGAGCGCGGGTCGACGCTGCTGGGCAGGATGAACGGGAACATCGACAGGCCCACCGTGGCGATGATGCCGGTGGCCGAGGCCGAGGAGCCGGTGAAGGCCATCCAGGCGCTCTTGGCCCGCAGGCCCAGCAGGGCCAGAGCGGCGCCCGCGAAGCCCAGAAGCGGCGCGACGATCATCCAGCCATGACGGCCATAGTTGTCGAGCCAGGCGCCGGGATCGCGCACGGCGGCGGCGCCGCGCAGGGGGTTGGACGGACCGGCCGCATCGGCCAGACCCTCGATCCGGAAGCCCATGCCGCCGAACGCCACCCAGAAGCCCCCGGCCGCGAACAGCACGATGCTGGCCAGGCCGGCGAGTTCGCCGAGGCGACGGGCGCGTTCGGCCACGGGGCCTTCCTCGCCCTTCACGGTGATCCAGGCCGCGCCGTGCAGCACCAGCATCGACACCGACAGCAAGCCGCACAGCACGGCGAACGGCGAGAACAGGCCCAGGAACGAGCCGTCGTAGAAGGCGCGCAGGTCGCTGTCCAACCGGAAGGGCGCGCCTTGCAGCACATTGCCCAGGGCCACGCCAAAGCACAGCACCGGCACGAAGCCGCCGACGAACAGCGCCCAGTCCCAGAACGCGCGCCACCGCGGATCAGGCCGCTTGGAGCGGTACTTGAAGCCCACGGGCCGCAGGATCATGGCGGTCAGCACCACGAACATGGCGAGGTAAAAGCCCGAGAAGCTGATGGCGTAGACGAACGGCCAGGCGGCGAAGATCGCGCCGCCGCCCAGGATGAACCACACCTGGTTGCCTTCCCAAGTGGCGCCGACGGTGTTGATCACCATCCGGCGTTCCTTGTCGGTCTTGGCGACGAAGGGCAGCAGCGCGCCGACGCCCATGTCAAAGCCATCGGTCAGGGCGAACCCGATCAGGAGGATCCCGACCAGGGCCCACCAGATCACGCGAAGCGTGGCGAAATCGACGGGGATTTCCATTGTCATGCCTCCTTCAGGCGACGGCGGCTTCGGGTTCGGGCGAACCGTCGGGGGCGGGATCGTGCAGGGCGTAGGGGCCGCGCTTGATGGTCTTGAGGATCAGGCCGACCTCGACCACCGCCAACGAGCCGTAAAGCAGGGTGAAGACCGCGATGCTGGTCAGCAGTTGCGGCACGGTCAGGCTGGACGCGCCCAGGAAGGTGGGCAGGACGCCCTCCACGGCCCAGGGCTGACGGCCGACCTCGGCCAGCACCCAGCCCATCTCGGCCGCGATCCAGGGCAGCGGAATGGCCGCCACCGCCAGGACCAGGAACCACTTGGTCTCGTGCTTGCGCAGGGTGACCAGCACGAAAGCCGTGGCGAACAGGGCGATCATCAGGAAGCCGATCCCGGCCATGATGCGGAAGGCCCAGAACATCACCGGCACAGGCGGAACCACATCCCAGGCGGTCTGCTTGATCAGCGCCGGCGAGGCCTGACGCGGATCGGCGACATGGCGCTTGAGCAGCAGACCATAGCCCAGGTCGCGGCGGTGTTGCTCGAAGGTGGCGCGCGCGGCGACATCGTTCGGATTGACCTTCAGGGCCTCGACCGCGCCATAGGCGATGACGCCAGACTCGATGCGATCTTCAGCCTTGGCGACCAGCTGGAAGATGCCTTCCACCGGCTTGTCCAGGCTGCGCGTCGCGATCAGGCCCAGCACGTACGGGATCTTGATCTCGTGATGGGTCGTGCGGTCGGCCATGCTGGGGATGCCGAAGGCGGTCAAGCCGGCCGGGGCGGGCTCGGTCTCCCACATGGCCTCGAGCGCGGCGAGCTTCATCTTCTGGTTGTCAGTCAGGGCGTAGCCGCTCTCGTCGCCCAGCACGACGACCGACAAGGCCGAGGCCAGGCCGAAGGCGGCGGCGACGGTCATCGACCGCTTGGCGACACCCGCATACTTGCCCTTCAGCAGGTAGAAGGCCGAAATCCCCAGCACGAAGGCGGCGGCGATCACATAGCCGGCGCTGACGGTGTGGACGAACTTGGCCTGGGCCACCGGGTTGAACAGCACGTCTCGGAAGCTGGAGACTTCCATCCGCATGGTGTCGGGGTTGAACGCCGCGCCGATCGGGTTCTGCATCCAGCCGTTGGCGATCAGGATCCACAGCGCCGACAGGTTGGTGCCCAGCGCCACCATGAAGGTCACGAACAGGTGGCCGACCCTCGACAGCTTGTCCCACCCGAAGAACATCAGGCCGACAAAGGTGGCTTCGAGGAAGAAGGCCATCAGGCCCTCGATCGCCAGCGGCGCCCCGAAGATGTCGCCGACATAGTGCGAGTAGTAGGACCAGTTCATGCCGAACTGGAACTCCATGGTGATCCCGGTGGCCACGCCCAGCACGAAGTTGATGCCGAACAGCGTGCCCCAGAAGCGCGTCACGGTTCGCCAGATCGGGCGCTTGGTCATCACATAGATGCTCTCCATGATGACCAGCATGAACGACAGCCCCAGCGTCAGGGGCACGAACAGAAAGTGGTAGAGAGCGGTTAGCGCGAACTGGAGTCGCGACAGGTCTACGACAGCGGGGTCCATGGACAGCTCCAAGGCGAACGGCCGATGATCGGGCCGGTCGAGAGGCTTGCTCTAGACCCGCGCGACCGCCCACTCCTTGATCAGGATCAAGGTAACGGGATGATCGCACCCTACACTCAACCGATGGGCGCCCGCATAGTGCAGATTGATCGTCAGGTTCAGGCCAAGGTTTGGCTCAAGGGTTTCGAGCGGAACGCCGCGTCGGCGATCCGTCGCGCCGGGCTGCTTGGCCTGGCTGACGGAATCGCCGCGATCGCCTTCGCCGCCGGCCTGGCTCTGAGCGTCGACGCCATCGCCCAGCTGCGCGGTTTGGCCGCAATCGCCCCATGGCTGATCGTCGCCGCCCTCGCCCTGGCCGCACGGGGCGCCCTGGCCATGGCGACCGGCGTGATCGGAGCGGAGGCGGCCGCCAGGACCAAGGCGGCGCTGCGCATAAGCCTGGCCCGAGCGGTTTTCGCCGGCCCGCGCCGGCCCGCCGCCGAAGCCGCCACCGCGCTGGTGGAAGGCGTCGAGGCGATGGACGGTCATGTCGCCCGCTTTCTTCCCACGCGTCTGGCGGCGGGGGTTCTGCCGCTGATCTTGATCGCCGCCGCTGCGGTGGCCAGCCCGATCGCCGCCGCCATCATGCTGGGCACGTTGATCCCGTTCATCCTCGCCATGATCCTGACCGGAACCGCCGCCGCGACCGAGGCGCGCGCTCAGTTCCAGGCGCTGGAGCGACTTTCCGCCCTGTTCCTCGACCGCGTCCGCGCCCTGCCTGTCGTCCTGGCCTTCCAGGCCGAGGGCGCGACCACGGCGGCGCTGACCCGCTCGGCGTCCAACCTCGCCGAACGGACGATCCGCGTCCTGCGCGTGGCGTTCCTGTCCTCGGCGGCTCTGGAGTTCTTCGCCGCGCTGTCGGTGGCGCTGGTGGCGGTCTATTGCGGCTTCAACCTCCTGCGCCTGCTGCCCTTCCCCGTCCCCGAACAGCTGGACCTCAAGCGCGCGTTCTTCGTGCTGGCGCTGGCGCCGGAGGTCTATGCGCCGATGCGCCGCCTGGCCGCCGGCTATCATGACCGTCAGGCCGCCGAGGCCGCCGCCGCCAGCCTCTCGACCTTCGAGGCCCCGGCGCCCAAAGCCGCCCACATTCCGCTGAAGATCGCGCCGTCGCTGCGCTTCGCCGGTGTGGAGATCCGCTATCCGGACACCGACGCCCCCGCCGTGCGCGGCTTCGACCTCGTCGCGCCCGCAGGCTCCGTAACGGCCCTGGTCGGCGCCAGCGGCGCGGGCAAGAGCTCGATCCTCAACGCCTTGCTCGGCCTGGCGCCGATCACCGCCGGCGCCGTCTCCATCAACGATAATCCGTTTACGGATCTTTCGAGCGACATCGCCTGGGCCGGACAGTCGCCGCTGATCCTGCCGGCCTCGATCGCCGACAATATCGCCCTCTCGCGCCGCGACGCCACGCGCGCCGAGATCGCCGAGGCGGCTGGCCGCGCGGGTCTTGGCCCCGCCCTGGCCGTGCGGCCGGGCGGCCTCGACTTCATGCTCGACGAGCGCGGCTCGGGGCTTTCTGGCGGCGAGCGACGCCGCCTGTCCCTGGCCCGCGCCCTGCTCAAGCCCGCCCCGATCCTGCTGCTGGACGAGCCGACCGCCAATCTCGACGCCGAGGCCGAGGCGGCGATGGTGGACGCCATCCGCGCCGCCGCGCAGGGACGCACCACCCTGATCGCCACCCACTCCGAGGCGGTCGCCGCCCTCGCCGACCAGGTGATCCGCCTGTGACCAGTCCGCTCGACGATCTGATCCGCGCCCAGAAGCGCCAGCGCGCCGGCGCCTTGCGCCTGGCCATCCTCAGCGCCGTGACGGTGGGCGCGGCGTCGACCCTGCTGCTGGGGCTGTCGGGCTGGTTCATCGTGGCCAGCGCCATCGCCGGCGGCGCGGGTCTGGCCGCCGCGCACGCCTTCAACGTGCTGCTGCCCAGCGCCGGGATCCGCCTGCTGGCGATCCTGAGGACCGCCGCCCGCTATGGCGAGCGGCTATCGGGCCACGCCGCCGCCCTGCGGGCGCTGGCGGCCATCCGCCCGGCGGTCTTCCAGAGTCTGGCCGCCGCGCCGGCCTCGGAGTCCCTCACGCTGTCGCGCGGAGAGGCTTCCGCGCGCCTCGTCCAGGACGTCGACGCGATCGAGACCCGCTTTGTCCGCCTCTCCGCCCCTTGGAACGCCGCCGCCGGCCTCGGCTCGGGCCTGGCCGTCACCCTTCTGGCCGGCTGGATCCCGACCTTGATCATCCTGGCCGCCGCCGGCCTGGCGATGCTGTCGGCCCAGGGCCTGGCCAGGCGCTTCTCGGCTCCGGCCCGCGCGGCGATCCAGGCGCGCACCGGAGCCTTGAAGGACTCGGTTGCGGCCTTGGTGTCGGCCTCTGCCGAGCTGCGCGCCTATGGCCTGGCCGACTGGGCGGGCGAGACGCTGAACGCCCGTGCGACCGCCTTGGACGCCGCCCGGCGCGACGCCGCCCGCGCCCAGGGGTTCATCGTTGCGGCCCAGGCGGTGATCGCGGGCGTGACCGTCGCGGCGGCGATCGCCTGCGCCGCGCCCGCCGGACCCGCGCTGGCCGCTCTGGCCGGCTTGGCGGCGGTGATGAGTCTCGACGCCCTGACCAGCCTCGCCAACGCCTTCGACCAGGACGGCGGCGCCCGGCAGGCCCGCGAGCGGCTGGACGCCATCCTGCGCCATCGCCCGCGTCCGGCGCTTCCGATCGCATCCTCGGCGACGCCCCTTCGTCTGCTGGACAACACGCTCGTGGCCGGAGACCGACTGGCGATCACCGGTCCGTCCGGTTGCGGCAAGACCACCGCCGTCGAGACTCTGCTGGGCCTGCGCGAGGCCGTCTCGCCCGCCGGGCGCGAGGCCTTCGCCTGGCTGCCGCAGGACGCCGGCCTGGTGGCGGGCACAGTCGCCGACAACCTGCGCCTGGCCTCGCCCAAGGCCAGCGACGCCGACCTCTGGGCCGCGTTGGAGGAGGCTTGCCTCGCCGATCGCATCCGCGCCGCGCCGGAGGGCCTTGCGACCTATGTCGGCGATGACGGCGAACGGCTGTCCGGCGGAGAGCGCCGGCGCCTGGCCCTGGCCCGCGCCTATCTGCGCGACGCGCCCTGGCTGCTGCTGGACGAACCGACCGAGGGACTGGACCCGGCGACCGAAACCCAGGTCGTCGCGCGCCTCGACGCCCGTCTGAAGCGCACGGGCCAGGGCCTGATCCTGGTCAGCCATCGCTCCGCGCCCGTGGCGATCTGCCCGAAGGTCCTGCGTATGGACGGAAAAGAAAAAGGCCCGGCGACCAAGTCGCCGAGCCTCGTCCCCACACCATGATCAGATCGCTACTTCAGGTTCACCCGGATATGCGTGGTGAACAGCACGATAGCGAAGGTCGCGAAGGCGCCGATCACCAGCGCCAGATAGGCCGTTTGTCCGCCCGACATCGACAGTCTCCCTTGTTAGAGAAGGTCAGGCTGCGGGGTTCGGCGCGGGCTCGCCTTGACCTGGCTCAAATGGGCTTGGCTATAACACCGTCGGATTCCAGGAGCCGCGCGCGACCATGAAACCGTCCAGGGGCCTGTCCTCGACCCTGTTCAGCGATCCCCACCCGACCGCCTATCTGGCCGCCTTCGCTGCGGTGATGGCGACGGCGGTGGCGCGTCTCTACCTGCCTGAAGCCTTCACGGCGCCCTCGTCCTTCCTGTTGTTCGTCCCGGCGGTGCTGGTCAGCGCGGCGCTGGGCGGAGTCGGCCCCGGCGTGTTCGGCACCACCTTCGCCTGGGCGGCGGTCTGGTGGGTCACCCGGGACATCCCGTTCGATCTGGTCAGCGGGCTGTCGGCGGCGATCTTCCTGTCGGTGGGCTTTGGCATGGCCGTGGGCGGCGGCTGGTTCCATGCCGCGCGCCGCCGCGCCGCCGCGATCAACGACCATCTGAGCTCGATCCTCGACACCGTGCCCGACGCCGTGGTGGTCATTGATCGGGCGGGGATCATGACCTCGTTCAGCCCGGCGGCGCAGCGGATGTTCGGCTGGACCGAGGCCGAGGCGATCGGCAAGAACGTCAGCCTGCTGATGCCCGAGCCCTACCAGTCCTCCCACGACGCCTATCTGGCGCGCTACGCCCGCACCGGCGAGAAACGGATCATCGGCGCGGGCCGCGTCGTCGTGGGCCGCCGCAAGGATGGCTCGACCTTCCCCATGGAGCTGGCGGTCGGCGAAACCCGAGGACCGACCCCCTCGTTCACCGGATTCATCCGTGATCTGACCGAACGCCAGGAGACCGAGACCCGCCTGCAGGAACTGCAGAACGAGCTGGTCCACGTCTCGCGCCTGACCGCCATGGGCGAGATGGCCTCGACCCTGGCGCACGAGCTGAACCAGCCGCTGTCGGCGATCGCCAACCTGCTGACCGGCTCGCGCCGTCTGATGGATCGCGGCCGCGAGGCCGACCAGGCGAAGGTCCGCGACGCCATCGACCGCGCCGCCGCCCAGGCCCTGCGCGCCGGCGAGGTGATCCACCGCATGCGCGACTTCGCCCGGCGCGGCGCCAGCGAGCGCGAAGCCGAGAGCCTGTCCAAGCTGATCGAGGAAGCCTCGGCCCTGGCCCTGATCGGCGAGAAGGAACGTCAGGTCGATGTCCGCCTGAAACTTGATCCAAAGGCCGACGATGTCTTCGCCGACCGGGTCCAGATTCAGCAGGTGCTGCTCAACCTGATCCGCAACGGCATCGACGCCATGCAGGCCCAGGAGCCGCGCAAGCGGGCGCTTCTGATCCGAACGGGCCTCACCGAAGAGGGGTGGTCGGAGGTCAGTGTCGCCGATACGGGGCCTGGCATCGCGCCGGAGGTGCTGGAGCGTCTGTTCCAACCGTTCATGACCACCAAGCCGCAGGGGATGGGCGTGGGCCTGTCCATCTCGCGTTCGATCATCGAGGCGCACGGCGGCCGCATCTGGGCCGAGGCGAATCCTGGCGGCGGCGCGCTATTCCGATTTACGTTGCCGCCGGCCGAGTCCTTGGCCGGCGAAAAGGAGACGATCGATGACTGACGCCCCCGTGGTCCACGTGGTGGATGACGACGAGAGCGCCCGCGAGTCGTTGGCGTTCCTCCTGGAGTCGGCCGACTTCGAGGTCGTGACCTACGCCAGCGCGCCCGCGTTCCTGGACGCCCTGCCGCAGGCCAAGCCCGGCGTGATCATCACCGACGTGCGAATGCCCGAGATGAGCGGCCAGGACCTGGTCGCCCGGCTGTCGGCCCTGAAGATCAAGATGCCGATCGTGATGATCACCGGCCACGGCGACATCCCGATGGCGGTCGAAGCCATGCGTTCGGGCGTGGTCGACTTCCTGGAAAAGCCATTCTCGGAGTCGCGGATGCTGGACGCGCTCAAGCGCGCCTTCGCCAGCGTCGAGGCCGCGCCTGTCTCCGACGACCAGGCGGCGATCCTCAAGCGGATCGAGAGCCTGTCCGAGCGCGAGCGCCAGGTGCTGGACGGCGTGGTGGCCGGCCACGCCAACAAGGTCATCGCTCGCGATCTGGGAATCAGCCCCCGCACGGTCGAGATCTATCGCGCCAAGCTGATGACCAAGATGCAGGCCGACAATCTGGCGGCCCTTGTGCGCATGACCCTGTCGGTGCGCGGCGGCTAGAGCCCCGGCGCGGCGCGGGCCAGCAGGGTCGAGAGCTCACGGCCCAGCCTGTCGTCCAGCAACGGCTTTTCCACCAGGGTGACGCCGGTGACGCCTCGTCGGGCCAGGCGTTGCGCGTCGCCGGTCAGCACGATCGTCGGTCGGCCGGGGGTCGTTGGGGGCAGAGTCGTGTCACCGTCGTCGATGACCACGCAGGCTGCGGCCCGACAATCCGAGCAGGACAGGCACCCGTGGGTGTCAGCCGGCGCCCGCACGGCATAGCCGTCGGTCTCCAACGAGAACCGCAGCGCGTCGCGCAGGGCCTCGTCGTCCACGAGGAGAAGGATCATGGGACGGTCGGTCTCGCCGTCCGACGGGTCGGGCCGGTCGCACATGAAACCAGCACGCCACGAGAACGCTCGGCGAACCTTGATCGGCGTCAAAATCGCCGACCTCCGCGTTTGTCGCTAAGGGACTCCCCTTAGCGAGCGCTCCTTAGGCGCATGCCCCGAATTTCGCATCGGTTTGAGATGGCGCAAAAAAACCACAACAACCGAGGGGGTTTCCAATGCTGTCTCCGATGCGCGCCAAGACGTTTGAAAACGATCACCTGTTCGACTCCGTCCTCCCGGCTCCGGGGGCGTGCGCGCGGTTTCATCGCGACGAGGAAATCTTCGGCGAAGGCGAAGCCGCCGACTATGTCTACCAAGTGGTTTCCGGCTCGGTCCGCACCTACCGGATCCTGCGCGACGGCCGCCGCCAGATCGACGAGTTCCACTTCGCGGGCGACTATTTCGGCCTGGAGATGACCGACACCCACCGGATCAACGCCGAGGCCATGTCTGACGCTACGGTACGGATGATCCGTCGCGGCGCGCTCAGCGATCTGGCCGCCCAGCGGGGCGACGCGGCGCGGGCTCTGTTCCGCCTGACCGCCGAGGGCCTCCAACGCTGCCAGGACCACGTGCTGATGCTGGGCCGCCGCTCGGCTCAGGAACGCGTGGTGGGTCTGCTGCTGGACATCGCCACCCGCACCCGCGCCGACGCCGAACTGGACGTGCCGATGAGCCGCCAGGACATGGCCGACTATCTGGGCCTGACCATCGAGACCGTCTCGCGCACCCTGACCGCGCTGCAGGACGAGGGCCTGATCGCCCTGCCGACCGTCCGCCACATGGTGCTGAAGGATCGCCGGGCGTTGGAGCGCCTGATCGCCTAAGACTAAACCCCGCCCTCGTCGGACCGCTCCAGCCCGGCGATGGCGGCCTCCTCGTCGGCGTCGCCCTGGTTGACCGAGCGCAGCATCACCTGGCGCAACGCATAGACCAGCAGCCCGCCGAGGATGACAGTGTTGAGGACGAACGGCGCCCAGCCGATCTTCTCGTAGAGCAGCACGAACAGCGGCGCGACCACGACATTGAGGCCGTTGATCGCGGCGATCGCCCCGGCGGCGCCGGCCTGGTCCTTGGCCTCCACCGACAGCGACGCCCCCGCCGTGAAGCCCGGTCGGGCGAAGCCGTAGCCGAGGCTGGCGATCGCATAGCCGATCGCCACCGCCGCATAGTCCGGCGCGAAGGCCACGACGATATTGCCCAAGGCGGCGGCCGCGACGCCCCAGCGCATCAGCTCGCGCGGCCCCATGCGGAACATCCGGATCAGGCCCCACTGGGCCAGAAGGCCGGCCACCGCGCCGGCGGCCATGGCCAGGGTGATGAAACCCTGGGCCTTGATCGGCGACAGACCCAGCTTGTCGATGATCAGAAAGCCCAGCGTCTGGGTCTGGGCCGTCTGGCACGAAGCGACCAGGAAACCGAAGATCAGGAACGGCTTGAGGCGCGGGTCCTTCCACAGCGCCGCGCCCTCGCCGCGCCAGGGCAGACCGAGGCGGCGCCGGGGCGGGGTGTCGCCATGTCCGGGCTTGAAGGTCTCGGGCAGTCCGCGATGGACCACCGCCAGCATCACCGCCGCCAGGGCCGCGAACGCCACCATCGGACCGGCCAGTCCCACCCCCGGCAGCACGAACAGCGGCGCCAGCAGCGGTCCGACCACGGTGCCGAGGCCAAAGGCGCCGGCCAGGCTGGCCATGGTCTGGGTGCGCTCCTCGCGACTGGTCCGCTCAGCCAGATAGGCCTGGGTCGCCGGATTGGCCGCCGAGCCAAAGCCGCCGAACAGGGCCCGCGCCAGGAGGAACAGCACGAAGATCACCATCGGCGGCGCCAGATGGTGCAATCCCGCCGAGACCACGATGGCGCACAGCGTCATCGAGACGCAGAAGCCCGCCAGGCCCAGCATGATCAGCGGCTTGCGCCCACGAAGGTCGGACTGCCGCGCCCAGAACGGCGATGTCACCGCCCACAGCACCGCCGACAGCGAGAAGATCCCCGCCACCAGGGCGTCGGGAATGCCGATCTCGCGCCCGATCGCCGGAAGCACGGACAACATGCCGGTGTTTCCCAGGGCGGTCGCCACCGACACGCCGAAGAGAATGGCGAAGGCCCGCCGGTTCGTCCGGCCGTTTTGAATATCCCCGGTCATCAAACAACCGTTAGACCCGCACACGGGTCCACGCAATGTGCCGACAATCACAGACGCTCGACCGCCCGGGCGAGAACCTTGGATTAATCATTAACCGCGATGATGCGCCGTCAAACTCGGGGCGACCTACACCATGTTCCAGATCATCGGCATCGTTCTGCTCTTCGGCCTGGTGTTCGGCTCGTACATCATCTCGGGCGGCAAGATGGACGTGATCATCCACGCCGCGCCGCACGAACTGATGGCCATCGGCGGCGCGGGCGTCGCGGCGTTCCTGATCTCGAACTCGATGACCGTGATCAAGGCCACCCTCGGCGGCTTCGGCACCATCTTCAAGGGTCCCAAGTGGAAGGCGCAGGACTATCGCGACCTGCTTAGCCTGCTGTTCCTGCTGACCAAGACGATGAAGTCCAAGGGCGTCATCGCGCTGGAAGCCCACATCGAAAAGCCGCAGGAAAGCACGATCTTCTCGCGCTACCCGAAGATCGCCCACGACCACTTCGCCGTCGACTTCATCTGCGACACCCTGCGGATGATGACCATGAACCTGGAAGATCCCCACCAGGTCGAGGACGCGATGGAGAAGCAGCTCGAGAAGCACCACCACGAAGCCCACCAGGCGGCGCACGCCCTGACGCAGTTGTCGGACGGTCTGCCGGCTCTGGGCATCGTGGCCGCCGTGCTGGGCGTCATCAAGACCATGGGCTCGATCACCGAGCCGCCGGCGGTGCTGGGCACCATGATCGGCGGCGCTCTGGTCGGTACGTTCATGGGCGTGTTCATGGCCTATGGCCTGGTCGGCCCCATGGCCACGCGCCTGGCTTCAGTGCTGGACGAGGACGCGGCCTTCTACAAGATCATCCAGGCCGTCCTGGTCGCGCACCTGCACGGCAACGCCGCCCAGATCTCTGTGGAAATCGGCCGTGGCAACGTGCCCACCGCCTGCCAGCCCAGCTTCGCCGAACTGGAAGAAGCCCTGTCGCAGATCCCGAACGAGTAAGGCCTTCCCGCCCTACGGACTCGTAACTTGCGCGGCCGTTCGAACCGGTATTCCTTTCGGGCCGAAGACGTCGCCGCCAAGGCGACGCGGCCAATCGAAGGGGAGACCTCATGACCTCGACCATGATCCGTAAGCTGCTGATCGCCGGCGCCGCCGTCTCGGCCCTGTCCCTGGCCGCCTGCGGCAAGAAGGAAGAAGCCGCCGCTGACGACGCCGCCGCCAAGGCCGCCGCCGCCGAAGCCGGCACGGTGACCGACGCCGCCTCGGCCAAGGACCAGGCGGCCGCCGACGCCAACAAGGCCGCCGCCGACGCCGCCGCCGCGCCGATGGATCCGGCCGACGCCGAGGCCCAGAAAGCCGAAGACGCCGCCGCCACGGGCGCCACCTCGACCGCCGCCCCGGCCGAGGCCGCCAAGCCGGAAGAGAAGAAGGCCGCGCACTAAGGCTTCCCTCGATCTCAAAACCGATCTCCCCGGCGAATGCCGGGGTCCAGATCGAAGGCGCCAGCGCCCTTCGTCGAACCCAGGCGAAGGGCGTTTTCACGTCCGACGCTCAAGCTGGATCTGGGTCCCGGCATTCGCCGGGGAGATCGGTGTGCGGACTGCGACCTTGACGCTCGCCCCCAGCAGGCGCTGTAGCACCCCCATGGACCCCACCGCCCCCTCCGAAGGATCGCTCGACGGCTCGCCGCTGGTCTGGCGCGAAGACGGACTGCCCCAGTCCAGCCTGTACGGCGACGTCTATTTCTCCAGCGTCGATGGGCTGGCCGAGACGCGGGCGGTGTTCCTGGCGGGCTGCGGGCTGCCGGAGCGCTTCGCCGAGCGGCGGGATTTCGTGGTCGGCGAGCTGGGCTTCGGCTCGGGCCTGAACATCGCCGCTCTGCTGGACCTGTGGCGACGCGAGAAGCCCCCCGGCGGGCGACTGCACATCTTCTCGATCGAGGCTCACCCCCTCTCCCGCGACGAGGCGGGGCGGATCCTCGCGCACTGGCCGGAGCTGGGCGAGGCGGCGCAGGTGCTGCTGGAACACTGGCCCGGCCGGGCGCGGGGCTTCCATCGCGTGGACCTGCCCGGCTTCGACGCGGTGCTGGATCTGGCCGTGATGGACGTGGTCGCGGCGCTGGAAGCCTGGGACGGCCAGGCCGACGCCTGGTTCCTCGACGGCTTCTCCCCCGCCCTCAACCCGGCGATGTGGCGCGACGAGGTTTTGGCGGCGGTCGGGGCGCGCTCGGCCCCCGGCGCGCGGGCGGCGACCTTCACCGTGGCCGGCGCGGTGCGTCGGGGCCTGACGGCGGCGGGGTTCGAGATCGCCAAGCGCCCCGGCTTTGGCCGTAAGCGCGAGCGCCTGGAAGCCTGGCGGCCGAGCGCGCGTCCGGTCGCGGTTCGCCCCGAAACCCTGGCGATCATCGGGGCGGGGATCGCCGGCGCGGCTCTGGCGCGCGCGGCGCGCGCGGCGGGTCTGTCGGTCTTGGTGGTGGATGATCCCGAGGCGCCCGCCGCCTCCGGCAATCCGGCCGCGCTGGTGACCCCGGCGCTGGACGCGGGCGGCGGCCCGCGGGCGGCGCTCTACGCTCAGGCGCTGACGCGCGCGGTCACGCTATACGAGGCCGAACCTTCGGCGATCATCGCCCGTGAGGTTGTGCAACTGGCCGCCGGCGAGCGCGACCCCGCCCGCTTCGCCACCGTCGCGGGCCAGGATCTGTTCGAGCCGGGCGCGATGCGGCCGCTGACGGCGGAGGAGACTTCGGCCCGGCTGGAGACGGCCACCCCGGCCCTGGCCATGGCGGGCGCGCGAGTCATCGCGCCGGCCGAGGTCATCGCCGCCTGGTCGGGTCCGGTGCTGCGACGACGGGTCGCCGCGGTGGAGCGCGACGGCGAGGGCTGGCGGCTGCTGGATGCGACCGGCGCGCTGATCGCGCGCGCCGATCGGCTGGCCCTGGCCGGAGGGGCCGACGGCGCGGCGCTGCTGGCGGACGCGCCCCTGCGCCCCGTGCGCGGACAGGCTAGCTGGACCACCGGACACGATGTTCCGCCCGTCGCGTTCGGCGGCTATGCGATCCCCACCCGCGACGGCCTGCTGTTCGGCGCCACGCACGACCGTGACGACACGGGAACCGAGGTCCGGGCGCAGGACCACGTTCGAAATCTCGAGACCCTGGCCAAGGGTCTGCCGACCCTGGCGGCGAGGCTGGCCGGCTCCGCCTTCGCCGGGCGCGCGGCGCTGCGCGCGACCACGCCCGACCGTCTGCCGCTGGCGGATGTGCGCGAAGACGGCGTGGTCGTGCTGACCGGCCTGGGCTCGCGCGGCTTTTGCCTGGCGCCGCTGCTGGCCGAGCATTTGGTGGCGCGGATGCTCGACACCCCGTCGCCCGTGCCGCGCCAATTGTCGCAGCCCCTCAAACTGACGCGTTTCGACTCGCCTGACAGGCGTAACCGCGTATAGTCGAACACGGTTATCGGAGCGCCTTCGGCGACGGCGGAACGCTCCGGACCCCACAAGAACACATCTGGCCGGCGCCCCCTTCACTGCCGGCCACGTGACGGCGGACCGCCGCCCTCTTGGCCCGCCGGATCAGACGCTCCCGACGCCCCATCGGGAGCGTCTTTTCGTTGGAGACCCTCACACGGCGCAAAAAAGGGGCCGGCCTCGCGGCCAGCCCCCACTTCTGTCGATCAGACGTCCTTATTGGAAGTTGATCGAGACCGTCGAGCGGCGGTTCAGCGGTTCCTTGACGCCATCGCCGGTAGCGACGGCCGGAGCGCTTTCGCCCTTCCAGTCGACCGCCACGGTGGTGGCGTTCAGGCCCATGCCCACCAGGCCGTCAGCCACGGCGCGCGCACGGCGCTCCGAGAGCTTGCGGTTGTAGGCGTCCGAGCCCGAGGTGTCGGTGTGGCCGGTGACGACGACGCGGGTGGCGTTGCCGCCCTTGGCGTATTCAGCGGCCTGCTGGACCACGGCCTGGGCTTCCGGCGTCAGCACGTACTGATCGAACGGGAAGTAGACCACGAACTCGCGCGCCTCATAGGCCGGAGCGGCCGGCGGGGGCGGCGGCGGCGGCGGGGGAGCCGGCTCGGGCGGAGGCGGCGGCGGCGGCGGAGGCGGCGGCGGCGGGGGCGGAGGCGGCGGGGCGCCGAAGGTGTAGCGGATACCCAAGGTCACCGAGGTGTCCTTGTAGCGGCCCGAGAACGTGCCGACATCGGTGATCGAACCGCCGGCCGGCCCCACGTTCTGGGTGACCGAACCCCAGTCGAGCTTCGAGGTGCGCAGGTAACGGCCGGTCAGGTCCATCGACCAGTTGTCGGCGAAGTTCCAGGCCACGCCCAGCAGACCCTGCATGGCGAACGCCTGATCCACGTCGTCGAAGTTGGTGTTCTGGTAGATGGCCGCGCCCGCCGGCACGCCCGGCAGCTGGCCATAGACCTTGTTGTGCACCCACGCCGTACCCGCGCCGACGCCGACGAACGGGCTAAAGCGCGAGTCGCCGCCCATGTCGAAGATGACATTGGCCATCAGGGTCGAGGCCTTCAGCTCGCCCTTGGGCTCACCGCATTGCGGCGAGGACGAGGTGCGGGCGACGCCCGGCAAGCAGAGGCCGACCGGCTGGGCGCCGCTGAGGCCCGCGCCACGAACGCCCTGCATGTCGCTGGGGCGATAGCCGTATTCGGCCTCAACACGCCAGTTCGGCGAGAACTTGTAGCCAAGGCGGCCGAACGCGGCCCAATCCTTGTCGGCGTTGAAGTTCCACTGATAGCCGTTCGAAGACGTCGCCTTGACGTCCTTGGGCTCGTGATAGCCAGCGTCACCCGCGACGTACCAGCCGCTCAAGGCGCTTTGGGCCGAAGCGCCCGAGGCGGCGCACAGCGCTACCGCCGCGACACCGACCAGCAACCGCATGTTCATTTGAAAAACCCTCTTCCTACGAAAGTCGCGGACCCGACATGTTCCCCGGGACCTGGAGCACAAACGCGCCATGCGCGGATTCAGGTGTGGCGCCTGAGCAACAAATTGAGGCGAACTACGAAAAATGTGGCGGCGGGCGCCACGCCAAGGCGGCGCTCGACCGGCCGGCCAATGCGCGAACATGTCGCGAACAGCCAAGATTGCAGAAGAATCCGGGCTTCTTCATACTCGCCTGATCGGTGAGTTGGAGCGTTGTCGTGTGCATTCAATGCCAGCGGTACGGGCTGAACCTGCACGGCGATGATGGCCTCGGCGCCATCTCGGGCGGCGGTGATCCGCTGGCCTTCGTCGACGCCGACTCCCGCACCGGAACCATCGACGGCAAGAAGAGCCTGACCGTCGAGCAGGCCGCCTCGCAGTTGCTGCGGGGCGAACCGGGCTGGTCGGCGGCGCTCTACGTGCCGGCGACGGTGACCTACGCCTACCGCTCGACCGCCCCGACCAACATGCCGACCGACACTGGCGGCTTTTCGCGTTTCAACGCCGCGCAGATCGCCCAGACCGAGAAGGCGCTGCAGTCCTGGGCCGATGTGGCCAACATCACGTTCGTCAGGGTCGGCCAGGGCGCGTCTGACGAGGACGCCTACAGCGACAGCGCCTCGATCCTGTTCGGGAACTTCTCGACGGGCGAGTCCGACGCGGCCGGCTTCGCCTACTATCCGGGCAACACGGCGGCGACCAGCCGCTCGGGCGATGTCTGGCTGAAGTCGACGCTGGGCTACAACACCAACCCCAGCGCCTCGAACTATGGCGGCATGGTGATCGTCCACGAGATCGGACACGCCATCGGCCTAGCCCACCCCGCCGAATACAACGCCAGCGAGACCGAACCGGTCACCTACGCCAAGCACGCCGAGTATTATGAGGACAGCCGCCAGTACACGGTGATGTCCTACTTCGGAGAGGCCAACACCGGGGGCTCCTTTCAGGGGGCCTACGCCTCATCGCCCCTGCTGGACGACATCGCCGCAGCCCAGATGGCCTACGGCGCCAACATGAACACCCGCACCGGCGATACGGTGTACGGCTTCAATTCCACGGCCGGTCGGGACTGGTTCCTGGCCACCTCGTCCTCGAGCAAGCTGGTGTTCGCGGTGTGGGACGCCGGCGGCGTCGATACGCTGGATTTCTCCGGCTACAAGGTCAACCAGATCATCGACCTGCGCTCGGGCTATTTCTCCAGCGTCGGCGGCCTGAAGGGCAATGTCACCATCGCGATGAACGCGGTGATCGAGAACGCCATCGGCGGCTCGGGGATCGACACCATCAACGGCAACGCGGCCGACAACCGTCTGGTGGGCGGCGCCGGCGCCGATGTGCTGGACGGCGGCAAGGGGATCGACACGGCCGTCTATTCCGGCGCCTTCGCCAACTACAAGGTGACGGCGGGCGTGGACGGGGCCTGGTCTGTCGCCGACCGGGTCGGGGGCGACGGAACCGACAGCCTGTTGAACATCGAGCGACTGTCGTTCAGCGACCGCACCGTCAGTCTGGTCGACAGCCGCGTAGCCACGGCGGTCAGCAACATCCTGCGCCTGGCGACCTTCAGCGCCGCCGCCGAGCCGATCACCAAGAGCTTGGGCGCGTCGATGGCCACGGGCGCCAGCTATACGGACGCCATCGGGCAAGTATCGAAGGCCGCGCTTTCCACCAGCGGCGTGGCGGTGATGGCCTACCAGTTCTTCACCGGCAAGACGCCGACGGCGGCGGGCATGGACTATCTGGTCAATCCCGACGGCGTGAACGGCAATAACCTCAACAGCGCCTACTACCAGTCGTTCAACCTGGAAAACCGCTACATCAACTTCGCGGTCAACCTGGGAAAGGTCGGCGAAGGCGCGGCCAAGTTCACCGCCGACTACGGCGGGCTGACCCTGTTCGAGGCCACCCGCAAGGCCTACGCCACGATCTTCGGCCCGACCCCGACCGACGAGAAGATCCACGCCCTGATCGACACGCGCGCCGACTATTTCGCCGCCTACGGCCAGGACGGTCTGAACGGCCAGGGCACGAAGGCGGCGATGGTCGGGTGGCTGATGGCCGAAGCGGGCAAGGCCAATATCGGCGTCTACGCCAAGTCCGCCGGCGCTCTGTTCATGGACCAGGCCACGCAAGACGCCTACGGCGTCGACCTTGTAGCCGTCTACGCCAAGCCGGAATACAGCCTGATCTGAAACGCCGTCGGCGCTTTCCCCGATCAGCAAGCTTTACCTCGCGCGCCGAGCCCGCTAGCCATGTCGATGGAGGGATCACATCGATATCGGAGCATGACGCCGCATGAGCGACGCCCCGCCCCCTGTTTCCTCTCCTCCGCCCCGACAAAAGGGACTGCTCGGCGCCGTCGAGCGACTGGGCAACCTGCTGCCCGAGCCCGTGATGATCTTCGTCTGGCTGATCCTGGGCCTGATGGTCCTGTCGGCCATCGGCCAGGCCCTGGGCTGGTCGGCCTCGATCACCTATGCCGGCGACGAGGCCCCGCAGTTCGGCGAGCTTGAGAACGGCGTCCTGACCTATGCGGCCAGCAGCCTGTTCTCCGAGGCCAATCTGGCGCGCCTGTTCACCGAGATGCCCAAGACCCTGACCAGCTTCGCCCCGCTGGGCCTGGTGCTGGTGGTGATTCTGGGCGCGGCCGTGGCCGAGCGATCGGGCCTGTTCAGCGCTCTGATCCGCGCCAGCCTGCGCGAGGCGCCCAAGCGCATTCTCACGCCCCTGGTCGTGATCATCGGCATGGTCTCACACCATGCTTCGGATGCGGCCTATGTGGTGTTCATCCCGCTGGCCGGCCTGCTTTACGCGGCGGTCGGACGCCATCCGCTGGCCGGCATCGCGGCCGGTTTCGCAGCGGTTTCGGGCGGTTTCGCCGGCAATCTGACGCCGGGCCAGTTCGACGTGGTGCTGTTCGGGTTCACCCAGGAAGCCGCGCGGATCATCGACCCGACCTGGACCATGAACCCGCTGGGCAACTGGTGGTTCATCCTGGCCATCGTGGTCGTCTTCACCCCGATCGCCTGGTTCCTGACCGACAAGGTGGTCGAACCGCGCCTTGGCCCTTGGGGCGGTCAGGCCGACGATGCGCTGAAGGCCGAACTGGCCAAATCCGCCGTCACGCCTGAAGAAAAGCGCGGCCTGAAGTTCGCCGGCCTCGCCGCGCTGGCGATCGTCGCCCTGTTCGCCGCGCTGAGCCTCACGCCCGGCTTCACGCCGCTGATCGACGAGACCAAGACGGGCCCCGCGCAACTGACCCCGTTCTACGGCGCCCTGATCGCCGGCTTCATGCTGCTGTTCCTGGCCAGCGGCGTCGCCTATGGCGTCGGCGTCGGCACGGTGAAGACCGAGGGCGACGTCGTGACCATGATGGCCGACGGGGTCCGCTCGGTGGCCCCCTACATCGTCTTCGCCTTCTTCGCCGCTCACTTCGTGGCGATGTTCAACTGGTCGCGCCTGGGTCCGATCGCCGCCATCCACGGCGCCGAGGCGCTGAAGGCGATGAACCTGCCCGCGCCCCTGCTGCTGGTCAGCGTGCTGGGCTTCTCGTCGGTGCTGGATCTCTTCATCGGCTCGGCCTCGGCCAAGTGGAGCGCCCTGGCCCCCGTGGTGGTGCCGATGTTCATGCTGCTGGGCATCTCGCCCGAGATGACCACCGCCGCCTATCGCATGGGCGACAGCTTCACCAACCTGATGACGCCGCTGATGAGCTATTTCCCGCTGGTGCTGGCCATGACCCGCCGCTGGGACCCGAGCATGGGCGTCGGTTCGCTGCTGGCCCTGATGCTGCCCTACGCCCTGGCCTTCATGGTCGCCGGCGTCCTGATGACCCTGGCCTGGGTGGCCTTCGACTGGCCGCTCGGTCCTGCCGCCCAGGTCCACTACACCCCGCCCGGCAGCCTGCTGAAATAAGCGATGGACAAAGACCCCAAGGCGCCGCGCCGCGTCTTGGGGTTCTGCCGTCGCAAGCCGCCCGGCGCCGCATTTCCCCTGCCGCGCACAGTAGTCCCCGCCCACAAAGATGACCAAGCCGCGAATATGCGAATGCGATTGACTCGCAATATTATCTGACGTAGCCCCTCGCGCATGTTCCGTTCGGGGGTTTCCATGCGTCGATGTCTGCTGGCCGCTTGTTCTTTCGCGATTTTGGGTCTGGCTCAGGCCGCCTCGGCTGAGGAGGTCGGCGTTCCACCGGTTCCGGGCGACGACCAGTCCACCGCCGTCGAAGCCGTTGTGATCACCGGCGAAAAGACTTCACGCTCGCTGCAGCAGACCGTGACCAGCGTCGCGGTGACCACGGCCGCGCGCATCGAGCGCGAGAACATCCAGACCTTCTTCGACGTGGTCGCCCGCACGGCGAACATGAGCGAGACCTATGGCAAGACCGGCTTCACGATCCGTGGCGTCAGCAACATGAACGTCTCGGGCGGCGGGACCGGCGGCTTGGCGACGGTCTATGTCGACGGCGCGGCGCTGCCGGTGGAAGCGGTCTACGGCGGCCCCCTCGAGATGTGGGACATTGGGCAGGTCGAGATCCTGCGCGGTCCGCAATCGACCTTGCAGGGGCGCAACTCCCTTGCGGGCGCCGTGATCATCACCTCGGCCAACCCGACCTACACGCCCCAGTTTCGCGCGCGCGTGAACCTGGCCAGCGGCGACGAGCGCACGTTCGCGTTCGCGGCCGGCGGCCCCATCGTCGCGGATCAACTGGCCTTCCGCGCCGCCGTCGAGAAGAAGGACAGCGACGGCTTCGTCTACAATCCGACGCTGAAGCGGGATATCGACGCGCTGGACAGCCTGACGGTCCGGGGCAAGCTTCTGTTCACGCCCAGCGCCCTGCCCGGCCTGAAGGCGACCCTGACCTACGCCCATAGCGACCGCGACGCCGGCTATCAGTTCACCTACGCCCGCATCGACACACCCGACTTCTACAAGCACCGGGTTGACCTGTCGGGTGATCCGACCCGGACCCGGACCAAGACCGACATCCTCACCGCCGATGTCAGCTACAAGCTCAGCGACACCCTGACCTTGAACGCGATCGCCTCGTTCAACACGGTCAAGACCAACGCGACCTACGACCTCGACTTCCAGGCGCCCCGGATATCGTACGGCGCGCGGCGCGAGAACATCGACACCGCATCCCAGGAACTGCGCCTGAATCACGACGGGGCCCGGCTGAAGGGGCTGATCGGCGTCTACCATGCCCGGCGCGACGCGGAGGACAAGAGCGCCAGCCAGGTCAATGTCGACTTCCCGAGAGCGACCCTGGTCAACGTCCTCACCTCGACCCTGCTGGCGGGCCTCCCCAACCCCACAGCGCCCCAGCAGGCCGCCGCCGCCGCTCAGGCCAACGCCTTCGCCAACCTCTATGTCGCGGCCCTTCCGGTGATCCCGGTGGACTATTCCGGTGATCAGCCGTCGATCGTCTCCACCAGCGCCGTCTTCGCCGACGGCAGCTACGCGCTGACCGATAAGCTGAGCCTCCTGGGCGGCTTCCGCTACGATCACGAGAAGAACACCGGCGGCAGCGTCCAAGTCGCCCGCTTCACCGGCGTCTATCCCACGCCGGCGGCCTTCGGCGCCTACGCGCCGTACGTGACCCAGGTGAACGCCTTCGTCGCCGCGATGGTGGCCCAGGCGGGCTCCTCCTCGCCGGAGACCACCCGGTCGTTCAACGCGTTCCTGCCCAAGGTCGGGATCAAGTACGACTGGACGCCGGACATCAACACCAGCCTCGTCGCCCAGCGCGGCTACCGGTCCGGCGGCTCGACGGTGAACATCGCCCGCTCAACGGTCGTGGCCTATGACCCGGAATACACCTGGAACTACGAGGCTTCGCTCCGGACCGCCTGGCTGGACGGCGCCCTGACCGTCAACGCCAACGCCTTCTATGTCGACTGGAAGGACCAGCAGGTGATGGTGAACCTGGGCTTGAACAGTTACGATTATGAGGTCCGTAACGCTGGCAAGTCGCACCTCTACGGTTTCGAACTGGAAGTCGCCCAACGCGTCACGGAAGCTCTGTCGTGGTACGCGTCGCTGGGCCGCACCAAAACCCGGTTCGACGACTTCGCGATCACCTCGGGTGTCGACACCCGCAACCTCTCGGGGTCCGAGTTCCCCTACGCGCCCCGTTGGACGGTCGCCTTGGGCGCCGACTATCGCTGGTCCAACGGACTGGTCGCGCACCTCGACGGAAACTACCGGTCTCGCAGCTACTCCTCGGCGGGCCTGCAGCAGGCGCAGGACGACGTCGTCAAGGCGCGCGTCGTGTTCAACGGCCGCTTCGGCTACGAGCGCGGCCATTGGGGCGCGTACCTCTATGGCAAGAACCTGCTGAACGCGACCTACGCGCAGTACACACGCGCGGACGTTGGCGTGGCTCTGCTGAGCGAGCCTCGGGTGGTGGGCCTGACCCTGGAGACTCGCTGGTGAGCGCGCTTTGGGTGCTGACCCTGGCGCCGTTGCCCGTCGCGGGCGCCGCCATGCTCAAGCGGGCCTGGGAGCGCCCCACGCCCCAACGCCCCTGGCTGATCCTGGGCGGCTGGGGCCTGCTGCTGCTGGCGCTCCTCGCCTCGGTTCCGCTGATGGGGCCTGTGCGCGGCCCCGCCGCCGTCCTGGCGCTGGGGTCCACCGCGGTGCTCGCGCTTGTGGCGATTGGCGTCGAACTGAGGAACGCCCGCAGGAAGGCCGCCCGGGAGCTGGCGCCCGAACCCTCCGATCGCCGACGCGTCGCCTGGCGTGGGTGGCTGCGCGGCTTTCTGGCCGGCCCTCTGGCGGGCGTCGCAGCCCTGGGCTGCGGTCTGGCGGTGGCGATCTGCGCGCCCGGTCAGGTTCAGAGCCGGATGGTCGTCGGCGGACTGATCGTCCCCTTCCTGTGGGCGGCCGGCATGGCCTGGACCCTTTCCGACGACAAGATTCTGCGGGCCTTCGCGGTCCTGGCCGGCGTCGCCACCCTGACCCTGGGCGCGGCGTTCCTGAAGGGCGCACTGTGATGGACGCCTCTCCCGACACGTCTGCGCCCTCCAAGACCAAGACGGTGGGCAAACCGATCTGGCCAAAGATTCCGGCGGATTTCGTGCGCGCCATGCTGGCGGGCCACTCCGCCCTTGGGCTCGCGTTCGCGGCCCTGATCTATCTCGTCTGCTTCTCGGGATCGATCGCGGTGCTCACCCAGGAGTTCACCCGCTGGGAGCAGCCGCAAGGACCGGTCCTGCACGAGGTCGCGCCGCAGGCCGTGGACGCCGCCGTCCAAGCCACGCTCGCCAGGAATCCCAAGGCGCACGATCTGCTCGTCCGGCTGCCGACCGCCGATCATCCTCGCTTGACGGTGCGGGGCGACGACACGGGCGGCGAGGAACGGACCTATGTCGCGGACCAGACCGGCCGACTGGTGGGCGAGGCGCGAACCCCATGGACCGAGTTCCAAGTCCAGCTCCATACGGCGCTGCACCTGCCGCGCGCCTGGGGCGGGTTCGTGGTCGGCCTGACGGGCGTGGCGCTGCTTTCGTCGCTGATCTCCGGCGTGCTGTCGCATCCCCGGGTGTTCAAGGACGCCTTCGCCTTGCGCTGGGGCGGCGCCAAGCGTCTGCAGGAGGCTGATCTTCACAATCGGATTTCGGTATGGGGCCTGCCCTTCCACCTCGCGGTGTCGCTGACCGGCGCCTTTCTGGGCCTGACCACCATCATCGTCGGCGTGCTGGCTCTGGCCACCTTCAAGGGCGACGCCAGCAAAGCCTATGCGCTGTTCCAAGGCCCCAGCGTCAAGGATGACCCGCGCCCGGCGGCCAAGATCATCGATATCGGATCGACCCTCGACGCCGCCGCTGCCCGCCATCCGGACGCCCAGCCCACCTACATCTTTGTCGAACATCCCGGCGAGCGAGGGCAGCACGCCATCGTCAATCTCGCCAGCGAGAAGCGGCTGTCGCGCGGCGAGACCGTCGTCGTCGATGGCGAGAGCCACGTTCTTGGCGAGGTGGGCTACGAGAGCGGCTCGCTGGGCTTGCGTGTGCTCTCGGCGATGACCCCGCTGCATTTCGGCTGGTTTGGCGGCTGGCCGGTCAAGATCGCCTACCTGCTTCTCGGTCTGGGATTGACCGCCGTCACCGCCAGCGGCGTGGCCATCTGGCTGGCTCGCCGCCGCGACAAGGGACGGCCCGCGCCCCGTTGGGAACGACTTTGGGTGGCCTTCGCCTGGAGCCAGCCCCTCGCCTACGCCTTCTCGGCGCTGGTCGCCCTTCTGTCGCCCGTGTCCGCGCCGGTCGCGGTTTGGGGTCTCGCCACCCTCGCGGCGTGCGCCACGGCCGCCGTCGGGACCCCCGCCGGCATATCGAAGGCGCTGCGCCGGATCACCGCCGGCCTCCTTGCTCTGGTCGCCGTCACGCACGGGACATTGCACTTCGGCGCGATGCTCGATCCGATCGGCTGGATCATCGACGTCGTACTGCTCGCGACGGCGCTGCTGGTTGGACTGACGACCGTGGAACGCGGTCCGAGGTCGAGCCGCCAGAACGCGCTGTAAGCGGTCACGGGCATAGCCGTCCAGAGAAGGACGGGCGGACCTCCGGTCCGCCCGTCTGCCGGATCAGAAGCGCTTGCGGACCTGGAAGCCGGCCGTGCGCGGACTGATGCTCACGACCTGCTTGGGGTTGTTGACCGCCGAGGTGACGCTCATCAGCCCGACCTCGTCGGTCAGGTTGTTGACGAACACATAGGCGCCCCAGTCGGAGCCCTCGACGCCGGCGCGCACGTTGGCGTAACCGTAGTCGCCCTGCTTCTCGTAGTAGACATAGGTCGGACGGAACTGCGAGGCGGACTCGCCGACATAGGCGTAGTCGGCGCGCACCAGACCGTTCAGATCACCGCTGACGGGCCAGATGTACTCGACCGAGGCCGAGCCGCTGTACTTGGCCACGTTCGGGAACTTGTCGCCGCGCAGGCCGGTCGAACCGGTGATCAGGATGGTCGAATTGGCCTGATCCTCGGTCAGCTTGGCGTCGACGACCGCCGCAGTCCCGCTGATCGTCAGGCCTTGGATCGGACGGGCCGTGGCCTCGATCTCGAAGCCCTTGATCTTGGCCTTGCCGGCGTTGGTCAGGTAGCTGAACGCGCCGTTGGCGCTGGTGGCCGAGATCTGCATGTTCGACCAGTCGATCTGATAGACGGCCGCGTTCAGCGTCAGACGGCGATCGAACCACTGGCTCTTGATGCCGCCTTCGTAGTTCCACAGGCTGTCAGGCTGATAGGCGAGCAGCGCGCTGGCCAGGCCCGGCACGTTGTTGGCGCCGCCCGGACGGAAGCCCTTGGCCGCCACGGCGTAGACCATCACGTCCGAGGTGACCTGGTACGAGGCGTTCAGCTTGCTGACCCAGCCATCGGCGCTGGCGTCGACCTGGGCGGCCGGGCCCACATAGGATTGGGTGATGAAGTTGCTGATCAGGACCTGACCCGAGACGGTCTTGTCATACTTGAAGCGGCGCAGGCCGCCGGTCAGGGTCAGCTTCTCGACCGGCTTGTACGAGACCTCGCCGAAGAAGGCGGTCTGCTTGGTCTCGGTGCCGACGTGACGCCAGGCGGTCAGGTCGTTGGGGTTGATGATCCCCGTGGTCGCGTCGCCCTTGGCGACCTTGCTCTCGATATAGTCGTCGCGCTTTTCGAGATAGACGCCGGCCGTCCAGTCGACCTTGTCATCGAACAGCGAGCCGTTCGCCCGCAGTTCGTGGTTCCAGGCGGTCAGGCCCATCGGCTGATACAGAGCGCCGGGGATCCGACTGTCGGCATAGGCGGTGAAGGCGGTCAGCTGCGTGGCGGTGCAGGCCGGGTTCGTCGAACCGGCGGGAGCCGGGCCGCCGGCCACCCAGTTGCGGCAGGCCGTGGCGTTGGCGCGGCTGCCCGAGAGCGTGGGGCTGTAGTCGGAGTTCCGCAGCAGGGTCCACTTGTAATAGGACGACGTCGCCGTGACCGTGGCGAAGTCCAGGTCCCACTTGCCGGTGACGTTGTAGAGCCGCAGGTTGTCGCTGGTGGGCGCGATCACGCGGGCGTTGGTGGCGTGGGCCTCCTTGCCCAGCGCCGTGTACCAGCTGTTCTGGCCGTCCAGCGTCGTCTTCTGGAACAGGCCGGTGGCGTTGATCGTCAGCTTGTCGGTGGGCGTGAAGCCCAACATCAGGCGACCACCGCTGGCGTGCTGATCGTTGATGTCCTTCTTCTTCAGCAGGAGATCGTCGACATAGCCGCCGCCTTCGGTCTTGTAGAGCACCAGGCGCGCGGCCAGCTTGTCCTCGATCAGCGGCACGTTGACCATGCCCTTGACCGAATAGCCGTTGCTGCCGCCCTTGACGCTTGTGCCCTGGGCTTCGACCGCGCCGGCGTAGCGGCTGCTGTCGGGCTTGTTCAGGATCACCCGCAGCGTGCCGCCCATCGAGCCGGAGCCGTAGAGCGTGCCTTGCGGACCGCGCAGCACTTCGATGCGTTCGGCGTCGAACAGGTTGACGTCGGCGCTGGTCGAGCTGGCGTCGGCGGTGGTGCCCGCCGGCCCCGTCAGAGGCGTTTCATCGTAGTAGAGGCCGACCGTGGCCTCGCCGGCGCTGCGCACGCCGCGCAGGGTCAGGCGGCGGCTGGTCGGCGAATTGCCGTCAACCTGCAGGTTCGGCACCGTCCGGAAATAGTCCTGGATGCCCGAGGCGCCCAGCGCCTGCAGCGACTTCTCGGTGACCGCGCTGACGCTGATCGGCGTGGTCTGGACCGTGGTCGAGCGCTTCAGCGCGGTGACGACGACCTCCTCGATCGTCGCGCCGTCGGACGCTTGCTGGGCGAGCGCGTTACCCGCCACCAGGCTGCTCAGCGCGCTGGCGCCCAGGGCCAGGGCCCGGAGGCCTCGAAACTGCATCATCTTGATCCCCTCTTGTCGGTCCGCTCGACGGCGGCCTGTAGGATCAGACGCAAGCTGGTGGCGGTCCCTCACCCGCCGGCATGAAAAAGCCCGCCGCTCAGAAGCGACGTTCGAGGGTCAGGCGCAGGGTGCGGGGCATGACGCCGAAATACTCGACAGGCCCCGAGGTGTTGCGCGTCGCCGAGGCCCGGCCGGCCCGGTCCAGCAGGTTTTCGATCGCGAGGTCGGCGCTCCAGTCCCCTCGCTCCAAGCCGGCGCTCAGGCCAAACACCGCATAACCGCCCATCTTCAGGTAGTCGGCGTTGCCCGCGTTGAAGGCCGAGCGCGCGAGCCCGGCATAGGTGGCGTCGAACCGCAGTCGCGCCGTCAGGTCGTCGCCCAGAGCCCAGCGCTGCTCGGCCGAGGCCGAACCCGCGATCCGGGGCACCACGGGCAGCCGATCGCCGCGCAGTCCCAGGCCGATGGCGCTGTTGGTCACCTGGTCGGCGGTCAGGCGCGCGTCGGTCAGGGTGAGGCTGGCCGCCCAGTCCCAGCCGGCGACCTTCCGC
The DNA here is from genome assembly GCF_002742645.2 of Caulobacter sp. FWC26. Lineage (NCBI taxonomy): Bacteria > Pseudomonadati > Pseudomonadota > Alphaproteobacteria > Caulobacterales > Caulobacteraceae > Caulobacter > Caulobacter sp. FWC26. The sequence goes on from NZ_CP033875.1 coordinate 3,766,531, forward strand.
GCGGTCCCCTCGATCTCCAGGCCCTGGATGCGCGCGGCGCCGATATTGGTCACATAGTTGAAGGCGCGGTTCGGGGTCTGGGCGGCGTACTGCATGTCGCGCCAGTGGGCCTGGTAGAGGGCGACGTTCATCGTGAAGCGGCGATCGGCGCTCTGGCCCTTCACGCCCAGCTCGGCGTTGTCCAGACGGTCGGAGCGGTAGACGGCCACGGCCTCCGAAAGGCCCGGCACCACATTGACGCCGCCGGGGCGGAAGCCCTGTGAGATCAGGGCGTAGCCGAACAGTCCCGGGGCGAACTCGCGACTGGCCAGGGCCTTCAGGCTCCAGCCCCGCTCGCGGCCGCTGGCGTCGATCGCATAGTCCATCCAGGTGCCGGAGATCACGTTGGCGACCTGCACCGCCCCCCGGTCGCGCTTGACATAGTCGAAGCGACGCGCGCCGAGCGTCAGCTCCGTGCCGGGCGCGACGGCGTAAGACACCTCGGCGAAGACCGCGCGCTGCGACAGGTGGTTCTCGATGTCTCGCCGCCCGATCAGAACCGCAGGCTCGATCAGGCCGCCCGTCGCCGGATCGACGTGGCGGACCTGGCTGTCGATATGGTCCTCGCGCACCTCGCTATAGGCGCCCAGGCTCCAGCGCAGCGGGCCGGCCCCGGCCGAGGCGGCGCGAACTTCGTGGATCCGGGCGGTCAGGTCCGCCGGCTGGTTCAGGATCGCCGGATAGACGCTGTCGACATAGGCCGAGTAACGCGCCATCTGCTCGCCGCCGCAGGCCGTCGAGATCGCGAACATCCGCATGCAGCCGGCGGCGTTGGTCCGCTCGCCGAGCAGCACGCCGCTGTAGTCGGACCGCCGCACCAGGTCCCAATGATACCAGGACGAGACGGCGGTGATGTCGACGGCGTCGCCGCGCCACTTCACCACGGCCGAAGCCAGGTCAATATCCCCGTCAAAGGGCGCGCGGCCGGCATGGACCGTCCGCCAGGGGCCAACCGTATCGTTCCAGGCCGAGATATCGCCGCGATGGCTGGATTGGTGCGCGCCCGAGACCAGGACAGAGAGCCGGTCGCTCCGTTCCCACAGCACGGCCAGCCGCGCGCCGCGCACGCGCGCGTCGTCGACGTTTCGCAAGCTCAACCTTGCATTGTCGATCACCCCGGGCTGGCGCTGGTCATAGGCGGTCAGACGCAGCGCCAGCACATCGGGAACCGCCGCGGCGTTCAAGACCACCGCGCCGCTGGCGGCGTGTTCGCCATGCGCCGCGTCCGCCAGGGACACCGAAGCCGAGCCGGCGGTCTCGCTCAGGTCCGGCCGCTTGAACAGCACCCGCAGCGCGCCGCCCATGGCCCCCGACCCGTAAAGCGTGCCCTGCGGTCCCCGCAGCAGTTCGATCCGGTCAAGGTCCACCAGGGCCAGTTCCGGCGCCATGACGCCCGGATCGGCCGTCGTCCCGACCGGACCGGTCATCGGGGTCTCGTCGTAATAGAGGCCCGTCGTGGCCTCGCCCGCCCCGTAGACCCCGCGCAACACCAGGCGCCGGCCAAAGGCGGTGGAGATCAGCTTCAAGCCGGGCAGCAGAGGCGCGGCCTGTTCGAGATTGGCCACCGCCAGCCGGCCCAACTGCTCGCCCTCGACGACGACCATGCTGACCGGCGTCTGCTGGGCCAGGCTCGACCGCTTCAGCGCCGTGACGACCAGCCCATCCAGATCGGTCGGGGGGACGACGGGCAAGGCGGGCGTCGAAGGCGCCTCGCGCGGCTTGGGCGCCGCCACCACCAGAAAGCTGCGCCCCTCCAGCCGAAAGGTCAGGCCCGAACCGGCCAACAGTCGGGTCAGGGCCTGCTCGGCGGTGAAGGTTCCGCTCAGCGCCGGACTGCGTCGCCCCAGGGTGAGGCTGGGCGAGAACAGGATCTCGCGATCGCTGCGCAGCGCCAGCTGATTGAGCGCCTGGCTCAGGGGCTGGGCGGGCAGGTCGAAGCGGCGCGCGGCGGCGTCGGGCCGGCCCGGCGCAGCCAGCACGGCGGACGGCGCGAAAGCCGCGACGGCCGCCGCGCAGAGCAGGGCCGTGAGGCGGCCGCGCCCATGCGACGCTCCCAACGCTCTGGACCTGGACACCCGCGACTCCCGACCTCCCCGGCGGCGTGGATTTCGCACCGTCGAGGGCGCGGACCATGCCTTATTTTGACGGACGGCCATGTCAAAGTCCGCAACGCCCGCCCCCTAGGATCGCGCGCTGCACAGGCTTTAGGCAACAGGTCAAAGCGCGCGGGCGTTCGCGCCCATTGTCCGGCGGCGGCTTGACAGGGACAGACGCACGATTTCACCTGACCGTCATATGTCGGGGCGAGCGTTATGATCTGGGGCGGCAAAACGCCGAAAACGTCGGGGGAGCCTACGGCCCTCGTCGACAGCGGCGCGCGCTTCATCCCGGCGCTGCGCGCCTTCTTCTCCCGGCGCGCCCCGGCCGCCGACGTTGAGGACCTCGTGCAGGAGGTGCTTCTGCGAATCCAGAAGCGGCAGCCGGCGCCGGTGGTCAACAATGTGGAAGGCTATCTGTTCGAGGTGGCGGCCAATGTCCTGATCGATCGTAGCCGCCGCGATCGCACCCGCCGCCGCTCCGATCACTGCGAATTGCAGGAATCGCATCACCCCGTTGATGAAATGTCTCCCGAGCGCGTCTTACAGGGACGCGAACAGGTGGCGCGCATGATGGCGGCGTTGAATGCGCTGCCGGAACGTACGCGACGGGTTTTCATCCTCGTGCGCTTCGAGGAGATGAGCTACAAGCTCGTCGCCCAGCGCCTGGGTGTCTCCGTCAGCGCTGTCGAGAAACACGTGATGAAGGCGCTTCGGCACTTGCACGAACGCCTGCGGGACCAGGATGACGTCGACAACGTCGGAGCACGAGAGACCCGAAGACCCGGCTAGCGCCGCGGCGACTTGGTTCGCGCGGCTGCAGGCCGGCGATGTCTCTCTCCAGGAGCGACGCGACTTCCAGCGTTGGCTGAACGCCGACGCGCGGCACGCCGACGCCTGGAAGGCGGTGGACGGTGTCTGGAACGACCTGTCCAGCGTCGAGCACGATCCCGCCTTCGCCGCCCTGCGGGCCGACGCGCTGAGCCTGGATGCGTCACGGCCGCGCCTGATCAGCCGGCGCAGCCTGGGCCTGGCCGCGGCCAGCCTCGTCACCGCCGTCGGCGGCGCGGCGGTGGGCTGGCGTTGGCTCGCCGACCGAAATCCCGCCGCGCCGGTGGCCGACGAGCCGGTGTTTTCGACGGCCGTGGGCGAGCGCTCGACGTTCCGCCTGGCCGACAATTCGGTCGTGACCCTCAGCACCGACTCCGCCGTCCGGGTCAATCACTGGGACCGGGAACGCCGGCTGACCCTGGTCAGAGGCCAGGCCTATTTCCAGGTGGCCAAGGACAAGACCCGCCCGTTCATCGTCGCCGCCGGCGATACGTCCGTCACCGCCGTCGGCACGGCGTTCGACGTGCGCCTGGAGCCGGGCAAGCTGTCGGTGACCCTGGTGGAGGGCCGCGTCCGGATCGCCGGTGACTCGCCCAAGGGGCCGCGCCAAGTCGAAATAACGGCCGGGTCGCGCTTCGTGGCCGCCGATCGGGCCGACTGGATCATCGCCGCCGTCGACACCGCCAAGGAGGCGGCCTGGCTGCAGGGCCGCCTCGTCTTCGACGGCGAACCGCTGTCGGCGGTCGTCGCCGAGATGAACCGGTTTTCGGCGCGCAAGCTGGACGTCTCCGACCCCGTGCTGGCCGCCACCCCGGTCAGCGGCGTGTTCAAGACCGGCCAGATCGACGCGTTCGTCGCGGCCCTGCGCACCTACGGCCTGGTCGAGGTCGGGCGCAGCGACGCCCAGCGCATCGAGCTGGTGCGCCCCGCGCACGGCGCCTAAGGCCCAGGTACAAGTTTTCTCGATCCGAAGGTGAGGTTGCGGCGGCGAGCTGCGTCTTACCGATCGACCGCCTCCGTTCCGTTGTCCGGGGGCGCGGTCCTTCGCAGTCCGGGGAAACGTCCAATGAAGCTGTCCGCCCTCAAGCTCGCTCTCCTGTCGGCCACCGTGGCCAGCGGGGTCCTGGCGCCGCACGCCTTCGCCAAACCCGTCCCCGAGGCCGAGAAGGCGCAGATCCTCAAGCTCGTCGATGCGGACGCGGCCAACATCCAGGACGCGGCCCTGAAGATCTGGAGCTTCGCCGAGGTCGGCTATCAGGAGACCAAGAGCACGGCCCTGCTGCAGGACCAGCTGAAGGCCGCCGGGTTCGCGGTAAAGGCGGGCGTGACGGGCGAACCGACGGCCTTCATCGCCAGCTACAAGAACGGCGAGGGTCCGGTCATCGCCATCCTGGCCGAGTTCGACGCCCTGCCGGGACTGGCCCAGACCGCCGATCCGGTGAAGACCGGCATCCCCGGCCAGATCGCGGGCCACGGCTGCGGCCATAACCTGTTCGGCGCGGCCTCGGTCGGCGCGGCCGTCGCGCTCAAGGCATGGATGGTCAAGAACAACATCAAGGGCGAGCTGCGCGTCTACGGCACGCCCGCCGAGGAAGGCGGCTCGGGCAAGGTCTATTTCGTGCGCGACGGCCTGTTCAACGACGTCGACGCCACGCTGCACTGGCACCCGGCCAACAGCAACTCGGCCGTCCAGGGCGTGTCGATGGCCAATATCAGCGGCAAGTTCCGCTTCCATGGCGTCTCGGCCCACGCCGCCGGCGCGCCGGAAAAGGGCCGCTCGGCCCTGGACGGCGTCGAGGTCATGGACGTGGCCACCAACTTCCTGCGCGAGCACACGCCGGACAAGACCCGCATCCACTACGTGATCACCGCCGGCGGCACGGCCCCGAACGTCGTGCCCAACTTCGCCGAGGTCTACTACTACGTCCGCCACCCCGATCCCGCCGTGGTCAAGGACGTCTGGTCGCGGGTCGAGAAGGCGGCCGAGGGCGCGGCCATCGCGACCGGCACGACGGTCGACAAGGAAATCACCGGCGGCGTCTACGCCCTGCTGCCCAACGACACGCTCGGCCGCGTGATGGACGCCAACCTGCGCAAGGTCGGCGGGATCACCTGGACGCCGGAAGAGATCGCCTTCGCCAAGAAGATCCAGACCTCGCTGGTCAATCCGCCCTCGATCGACACGGTCAAGACGGAGGAGCCCTACAAGATCGAGCTGGAGGGCGGCGGCGGCTCGACCGACGTCTCCGACATCAGCTGGGTCACGCCGACCGTGGGCCTGGGCACGGCGACCTTCGTGCCCGGCTCGGCCGGTCACAGCTGGCAGAACGTCGCCGCGGCCGGCTCCTCGATCGGCGTGAAGGGCGCGGTAAACGCCGCCAAGACCCTGGCCCTGACCGGCGCGGACCTGTTCGCCAACCCCGACATCGTCAAGAAGGCCAAGGCCGAGCTCAACGAGCGCCGTGGTCCGAACTTCACCTACAAGGCCATGCTGGGCGATCGTCCGCCGGCCCTCGACTACCGCAAGCCCGCTGGGGCCGCGCACGAATAGCGATCGTCCGCCTCCCCGGCGATCGTCAGCGGCCGGCGCGTCCCCCCCCTTGCGCCGGCCGCGTCCTCTTTCACCCCTTGTTGGAGTCCCGTGTGAGCGACACCGTGGTCATCAGCGCCGAGCGCTTCGAGACGCTCAAGAACGCCCTGCCCGCCATCACCCGCGAGCACCTCACCCGCATCTATGGGATTAGCGAAACCACCTGGACCAAGCTGCGCCGCGGCGAGCCGATCAAGCGCAACACCTGGGAGCGCATGCAGGCTCGGCTGGCGCGCGTCCTTCCCGGCGCTTAACAGTCCCGACGCTCTCGTCGCCGCGCTAAGCAGTGATCGCCGGGAAGGTCAGGATCACCCGCAGACCGCCTGGCGGCGCGAGGTCCAGCACCACGCGACCTTCGTAAAGCCCGACCAGATCGCGCACGATCGACAGCCCCAGGCCATGGCCGGGCGTCCGCTCGTCCAGCCGCTCGCCGAGGCCGAAGACGTGCTCATAGCTCTCCGGCGGCAGGCCGGGTCCGTCGTCGTCGACGATGATCTCGGCGAAGTCGCCCCGGCGCCGCACCAGGATCTCCGTCCGCGACCGCGCCCATTTGCCAGCGTTGTCGATGACGTTGCCGAGAATCTCGCTGAGGTCCTGAGCGTCCACCGCGACGATGGGCTGGTCTTGGTAGTCGACGACGAACGACACGTCCCGGCGCGCATAGAGGCGCGAGAGGGCTGCGACCACCGGGTCCAGCGTCGCCTTGACATCCGCCGCCACGCCCGGCGCCCGCTTCAACGCCGCCGCGCGGGCGCGGGCGATCTGATAGTCGATCTGCCGGCGCATTCGCTCGCACTGCAGGATGACCACCTCGGCGGCCTCGCCCTGTCCGGCGGCGCGCATCCGCTCGGCCTCGTCGACCAGGATGGCCAGGGGCGTCTTGAGCGCGTGGGCGAGGTTGCCGGCCTGGGTGCGGGCGCGCCGCAGCATCTCGACATTGGCCTCGAGCAGGGCGTTCAGGTCGATCGCCAGCGGACGCACCTCGCTGGGGAGGTCCTCCGGCAGACGGCTCGCCTGGCCCAGGCGAACGGCCGACAGCGCGTGGCGCATGCGGGTCAGCGGACGCAGTCCGAACCAGACCTGGAGCATCGCCGCGCCGATCAGGCCAGCGGCGACGATCGTCAGCGACAGGAAGAGCGTCCAGTTGAATCGTCCCAACACCTGGTCGAGCAGACGCTGGTCCACGCCGATCCCCAGGCGCAGGGGCGCTCCGTGCGGGTTGGCGACCGAGCGCTCCACCAGGCGAACCTGCCCGGAGGGGCCGTCAATGAAGACGTGCCGCTCGACGCCGAGCGGGGGCAGCGGATCTGGCAACGGCAGGTCGCGCCCCGCCAGGGAGGGAGAGGTGATGGCCTGCCCGCCGGGGCCTTCAACCCGCCAGTAGAAGCCTGAATCCTTCGGCAGGAATCGGGGATCGCTCAGACGGCGATGCAGCGAAAGACCGCCATCCGGCGCGATGTCGATCAGCGCGGCCAGTTCGGCGGCGTGACCGTGCAACTCGTCGTCGAACTGCTGGGTCACGTGGGCCTTGAACAGTTCCGACAGCAAAAAGCCGCTGACGGCGAGGCCGGCGATGATCCAGACGGCGGCGCCGACGATCAGGCGCGTGCGAAAACTGGTCCACAGCTGGCGCATCAGGCGAACTTGTATCCCAGGCCTCGGATCGTCCGGATCGCGTCCTTGCCCAGCTTCTTGCGCAGGCGGGCGACATAGACCTCGATCGTGTTGGACTCCCGCGTCTCGTCCAGGCTGTAGACGTGGTCGATCAGTTCGCCCTGCGACACCACGCGGCCCGCGCGGTGCATCAGATAGGCCAGCACTTTCAGTTCGCGGGCGGTCAGCTCCACGGCCTCTTCGCCGCGCTGGACGGTCCCGGCCTCGGGGTCGAGCACGATGTCGCCGCGACGCATCACCGGCGACGACCGGCCCGCCGAGCGCCGCGTAAGCGCCCGCAGGCGCGCCACCACCTCGGCGTTCTGGAAGGGCTTGCCGAGATAGTCGTCGGCCCCGGCGTTCAGGCCCTCCACCCGGTCGGTCCAGGCGTCGCGGGCCGTCAGCACCAGCACCGGCATGTCGCGCCCCTCGCGGCGCCACTGCTTCAACACCTCCAGCCCCGGCAGGCGCGGCAGGCCCAGATCCAGCACCACGGCGTCGAAGTCGTTGGTGCGGCCCAGCAGCAGGCCCGTCTCACCGTCCCCGGCGCGTTCGACGACGAAGCTCGCCTCCGCCAGCGCCGCGGCGAGGCGAGGCGACGGGCGATTTCCGGATCATCTTCGACGAGCAGGACGCGAATGGCGGGTCTCCTTTGGCGGACGCCACAGCATAGCACTCCCGGCTGAAACGAACCTGACAGGACGCTTTCAGCTTCGTTTCAGCTTCGCTTCAGACACGCTTCAGGCTGGCGGCGCATCAGGGGCGCGTTCAATCCCCCGAGGAGCCCATGCCCCCCGCTCATCCCCTGGTCGCCGCCGCGCTCCTCGCCTGTCTCTTCAGCACCTCCGCCCTGGCCGCCGGTCCGATGGCCTTGAGCGCGGCGCAGGAGAAGGCCATGGGGATCGTCCTGACCACCGCCAAGCCAGCTTCAGGCGCGCCCGTGGCGGCGCTGCCTGGCGCGATCACGCCTCCGCTCAACGACCGGCGGGTGGTCGCCGCCCCCTTCGCCGGGACGGTGACGCGGATCCACGTGCTGGAGGGTCAGTCGGTCAAGGCCGGCGCGCCGCTGGTGACGCTGTTCAGCCGCGAAGCGCTGGCGGTGTCCTCGGAGCTCGTCCAAAGCCAGGCCGAACTGCGCGTGGCCGAGGCCGCCGCGCGACGGCTGCAACAGCTGGCCAGCGAAGGCGTCATCGCCGGCGCCCGGGCCGAGGAGGCGCAAGCCCGGCTGCAGCAGGCCCGCGCCATGGTCAACGAGCGTCGTCGCCTGCTCTCCGGCGCCGGCTGAACCCGTGGCGAGTACGTCCTGCGCGCTCCGACCGCCGGCCGCGTGGCGGCTGTCACCGCCCAGCCCGGCGGCGGCCTGGAGGCCATGGCCCCGGCCGTGACCCTGGACCGCGCCGATCGCCTGTGGGTCGAGGCGCGCGTCTCCCCCGAAGTCGCTCGCCGGCTGAAGGTCGGCTATCCGGTTCGGGTCGGCGACATCACCGGGCGCATCGTGGCGCTCGGCGCCAGCATCGATCCCAAGACCCGGTCCCTGCCCCTGCGCGCCGAACTGGCCACCGCCGCGGGCCTTGCGCCCGGTCAGACGGTCACGGTGACGGTGCTGAGCCCCGCACCGAGCGGCGCCCAGACCATTCCGCGCGGCGCCCTGGCGCAGGACAGCGCCGGCGCCCGCGTGTTCGTCAAGACCGCCGCCGGCTACGAGGCGCGCGCCGTGACGGTACTGGGCGCGGCCGGCGTCGAAGCGGTTGTGACCGGCCTCGCCCCCGGCGCGCGCATCGCGGCCTCAGGCGCGTCTCAACTGAAGTCGGCGCTGGGCCACTAGCATGCGCAAGCTCATCGCCCTGGCGCTCTCGCAGCGCCTGCTGGCCGCCGTGCTGGCCATCGCCCTGGTCGGACTGGGCGCGAACGCGTTCCTGAAACTGCCCGTCGACGCCTTTCCCGACATCTCGCCGACCCAGGTGAAGATCATTCTCAAGGCCCCCGGCATGACCCCAGAGGAGGTCGAGAGCCAGGTCATCACGCCGCTGGAGATGGAGCTGCTGGGCATTCCCAAGCAGGCCATGCTGCGCTCGACGGCCAAGTACGCGATCGCCGACCTGACCATCGATTTCGCGCCGGGCACGGACGTGTACTGGGCCCGCCAGCAGACCGCCGAGCGCCTATCCAACGCCCTGGGCGCCTTGCCGGCGGGCGTCAGCGGCGGTCTCTCGCCCATCTCCACGCCCCTGTCCGACGTCTTCATGTTCACGCTGGAGGGCGAGGGCCTGACGCTGGAGCAGAAGCGCACCCTGCTCGACTGGACCGTCCGCCCGGCCCTGCGCGGCCTGCCCGGCGTCGCCGACGTCAACGTGCTGGGCGGCCGGGCCAAGACCTTCGAGGTCTCGCCCGATCCCGCCGCCCTGGCCGCCTCGGGCCTGACCGCCCAGGCGATCATCGACGCCATTCCCGCTTCGAACCGCAACGACGGCTCGGGTCGCCTCAGCGAGGGCGAAGAGGCGCTGGTCGTGCGCGTCGCAGGGGCGATCACCAGCCTGGACGACCTGCGCGACACCGCCATCGCCTTGCCCGGCGGGGGCGTCGCGCGCCTCGGCGATCTGGCGGAGGTCAGCGAAGGCGCCCTGACCCGCTATGGCGCGGTGACCGAGAACGGCCGCGAGGAAGCCGTTCAGGCCATCGTCATCGCTCTGCGGGGCGCCGACGCCAAGGCGGTCGTCCGATCGGTCGAGGCGCGGCTGAAGGAGATCCAGCCTTCCCTGCCCAAGGGCGTCACCATCAGCCCCTTCTACAATCGCTCCGACCTGATCCAGCGCGCGACCGGAACCGTCAACAAGGCCCTGGTCGAGGCGACGGTCCTGGTGGTCATTCTGCTGCTGCTGTTCCTGGGCGATCTGCGGGCCGCCACCATAGTGGCCGTGACCCTGCCCCTGGCGGCGTTGACCACCTTCCTTTTGATGAAGACCTTCGGCCTGTCGGCGAACCTGATGAGCCTGGGCGGACTGGCCATCGCCATCGGCATGCTGGTCGACGCCGCCGTGGTCGTGGTCGAGAACACCGTCGAGCGCCTCGACAACCCGAGCCTCACCGGCTCCCGTCGCCTGCACGCGATCTATGAAGCCGTCGCCGAGGTCGCCGCGCCGGTGACGTCGGGCGTCTTGATCATCTGCCTGGTGTTCCTGCCCCTGCTCAGCCTGCAGGGCCTGGAGGGCAAGCTGTTCGCGCCGGTGGCCCTGACCATCGTCTTCGCCCTGGGCTCGTCGCTGCTGCTGTCGTTCACGGTGATCCCCGTCCTGGCCGCCTTGTTGCTGAAGGCCCATCCGCACCAGGAGTCCTGGATCATGCGCCGGATCGGGCCGTTCTATGAACGCCGACTGGCCAAGGCCCTGGCGCGTCCCAAGCCGGTCTTCGCGGCGGCCGGCGGCGGCATGGTGCTGGCGGCGATCGCCTATGTGCTGATCGGGAAGAGCTTCATGCCGACGATGGATGAAGGCGCGATCCTGATGCAGCTGGCCAAGCTGCCCTCGATCAATCTCGACGCCAGCGCCCGGCAGGACATGGCGGTGCAGCGCGCGATCCTGGCGCAGGTGCCCGAGGTGAAGCGGATCGTCGCCCGTGTCGGCTCCGACGAGCTCGGCCTCGACCCCATGGGCCTGAATGAGACCGACAGCTTCCTCGTGCTGGCCGACCGCAAGGATTGGCGCAAGAAGGACAAGGCCTGGCTGACCGAGGAGATCCGCAAGGTCGCGGCGCAGTTCCCCGGGGTGGAGGCCACCTTCACCCAACCCATCGAGATGCGGGTGTCGGAGATGCTGACCGGCAGCCGCGGGGACCTGGCCGTCAAGGTGTTCGGCCCCGACCTCCGGACGCTGGGAGATCTGGCCGGCCGCATCGAGGAGACCCTCAAGAAGACGCGCGGCGCCTCCGACGTCTATACCGTCGCCGGCGACAGCGTGACCTACCTGCAGCTGGACGTCGACCGGGCCGCCGCCGTGCGGGTCGGCCTCTCCGCCCAGGCCCTGCAGCAGGAGCTGCGCGCTCAGCTGGAAGGCGCCCCCGCCGGGGTGGTCTTCGAGCAGGGCAAGCGTACGCCGATCCTGGTCCGGGGGCCGCAGGACCTGCGCGAGGACCCGGTCCTGTTCGAACAGGCCCAGATCGCCACGCCCGACGGCGGCGTCGTGCGCGCCGGCGACGTGGCCCGCATTCAGCGCCGCGAAGGTCCGGTCAAGATCGACCGGGAGAACGCCTCCCGCTTCGCCGTGATCCAGGCCTATGTCCAGGGTCGCGACCTGGTCGGCTTCGTCAAGGAAGCCCAGGCCAATGTCGCGCGCGAGGTTCCGCTGCCGCCAGGCTACCGTATCGCCTGGGGCGGACAGTTCGAGAACCAGAAACGCGCCGCCGCACGGCTGGGCGTGGTGGTGCCGATGGCGCTGGGTCTGATCTTCCTCGTCCTGTTCATCAGCCTGAAGTCCACGCGCCAGTCGCTGCTGATCCTGGCCAACATTCCGTTCGCGATGATCGGCGGGTTGGTGGCCCTGTGGATCTCAGGCGAGTACCTCTCGGTTCCCGCCTCGGTCGGCCTGATCGCCCTGCTGGGCATCGCGGTGCTCAACGGCCTGGTTCTCGTCTCGCACTTCAACGAGCTGGTGCAGCGCGGCCGCGACGTCGCCACGGCCGTCACCGAGGGCGCGCGGCGCCGGCTGCGGCCGGTGCTGATGACCGCCAGCATCACCGCGCTGGGCCTGGTGCCGCTGCTGACCGCCACCGGTCCCGGCTCCGAGATCCAGCGGCCGCTCGCCATCGTCGTGGTGGGAGGTCTGGTGACCTCCACCCTGCTCACCCTGATCCTGCTGCCCATTCTCTATCGCCGCTTCGGCGTCGAGCCCGGGGCCGCAGCGCTGGAGGCTTCATCGTGAAAACCGTTCTTCTCGCCGCCGCGGCCGGCCTGGTCCTGGCCTCCGCCGCCAGCGCCGCCGACACCGGCTGGACGCGCCCGGATTTCCTGCCCAGCGACGCGCGCATCCTGTCGGCGCTGGAGGGCTCGCCGGAGCTGGCCGAGGCCCGCGCCCTGCAACGCGGCGCCGAAGCCGAACAGCGCGGCCTGGCCGCCGGTCCCCACGAGACAACGATCGGCCTCTCCAGCGATCGACGCCGGGTGCGCGGCGAAGGCGACTTCGCCGAATGGTCCTTGCAGGCCAGCCGGGCCCTGCGCTCGCCGGGCAAACGGACCCTCGACCTGGCGGCAGGCGCGGCGGGCGCCCTGGCCGCGCGCGACAGCGTGGATGACGCGCGCCACCAGGCCTCGCTGCGCCTCGCGGGACTGTGGATCGAATGGCTGGAGGCTGAGGCCCGCATCGCGGTCGACCGCGACGAGATCGCCGTCGAGCAGAAGGAGGTCGCGGCTCTTCGGCGTCGGGTGGAACTTAAGGACGCCGCCCTGCTGGATCTGGAACTGGCGCAGGCGGCGCTGGCCCGCGCCCAGGCCGCCCTGGCCGAAACCCAGGGACGCGCCGAGGCCGCGCGCTCGGCGCTCGACATGCTCTACCCGGGCTTGGCCCCGGCCCAAGCGCCGGCCCTGTCCGAGCCGGTCGCCCCGACCCGCGCCCTCGACGACTGGATCCCGGTGGTCATCGCGCGAAGCCACGAGATCACCATCGCCAAGGCGCTGGCGGATCGCGACGGCGCGCTGGCCCGTCGCGCGAAGCTGGATCAGCGTCCCGACCCGACCCTGGCCCTGCGGGTGTTCAACGAGCGCGGCGGCGCCGAGACGGGCGCGGGGCTCACGGTCAGCATTCCGTTCGGCGGCGCGGGACGCTCGGCGACGGCCGAGCGCCAGACCGCGTCGGCCTCCGCCGCCGAAGCGCGCTATCGGATGGTGGCGCGCAACGTCGAGGCCGAAGGCCGCAACGACGTGGCCAAGGCCCGATCGGGCCTTTCGGCCTGGGCGCGTTCGCGCGAGGCGACAGCCGCCGCCGCACAGGCCGCCGATCGCGTTCAGCGGGCTTACGCCCTGGGCGAGCGGGACCTGACAGACGTGCTCGCGGCCCGCCGTCAGTTGTTCGACGCGCGCCGCACCGAGGTCTCGGCGCGCGCGGCCGCCCAGGGCGCCTTGCTGCGTCTGGCTCTGGACGCCCACGAACTCTGGCTTTCCGAGGAGGAAGGGTCGCAATGACGGTGATGGTCGGCTTGGCGCTTGCTGTGGCGCTTTTTCAACCTAAGTCGACCACCACGGTCGTGATCGGCGACATCGGCAGCCGCGCGTTCGTGTTCCGGTCGGTCGGCCTCGACCAGCGTCGCGAAAGCCGCCCCGTCCTGCGCGGATGGATGTGCCGCCGCGCGCCCGGCGCGTCCGTCCAGCGTCTAGCCGTCATCGCCGAAGACCGCGCCGGCGCGGTGATCTGGAAACAGGTCGTCGCGCCCCCGGCCTTTGCGCCCGGGCGAAGCGGTGAGTGTCGCGTCCTGCGGATCGCCGTTCCCCCCGACGTTGCCCCGAACGCCGCCGTCTGGCGATTGGCGCGCCCCTAGGGCGCGACGCCGTCCCGCGCTCGCACCCCATCCAGCACCAGGGCCGTCACCGCCGCCACGGCCTCTTCCAGAAAGCCCTTGTCGGACAACGATCCGCCCGACAGCGCGCGCACCTGGACGGCGAAGTCGGCGTAGTGCTGGGTCAAGGCCCAGATGGCGAAGATCAGATGCGGCGGGTCGACGGAGGCGAGCTTGCCTGTCGCGACCCAATCCTCGATCACGGCGACCTTGGCGTCGAACACCGCCTTGAGCGGGCCCGTAAGAACCGGCTTCAACAGCGGTGCGCCGCGTAGCATTTCCAGGGCGAACAGGCGCGAGACCTCGGGATGGTCGCGACTCATCGCCAGCTTGGCCTTGATCAGGGCGCTGATCGCCTCGGCCGGATCGTCCTCTGGCCGGAAGCCGGCCAGCGGCGCCAGCCATCGCGACAGTCCCTGCTCCAGCACAGCCACGTAGAGCGCGTCCTTGGACGGGTAGTAGTAGAGCAGATTGGCCTTCGACAGCCCTGCGGCGCGGGCGATGGCGTCGAGGCTGGCCCCGTCCAGGCCCAGGCGCGCGAAGACCGACAACGCCGCCGCCAGGATCACGGCCTTACGGGCCTCGCCGGCCTGGGCGCGACGGCCGGCCGGCGGCGGAGCGTCCGCCGTTTCGCCTGCCGATTGGGCGGCCTTGACCAGAGCGCGGGCGCCGGAAGACCTCGCGCCGCCGCGACCGGCCATGCGCCCCCGCGGCGGCTTGACGGACTTGGCGGCGGGACCGGTCATCGGCTCTCGAACTTGGACCAAATGGTCAAACTTGAACCAGATGGTTCGGATTGCAGCGTTCGGCGGAATGGTATTCCATGCAGGCTGGACATCACAAGGAGCCGCGCCGATGAGCTCGCCGATCGCCCCGCTGTCGCCCGGCTGCGTGATGCTGCCCGCCCGGCCCGAGCCCCTGCCGATCGATCCCAAGACGACGGCAGTGATCGTCATCGACATGCAGAACGCCTACGCCTCGCCCGGCGGCTATCTGGACCTGGCCGGCTTCGACATCTCGGGCGCGGCCGGGGTGATCGACAAGATCGCCGAGATCCTGCCTGTGGCCCGCGCGGCCGGCATGACGGTGATCTATTTCCAGAACGGCTGGGACGACCAATATGTCGAGGCCGGCGGTCCCGGCTCGCCCAACTGGTGGAAATCCAACGCCCTGAAGACGATGCGCGCCCGGCCCGAACTGCAGGGCAAGCTGCTGGCCCGGGGCCAGTGGGAATATGAGCTCGTCGACGCGCTCAAGCCCCTGCCCAGCGACATCCAGCTGCACAAGACGCGCTATTCCGGCTTCTTCAACAGCCAGCTGGACAGCGTGCTGCGGGCGCGCGGCATCCGCCACCTGGTGTTCGTCGGCATCGCCACGAACGTCTGCGTGGAGTCGACCCTGCGCGACGGCTTCTTCCTTGAGTATTTCGGGACCGTGCTGGAGGACGCCACCCACCAGGCGGGCCCCGACTTCGTCCAGAAGGCCGCGCTTTTCAACATCGAGAGCTTCTTCGGCTGGGTGTCGAACACCACCGACTTCAAGGGAACGTTCGGACAGCTGGCGCCGTCATGAGCAGCTTAAATCAGGTGTCATCCCGGCCGTAGCGAAGCGGAGAGCCGGGACCCAGGGGTGGCCTCACCAGCGGCGGCCCCTGGGTCCCGGATAAGCCCTCCGGGCTTTCCGGGATGACACGTTTGGACCTGGAAAAAGGAACGAGACCCCAATGCCCAAGACCGTCATCACCCCGCCCGGGACAGGCGTCCCCATCGCCCCATTCTCGCCAGGAACGATGGCCGACGGCGTCGTCTATGTCTCTGGCACCCTGGCCTTCGACAAGGACAACAACGTCGCCTTCCCCGGCGACGCCGAGGCCCAGACCCGGCAGGTGCTGGAGACCATCAAGTCTGTCATCGAGACCGCCGGCGGCACGATGGAGGACGTGACCATGAACCACATCTTCCTGACCGACTGGGTTCACTACGCCCCGATGAACAAGGTCTACGCCGAGTACTTCCCCGGCGACAAACCGGCCCGCTACTGCATCCAGTGCGGCCTGGTGAAGCCCGGCTTCGTGGTCGAGATCGCGTCCGTGGCGCACGTGGGGAAGAAGTAGCCAGCCATGACTTCAGGCGTCGTCGACGGCATCTTCTACGAGCTCCACGGAGGCCCTGTCGCCGGTAGAGACGCCGTGCTGCTGTCGTCGGGCCTGGGCGGCTCGGGGGCGTTCTGGGCGCCGCAGATGCAGGCCCTGACCGAGCGCTGGCCGGTGGTCACCTACGACCATCGCGGCACGGGCCGCAGCGTTCGCGAACTGCCGCCCCACTACACCATCGCGCACATGGCCGATGACATGGTCAAGGTCATGGACGCCCTGGGCCTTTCCAAGGCCCACGTGGTCGGCCACGCGGCCGGGGGCAATGCGGGGCTGCAACTGGCGCTGGATCACCCTGATCGCCTGGCCAAGCTGGTGGTCGTCAACGGCTGGAGCCGTCCCGACCCGCACATCAAGCGCTGCTTTGACACCCGCCTCCATCTGCTGAACGACACGGGCCCGGAGGCTTATGTCCACGCCCAGCCGATCTTCCTCTATCCGGCCGACTGGATCTCGCGGAACCACACCCGGCTGATGGCCGAGGAGGCTCACCACGTGGCAGGTTTCCCGCCCCGCGAGGTCATGCTGGCGCGGATCAACGCCCTGCTGGCCTTCGACATCGACGCGCGGCTGGAAGAGATCACACACCGGGTGCTGATCAGCGCCAGCGCCGACGACATGCTGGTGCCGATGCTCTGCTCCCAGCGCCTGGCCGGCCGCCTTCCCAACGCCGATTTCCAGCAGGTCGCCTGGGGCGGCCACGGCTTCACCGTCACCGATCCCGAGACCTTCAACGAAGGTCTGGTGACGTTCCTGGAGGGGACGTGACCTTAGTTCCTCCCCCGCGATGCGGGGGAGGTGGCCCAAAGGGCCGAAGGGGGCTGGCGGCGCCAATGTCCAGCGCGCCCCCTCAGTCGCTCCGCGACAGCTCCCCCGCATCGCGGGGGAGCATCTTCAATCCCTAGAAGGCTAATCATCCCATGCAGGTCGGCGTCTTCATTCCCATCGGCAACAACGGCTGGCTCATCTCCGAGACCTCGCCGCAGTACATGCCCAGTTTCGAGCTGAACAAGGAGATCACCCAGAAGGCCGAGCAGTACGGCTTCGACTTCGCCCTCTCGATGATCAAGCTGCGCGGGTTCGGCGGCAAGACGCAGTTCTGGGAGCATAACCTCGAGAGCTTCACCCTGATGGCGGGCCTCGCTGCGGTGACCTCCAAGATCAAGATCTTCGCCACCGTCGCCACCCTGACCATCCCGCCGGCCATCGTGGCGCGCATGGCCTCGACCATCGACTCGATCGCGCCGGGCCGCTTTGGCGTGAACCTGGTCACCGGCTGGCAGAAGGCCGAGTACAGCCAGATGGGCCTGTGGCCGGGCGAGCAGCACTATACCGACCGCTACAACTACCTGGCCGAATACACGACCGTGCTGAAGGACCTGCTGGAGACCGGGGTGTCGGACTTCAAGGGCAAGTACTTCCAGATGGACGACTGCCGGGTCAGCCCGCACCCCAAGGAAACCAAGCTGATCTGCGCCGGCTCGTCCGACGAGGGCCTGGCCTTCACGGCGCAGTACGCCGACTACAGCTTCGCCCTGGGCAAGGGCGTCAACACCCCGACCGCCTTCGCCAGCGTCAACCAACGCCTCGAAGCCGCCGCCGCCAAGACCGGCCGCGACGTCCAGTCCTTCATCCTGTTCATGGTCATCGCCGACGAGACCGACGAGAAGGCGCTGGCCAAATGGCAGAAATACCGCGACGGCGCCGACCAGGAGGCCCTGGCCTGGCTGACCCAGCAGGCGGCGCCCAACGCCAAGGCCGGCGCAACCACCAACACCCAGCAGCTGGCCGCTCCGGAGTCTGCGGTGAACCTCAACATGGGCACGCTGGTGGGCAGCTATGCGAGCATCGCCCGGATGATGGACGAGATCGCGCAGGTCCCCGGCACGGCCGGCGTGCTGCTGACCTTCGACGACTTCGTGCAGGGGGTGCAGGACTTCGGGACCAAGATCCAGCCGCTGATGAAGAGCCGAACGGCGCGATGAGCATCTCAGGCCGGCTCAGCCAGGGTCATCCGCCGCCGGTGGTCGCCAAACGACTATCAGAGCTGCACGGGCACGAAGGGCGTTCCAGACGCAGGGGCGCGCGCAACGCCACGTCGCAGCGGACGGCGAATTGAACGGGAACCGCCCGAAACATGCGAGAAATCGAACGATCGATTTCGCCGCAACACTTTGACGTCATGGAAGAAGGGAATGGTGGACGCGACAGGGATTGAACCTGTGACCCCTACGATGTCAACGTAGTGCTCTCCCGCTGAGCTACGCGTCCGCCGAAGCGATCCGAAGCGTCTTCGTGAAGACGTCCCGGCCGGGAAGGTGTGGGGGTATAGCGGCGGCTCGCGGACTGCGCAAGCCGCCTTTCGCAACTTTTTATGCGGTCAGGCGGCCATCATCTTTTCCACCTCGGCGACAAGGTCGCGCAGGTGGACGGGCTTGGACAGCACCTTGGCGCCGGCGGGCGCGCGATCCTGCGCCGAGAGGGCCACGGCGGCGAAGCCGGTGATGAACATGATGCGCAAGGACGGGTCGCGGGCGGCGGCCTGGCGGGCGACCTCGATGCCGTCCATGCCCGGCATGACGATGTCGGTCAGCAGCAGGTCCCAGGGATGATCCAGGTGCTGGACGGCTTCCTCGCCGTCGGCGCAGGCCTGGACTTCGAAGCCGGCGCGCTCCAGCGCACGGGCCAGGAAGCCGCGGAGGGAGTCGTCGTCTTCGGCGAGGAGGATGCGGGCCATGAGGTCACGTGTCCGGGGTCAAGGTCGTCGATAGAGGATCCACCTTAGCGCCTCGTCCGTAAATCGGGGATGAACCTAAACGTCGCGGCTGTGGACGGATTAAAGAGGGCGATTGAGGTTTGACCCCGCGCCGCGACGCTTCGATGATGAAGCATGAGCGCGTGGCGCCCCCTTCCCGACGATTCGAGAGCCGACGAAACGCTTTCGAGCCCCCCGCTGGAGACCTTCGCGGGGCCGGCGTTCGAGGTGCTGCGCGCCGCGCCGGTCGGGGCGCCGCCGCCCACGGCGCTGGTGTTCGCCTCACCCCATTCCGGGGACGTCTATCCCGATGAGATGATCGCGGCCGTCCGCCTGCCGCTCGAAACGCTGCGCGCCTCGGAGGACGCCTTTGTCGACCGCGTGATCGCCCGCGCGCCCACCCTGGGCGCGGCCGTGGTGCGCGCCCGCTTCGCCCGCGCCTATGTCGACCTGAACCGCGAGCCCTGGGAAATGGACCCGGCGATGTTCGATGGGGATCTGCCGGACTACGCCCAAGGTCGGACCGCCCGTGTCGCGGCCGGACTGGGAACGATTCCGCGCGTCGCCAGCGAAGGGCGTCCGATCTATGGCCGCAAGCTGTCGTTCGAGGAGGCCAGGGCGCGGGTCGAGCTGGCGCACCGGCCCTATCATGACGCGCTGGACCGCCAGCTGGCTGCGGCGCGGGCCGCCCACGGCGCGGCGATCCTGATCGACTGGCACTCGATGCCGGCCGTCGCCGCGCGGGGGCAGCGCTCCAAGGGCGGCGGCGCCTGCGACATCGTGCTGGGCGATCGTTTCGGCGCGGCCTGTTCGCCGAAACTGACGGCGCTGGTGGAGCGGGAGCTGGAAGGGCTGGGCTACAATGTCGCCCGCAACGCACCCTATGCCGGCGGCTATACCACCGAACACTACGGCCGCCCGGCCAGGCGCACCCACGCCCTGCAGATCGAGATCAACCGGGCGCTCTATATGGATGAAGCCACCCGCGCGCCTACCGAGGGCCTGGCCAAGCTGACGGCCGACGCCGAAGCCCTGACCCGGGCGCTGACGGGACTGGATCTGGCGGCGCTGAAGTAGCCGCTTGGCGACACGCCCCAGCGCATTGTCCTGGATCAACGACACCCGCCGACGCTGAGGCCAAAAAAAAGCCCGGTGAAACCACCGGGCCAGTTCATTAGGGAGGAAACGCCCAGGAAGGGCAGAAGCGGCAGCGCCGCCTCACAGGATTGTTTCTAGAGTGCGGCGCAAAATTAGGCAAGCGGAAAACGAGCGTTTGACGTCTTTTTTTTGCAGCGCACCCGTCACAAACCCCTTTGATCACGGGGGTTGCGGAACAGCGCTATGCGAAACCGCCTAAAAAGCAGGCATATTGCACTGCACAATTTGTTGCGTATGAAACCGTCTCGGATGAGAAGACGCCGCAAACACAAGCGGGATAAGACTTTCGCGATGACACCGGTGTCCTGCGACAAGTGTTTCCAACCGTCGGGGGTGGATAAATTGTACGCGTTCGCGTAAAAGCCGCGCGCCTGACGCGATGCGTCATCTCCTATTCCTCCCGAAAGTCCGTCCGCCCCCATGTCCATGCGAAATATCGCCATCATCGCGCACGTCGATCATGGCAAGACCACCCTCGTCGATCAGCTGCTGGCTCAGTCCGGCGTGTTCCGCGCCAACGAAGCCACCACCGAACGAGCGATGGACTCGAACGACCAGGAGCGCGAGCGCGGCATCACCATTCTCGCCAAGTGCACCTCGGTGCTGTGGAACGGTGAGGCGGGCGAGACCCGGATCAACATCATCGACACCCCCGGTCACGCCGACTTCGGCGGCGAGGTCGAGCGGATCCTGGGCATGGTGGACGGCTGCGTCCTGCTGGTCGACGCCGAGGAAGGCGTCATGCCGCAGACCAAGTTCGTGCTGACCAAGGCGCTGAAGATGGGCCTGCGCCCGATCCTCTGCATCAACAAGGTCGACCGCGCCCACGCCGACCCGGACCGCGTCCACAACGAAACCTTCGACCTGTTCGCCGCCATCGGCGCCACGGACGAGCAGCTGGACTTCCCGCACATCTACGCCTCGGGCCGCAATGGCTGGGCGACGCTGGACCTGAACCAGCCGAACGACAACCTGGCGCCGCTGTTCGACCTGATCGTCCGCCACGTTCCGCCGCCCAAGGTGGCCGAAAACAAGGACAAGCCGTTCCAGATGCTGAACGTGCTGATCGAAAGCGATCCGTTCCTGGGCCGCCTGCTGACCGGTCGTATCGCCAGCGGCAAGGCGATCCCCGGCATGGCCATCCATGCCCTGGACCGTGACGGCAACGAGATCGAGCGCGGCCGCATCACCAAGGTGCTGGCCTTCCGCGGTCTGAAGCGCCAGCCGGTCGACGAAGGCGCCGAGGCGGGCGACATCGTCGCCATCGCCGGCATGAGCAAGGCCACCGTGGCCGACACGCTTTGCGCCATGGAAGTCACCGAGGCCCTGCCCGCCCAGCCGATCGACCCGCCGACCATCTCGATGACCGTTTCGGTCAACGACAGCCCGCTGGCCGGCCGCGAAGGCGACAAGGTCCAGTCGCGCGTCATCCGCGACCGCCTGCTGCGCGAAGCCGAGAGCAACGTGGCCATCCGCGTCACCGAGACCTCGGAGAAGGACGCCTACGAAGTCGCCGGTCGCGGCGAACTGCAGCTGGGTGTCTTGATCGAGAACATGCGCCGCGAAGGCTTCGAGGTGTCGATCAGCCGCCCGCGCGTGGTCTATCAGACCGGCGAGAACGGCGAGCGCCTGGAACCGATGGAAGACGTGGTCATCGACGTCGACGACGAGTTCACCGGCATCGTCATCGAAAAGCTGTCGGCGCGTAAGGCCGAGCTGAAGGACATGGGCCCGTCGGGCGCGGGCAAGACCCGCATCCAGCTGCTCTCGCCCTCGCGCTCGCTGATCGGCTATCAGGGCGAGTTCCTGACCGACACGCGCGGTTCGGGCGTGCTGAACCGCGTGTTCAGCCACTACGAGCCCCACAAGGGCCCGATCGACCAGCAGCGCAAGGGCGTGCTCGTCAGCAACTCGGACGGTGAAACGGCGGCCTACGCCCTGTGGAACCTGGAAGAGCGCGGCGTGATGTTCGTCGGCGCCGGCGAGAAGACCTACCAGGGCATGATCATCGGCGAAAACAGCCGCTCGGACGACCTGGACGTCAACCCGATGAAGGCCAAGCAACTGACCAACGTCCGCGCCTCGGGCAAGGACGAGTCGATCCGCCTGACCCCGCCGCGCCGCATGACTCTGGAACAGGCCATCGCCTATATCGAGGACGATGAGCTGGTCGAGGTTACGCCGAAGAACATCCGCCTGCGCAAGCAGGTCCTGAACCCCTCGTTCCGCAAGAAGCGCAGCAAGGAAGACTAGGATCTCCAGATCCGACCAGAAGGGCCGCCGTTCTCCGGAACGGCGGCCTTTTTTCTGGGCCGCGTCATCTTGTCGCCCGCAGGCGACTTAACCCCGGATTTACCGAAAAGAACGATGTTCTGACGGGGAAATCTCGGTTCCGGAAGACCAAGGATCGCGCGTGCGCGCCACCATCAGTTCGCTGCTCCATCGCGCCGTCGCCTCCCTCCAGGTCCCCGCGCTGGCGGACGCCCCTGAGGCGCTGGCCGGTCGTGTGCGCATGGAGCAGGTGCAGAGCATCCTGCGCATGACGCCGGTGATGATGAGCGCCAACATCGCCATCGCCTTCCTGGTGTCCATGGCGGGCCTGACCCACCCCCACCGCGTCACGATCGGCGTGTGGGCCGCGCTGGTGATGAGCTACGCCCTGCTGGGGCTTCGCGGCTGGGTCGCCTCGCAACGCAGCAAAACTGGAAAGGCCGCCGTCTCCGCGCGGGGCGTTCGTCGCATCGCGCTGCAAGCCGGCGTTCTGGGATGCCTCTGGGGCGCCCTGCCGCTGATGACCCTTCGCCCGGGCGACAATAGCGCCTTGCCGATGATGGTCGCCTCGGTGACGGCCGGGATGGTCGGTTGCGGCGGCTTCGCCCTGCTGACCCTGCCCGCCGCCGCCATGGCCTATTCGACGCCGATGGTTCTGGGCTCGGCCTACATGCTGGCGGCCAGCGGCGATCCGATTCTCTATGCCTTGGGCGGCCTGCTGCTGTTCTGCTACGCGGTCGTCACCGTCTCGTGCCTGTCGCACGCCCGGATCTTCGTCGAGCGGCTGATCGCCGCCGATGAGCTGGAAAAGCAGAAGCAGGTCGTCAGCCTTTTGCTCTCCGACTTCGAGGAAGGCGCCAGCGACTGGCTCTGGGAGGTCGACGCCTCGGGCCGCCTGACCTACGTCTCAGACCGAATGGCCGCCGCCGCCGGCGTGCCGAAGGAGACCCTGCTGGGTCAGCCGATGTCGGACCTGTGCGGCGCGGCCGAAGGCCCCGGCGGCGCGTTCGCCGCCCTCTCGGCGCTGTTCGCCGAGCAAAAGACCTTCCGCGACATGGTCGTCTCGATCACCAGCGGTCCGGACACCGAGTCCCAGACGGCCCACTGGTGGTCGCTGTCGGCCAAGCCGGTGCATGACCTCGACGGCTGCTTCATCGGCTTCCGGGGCGTGGGCGCCGACATCACCCAGGCCCGCGAGGACCAGGAGCGGATCTCGCGCCTGGCGCACTACGACGTCCTGACCCAGCTGCCCAACCGCCTGTCGCTGCTGCAGTCGCTGGGCCAGGCCTGGCTGGAGCACGGGCGCGAGTCGGGCGCGGGCTGCGCCGTGATGTGTCTGGACCTCGACCACTTCAAGGGCGTCAACGACAGCCTGGGCCATCCGGTGGGCGACGCCCTGCTGGTGCAGGTGGCCTCGCGGCTGCGGACCTGCGTCGGTGACGCGGGCATGGTCGCCCGTCTCGGCGGCGACGAGTTCGCGGTGATCTGCGCGCCCGCGCCCAGTCGCGAGGCCTTGGCGACCCTGGCGCTGTCAATCGTCGAGACGCTCTCGGCGCCCTACGACATCTTCCGGCACAACGTGCTGATCGGCGCCAGCGTGGGCATCGCCGTGGCCCCGCAGGACGCCGACGACCCCGATGGCCTGCTCAAGAACGCCGATCTGGCCCTTTACCGCGCCAAGGGCGACGGCCGGGGGGCCTATCGGTTCTTCGAGACGGCCATGGACGTCCTGGCGCAGGAGCGCCGCGCCCTGGAGCTGGACCTGCGTGAGGCGCTCGCTCGCGACGAGTTGAAGCTGTTCTTCCAACCGCTGATCGGCCGCCGCGACAACGAAACCACCGGCTTCGAGGCGCTGTTGCGCTGGCAGCACCCGACGCGCGGCCTGGTGCCGCCGTCCGACTTCATCGAGTGCGCCGAGCAGTGGGGCCTGATCGGCAAGATCGGCGAGTGGGTGCTGACCGAGGCCTGCCGCACGGCCGCCACCTGGCCCTCGCACCTGACGGTCGCGGTCAACCTGTCGCCGAACCAGTTCACCTCTGGCGACCTCGTCGATCAGGTCCGCGCGGCGCTGGCGGCCTCCAACCTGACGCCCTCGCGCCTGGAGCTGGAAATCACCGAGGGCCTCTTGCTGCATGACAGCGCCAAGACCCTGGAACAGCTGGCCGCGCTGAAGGCGCTGGGCGTCAAGATCGCCATGGACGACTTCGGCACCGGCTATTCCAGCCTCGCCTACCTGTGGCGGTTCCCGTTCGACAAGATCAAGATCGACCGTTCGTTCGTGGCCGAGATGCAGGACAATGCGGCCATCGCCGATATCCTGCGCACGATCGCCCTGCTGGGCCAGACCCTGAACCTGGAGGTCACCGCCGAGGGCGTGGAAACCCAGGCCCAGGCTCAGCTGCTGGCCGAGATGCGTTGCGACCAGTTCCAGGGCTTCCTGTTCGGTCGGCCGATGCCGGTCAGCGACATCCCGAGCTTCCTGGTCTCCAACCTCGCCCAACGCATGCGCCGAGGGCACGAGGCGGAGCCGGACGACGCCGGACTGCTCAATTCCCAGGCCCCGGGCTAAACCGTCAGCAAACCGTCACAAATAAAGTAACATTCTGCATACTTAGCGCAGTACGGGGCAGGTTAGCCGCCCCGACTCTCAGGGATGGCCAACCTGAGGGGGTTTCATGTCTTTCGCTCGCAAGCTCGCCGCGGGAGCGGCGTTCGGCGCGTTGTCGTTCGCCTTCGCCGCGCCGGCTGTCCACGCCCAACAAACCACCGCCGCCGTGCGCGGCGTCACCGTTGACGACAAGGGCGCGCCGATCGCCGGCGCGACGGTCACGGTCACCCACGTCCCCAGCGGCACCGACCAGGTGGTCGTCACCAACGAGGCCGGCGCATTCGACGCGCGCGGTCTGCGCGTGGGCGGTCCCTACAAGGTCACCGCCACCGGCCAGGGCTTCGCGTCGCAGACGCTGGGCGACCTGTTCCTGAACGTCGGCGACGCCCAGCGCGTCCGCCTGACCCTGGTTCCGGCCAGCGAAGTGTCGGAAATCGTCATCACCGCCGCCAAGGCCGCCACCACCAGCCAGCTGGCCAATGTCGGCTCGCGCACCACCCTGGGCCGCGACCAGATCGACGCCGTCGTGTCGGTCAAGCGCGACATCCGCGACATCGGCCGCCGCGACCCGCTGGCCAATCTCGACTTCGTGGCCCGCGGCACCGGTCCGTCGGGCGGCCTTTACATCGCCGGCTCGGCGCCGCGCGCCAACCGCATCACCATCGACGGCGTGCGCTCGGCCGACAGCTACGGCCTGAACACCGGCGGCCTGTCGACCAACCGCGGCCCGATCTCGTTCGAGGCGCTGGAACAGGTCGCGATCCAGGCCGTGCCGTTCGACGTCGAAGACGGCGATTTCACCGGCGGCGCGCTGAACCTGATCATGCGCTCGGGCGGCAACGACTTCCACGGCTCGCTGTTCTCCAACGAGCGCACCACCCGCCTGGTCGGCAACAAGCTGCCGATCGTCGGCTTCACCAACAACGACGTGCTCCAGGCGCCGCTGAGCGGCTTCCGGAAGGTGAAGAACCAGATCGCCGAGACCAACTACGGCTTCTTCCTCTCGGGTCCGATCATTAAGGACCGCCTGTTCTTCGCGGCCTCGTACGAGAAGTTCTCCAGCTCCGACACCACGGGCGTTGGTCCGATCGGCGGCGGGTTCGCCAACACCTTCAACCGCATCCCGGGCGTCTCGACCGGTACGGGCGCCAGCCAGGCCGACATCGACGCGGTGCTGGCCAATTGGAGCGGCTATGCGGCCTCGTCGATGCTGAAGCCAGGCTCGGTGGCGCTGGTCGAACCGATCCTCGACGAGAAGTCGTCGATCAAGATCGACTACAACATCACCGACAAGCACCGCCTGTCGGCCACCTATCGCCACGCCTTCAGCTCGGTTTGGAAGCGCAGCCCCTCGGCCACCGCGATCAGCCTGGACACCAACTGGTACGTCCAGCCCGAGAACGAGGACAACTACGCCCTGCAGCTGAACTCGCGCTGGAGCCCGACCCTGGCGACCGAGGCGCGCGTGGCGTTCCGCGGCTATCAGCGCGGCCAGCTGCCGCCGGTGGGCCAGGGCTTTGCCAACGTCTCGATCTGCACCGACTCGGCTTTCGGCACCGGCGCGGCCTTCTCGTGCTCGTCGGGCGTGCCGTCGATCAACTTCGGCCCCGACCAGTTCCGCCAGGCCAACGTTCTGAAGACCAAGGACACCTCGGGCTCGTTCGTCGCCAACTACACCGGCTTCGACAACCACCAGATCAAGCTGGGCTACCAGTATCGCGGGATGGAGATCTACAATCTCTTCCTGCAGGCGGCGCGCGGCGTCTACTACTTCGACAGCGTCGCCGAGTTCCAGGCGGGTCAGGCCAACCAGCTGTCGTACGGCAACTCGCTGACCGGCACGGCCACCGACGCTGCGGCGGTGCTGGACTACAAGGTCCACTCGCTGCTGGCTCAGGACACCTGGGACGTCACCGACGCCCTCACGGTGAACTTCGGGGTTCGCTGGGACCACTACGCCGCCGACAAGAAACCGACGCTCAACAGCAACTTCATCAACCGCTACGGCTATTCCAACCAGACCACCTATGACGGCATCGACGTGGTGATGCCGCGCGTCTCGGCCAAGTACAACAGCGACTGGTTCGAGCTGTCGGGCGGCTTTGGCCTCGTGTCGGGCGGCCTGCCGGACGTTTTCCTGGGCAACAGCTACGGCGGCACCACCGGCGCCCTGACCAACAGCTTCGCGATCCGCCGCACCACCAACGGCACGCTCTCGACGGCCGACGACACCTTCGTCGACACCGCCACCAACCAAGCCATCGACCCGTCGATCGGCAACGCCCTGCTGACAATCAACAAGGCTTCGCCCTCGTTCATCACAAGCCCGGCAGCCGTGGCCCAGACCCTGCTGACGGCCGACAGCGCCAGCCGTCGCAACGCCTACACCAACTCGCTGGCCCCCGGCTTCAAGATGCCGGCCGACTGGAAGACCAACCTTTCGTTCAAGACCACCCAGTTCGGCATCGACTGGGGCGTTGACGCGGTGGCCAGCTGGTCGGAGGTCAATGTGGCGTTCCGCGACGCCCGCGCCCGTCGCCTGACCGTCAACGGCGTCCAGCAGTACACGCCGGACGGCCGCGCCCGTTACGACGGCCTGGTGATCCCCGGCGCCAACGCCGCGGCGATCAACGTCAACCGCGCAGCGTTGGGCCTGCCGGTCGTCGCCAACGCCGACCTGGCCAATCTGGGCCTGTTCGGCGACATCCAGGCCTACAACCCGTCGACCAAGAACTGGACGCGCACGCTCGCCCTGTCGGCCCGCCGCAACATCTTCGGCGTCGACACCTGGGCCGCCTACACCTGGCAGTACGGTCATCAGTACGGCGGCATCTCGGAGTTCGGCACCACCGCCGGGGGCAACTCCACGAGCGGCAACTACTATGCCGACCAGGGCTTTGACCTGGATCCGAACGCCGCCGCCGAGGGCAAGTCGAACAACCTGATCCGCAACT
This sequence comes from Caulobacter sp. FWC26, assembly GCF_002742645.2. Taxonomy (NCBI): domain Bacteria; kingdom Pseudomonadati; phylum Pseudomonadota; class Alphaproteobacteria; order Caulobacterales; family Caulobacteraceae; genus Caulobacter; species Caulobacter sp. FWC26. Next base: position 3,794,178 of record NZ_CP033875.1, read on the forward strand.
CGCTGAAGGTGAACCTGAGCTACAAGCTCGAGCTGCGTCCGGGCTGGGTGTCGCGCTTCACCCTGTTCGGCGAGCGTCGCGACGGTCGTCCGATCAGCTTCCTGATGACCGACCCGGCCGGCGGCCGTAACCCCACCTTCGGCGTGTCGCGCGACGACGCCCTGGCCTACATCCCGAACCTGAACAGCCCGGACGCGGCCAACCCGCTGAAGTTCGTGAGCGCGTCGGGCACGACGGTGTTCTTCGACAGCCAGGCCTCGGTCGACAAGCTCAAGGCTCTGGTCAACCAGTTCGGCCTGCCGATGGGCAAGATCGTGCCGCGCGGTTTCGGCAAGAACCCCAGCGTCGACCGCATCGACTTCCAGTACGCCCAGGAAATCCCCTCGCCGATCCGCGGCCACAGCCTGCTGTTCACGGTGGACATCCAGAACCTGGGCAACCTGCTCGACAAGAAGTGGGGCGTGGTCAAGGAGTACACCAACAGCCGCTCGGGCGGCGTGGTGGTCAACGCCCAATGCGCCAAGGCCGACGGGACGGCCGCCGGTTCGGCGGACCCGACCTGCGTGGCCTATCGCTACAGCTACACCACCGCCTCGCCGGCCAGCCTGGCCGTCCCGACGGTCGACCAGGCCGCCAGCCTGTGGTCGGTGGGCATGGGCCTGAAGTACCGCTTCTAGAAGCGCGCGCTCCGCAAGGATCGCCAAGGGCGCGGCTTCGGCCGCGCCCTTTTTCGTGGCCGATGCGCGGGGCGGGATGCTACCCCTCGGCCATGGTCCACCCCGTCTTCGACAACCTGTCCACCACGATCTTCGAGCGCATGAGCGGCCTGGCCCGCCAGCACGGCGCCATCAATCTGGGGCAGGGCTTTCCCGACGATCAGGGCCCTCTGCCCGTTCGCGAAGCCGCCGCGCGGGCCCTGATCGAAGGCTCGAACCAGTATCCGCCGATGCGAGGTCTGCCCGAGTTGCGGGCCGCCGTCGCCAGCCACTATGCGCGCACGCAGGACCTGACCCTGGATCCCGACAGCGAGATCGTCATCACCTCCGGGGCCACCGAGGCCCTGGCGGCGGCGTTCACGTCGCTGATCTCGCCCGGCGACGAGGTGGTGCTGTTCCAGCCGCTCTATGACGCCTATCTGCCGCTGGTGCGTCGCGCGGGCGGCGTCCCGAAGCTGGTCCGGCTCTCACCGCCCGACTGGCGCTTCGACCGCGCCATGCTGGAGGCAGCGTTCTCGGACCGCACGCGAATGGTGGTGCTGAACAGCCCGCTGAACCCCGCCGGCGTGGTCACGCCCGATGAGGATCTGGCGCTGCTGGCCGAGTTCTGCGTTCGCCATGGCGCGGTGGCCGTCTGCGACGAGGTCTGGGAGGCCGTGGTCTTCGACGGGCGCCGCCATCGGCCGCTGATGAGTTTCCCCGGCATGCGCGAGCGCACGGTCAAGATCGGCTCGGCCGGCAAGCTGTTCGGCATGACCGGCTGGAAGGTCGGCTTCCTCTGCGCCGCCCCGCCGCTGGCCAAGGCCCTGGCGGCCGCCCACCAGTTCCTGACCTTCACCACCCCGCCCAACCTGCAGGCGGGCGTGGCCTGGGGCCTGGAGCACCACCGCGCCTGGTTCGACGAGATGCCGGCGGCCCTGCAACGCGCCCGCGACCGCCTGACCGAGGGCCTGCGCGCGGCCGGCTATGTCGTGCTGGAGAGCCAGGGCACCTATTTCCTGAACGTCGACCTCGCCGCCTCCGGGATCGCGCTGGACGACGTCACCTTCTGCGAGCGCTGCGTGACCGAGCACGGCGTCGCGGCCATTCCCGTCTCGGCCTTCTTCGCGGAAGATCCGGTGACCAGCGTGGTCCGCCTCTGCTTCGCCAAGGCCGACGCGACGCTGGACGAGGCGGTCCAGCGGCTAGCGGCGGCGAAGGCGGCGTTGGGGTGAAGCGCTCTGGTCGGAGGAGCGGTGACCGAGGTTATCCGCCCAAGGCCGCCCCTGACTTGTTTCCTCCGCGCTGTACAGCCCTACAGTGCGCCTTGGCCGACCGCCGCCTCGCGGGCCACACTGCGGGCCAGGCAGCGGTCCATGACCGACAGCAGGTTGCGCAGGTCGATCGGCTTGGCCACATGGGCGTCGCAGCCAGCGTCGAGGCAGGTCTTGATCTGGGCCGACATCACGTCGGCGGTCAGGGCGATCACCGGCAGGCGCGCGAAGCGCGGGTCCAGGCGCAGGCGCCGGGTCGCCTCAAGGCCGTCCATCACCGGCATGTTGACGTCCATCAGGACAAGATCGACGGCCGCGCGTTCCAGGGCTTCCAGCGCCTGCTGACCGTTCTCGGCCTCGACAAGGTCGCAGTCGAACGGCTCCAGGAACAGGCGGATGACCCGGCGGTTCACCGGATGGTCGTCAACCACCAGCACGCGACGCCCCTGCAGCGCGGCGAAGCGGGCCTCTTCCTCGGCGCCCTCTTCCTCGAAGACCTGGGGCGCGGCGCTCTCCGCGCGATCGACCAACATCTCGATGGTGAAGATCGAGCCGACGCCCTCCTCGCTTTCGACCTTGATGTCGCCACGCATCATCTTGACCAGCCGGCGGGTGATGTTGAGGCCAAGGCCGGTGCCGCCAAAGTTACGGGTGGTCGAGGCGTCGGCCTGGGTGAAGGGGCGGAACAGCTTGGCCACCGTAGCCGCGTTCATGCCGATGCCGGTGTCGGCAACACGCAGGCGCACGCGCACCCGGTCGTCGCCTTCCGGATAGCAGGCCAGCGCCACCTCCACCTTGCCCTCGGAGGTGAACTTCAGGGCGTTGGAGACGAGGTTGGTCAGGCACTGACGCACCCGCACCCCATCGAACATCAGGGGCCCCGGCGCCGCGCTCTCCAGCCGGAAGGTCAGGACCACGCCCTTCTCCAGCGCGGTCGGCTGATAGCCGCCGACGAGGCGCGCGCAGGTCTGGACGATGTCGCCGGCCGTCGGCGCGATCTCCAGCTTGCCCGCCTCGATCTTCGACAGGTCAAGAATGTCGTTCAACAGCACCAGCAGCGTATCGCCGCTGTCCATGATCAGCTCGACCTGCTCTCGCTGTTCATGGCGCAGGTCGCCCGCCCGCAGCGCCTGGGCCAGACCGAGCATCCCGTTCAGCGGCGTACGCAGTTCGTAGCTCATCATCGCCAGGAAAGCGGACTTGGCGGTGTTCGCGGCCTCGGCCCGTTGCTGCGCGCGCTTGAGGCGTCCCGAGGCTTGGCGCTGAAGGAAGGCCCAGGCCGCCGCACCGGCCACCAGCACGCCCAGCAGCAGGGCGATCACGCCCGAAGCCCGCGCCAGGCTGCGCGAGAGCCGAACCTCCTCGGTCAGGCGGCGGCTCTCGTCGCGCTTGGCCCGCAGTTCGCTCTCCAGGGCGGTCGACATCTCGGCCACCCCGCGCGCATAGGCCTTTCGGGCCGCGAGGCTGTCGGCCTTGCGCCAGGCGTCCAGCTTGCGGAAAGCCTCGGCGTCCCGGCCTTCGCCCCGGTCGATATAGGCCTCGACCAGAGCTTCCAGCGCCAGGTCGCGGCTAACGAGTGTTTCAGGCAGTCCCCTCAACTGGTCCAGATCGCGACGCGCGGCCTCGGACTGGCCCAACTGAGCTTGGGCCAGGGCGCGCTGACCCAGCATCCGCGCCTGCAGACGGCGGTCCGGCTTGACCAACAGGCCGGCGGCGGGCGCCAGACAGCTCATCACCTTGGCGGGCGTGTCGCGCAGGCCGGCGATCCGGGCGCAGAGGAAGCGGTCCCAGGTCAGGAGGTCGGGGTCGCCATCGGCGACGGTCAGCTTGTGATGCAAGGCCGCGAAGCGTTCGGCCGCGTCAAGCTCGCCCAGATCGGCGGCGGTGAAGGCGATGTCATAGACCCGCTCGATCTTACGGACATAGAAAGAGTCGCGTTCGTCCAGGGCGGCCGCCTGGGTCATGTGGTCCAGTGCGCCTTCCTTGTCGCCAAGGTCCGCCAGCGTGTAGCTGTGAACCTGGTGGAGTTCGGCCAGCAGAGGCTGGGCGATACGACCGCGTCGCTCCAGTTCGCCGGTCAGCTCGGCCGCCAGCCTGGCGGCTTGCGCCCAGCGGCCGATCTGCCCCAAGTGGCGGACCCGCTCGATCCCCGCCATCAGCCGGATATCGGGACCAGAACGTTGCAGGAAGCGATCCCAGTCGGCGTCCTGGAACGCCTGGAAGCCGCCGCTCTCGTGGCGATAGGCCAGGGTCTCCAGATCGACCAGCGCCAGCAGGGCGGCGTCCTTGTCGCGCTGGGCCACCGCCTTCGTCCGCGCCGCCCAGACGTCGAACGATCCACGGATCTGGTTGCTTTTGAACGCGTAGAGCACGCGCCACAGGCCATAGAGCCGGGTCTGGCCGGTCTCGCGCAGGGCGCGGGCGCCGGCGCGCTCGATATCCTCGTTGTCGCGGGGCGGCGCGCGCAGCTCATGCGCGCCGATCTCCTGGCTTAATTGCTCCAGCCGCTGCCCCAAAGGCGCATTGCTCTTGGCCCAGGCGCCCTCGGCGCTCAGGAGCAGAAACAAGACGACGGAGACAACACGAAGACGCAAGCCGTTACCCTGAAGTTCAGGGCCACCCTTCGCGGCTAGAAATGTAAGACGGGTTAAGTCTAACGCCCGGGTTGCGCGTTAGATCGTCGCGCCGCCGTCCACCACCATGGCTTGTCCGGTCATGAAGCTGCCGGCCTTCGAAGCGAGATAGACCGCCGCCCCGGCGATCTCGTCCGGCTCGCCGATCCGGCGTAGCGGCACGCCCGTAGTGGAGCGCTTCAGGGTCTCGGGATTGTCCCACAGCGCCTTGGCGAAGTCGGTCTTGATCAGGCCGGGGGCAATGCAGTTGACCCGCACGTTGTCGGGGCCGAACTCGTGGGCAAGATTGCGCGCCAGCTGGAAATCGGCCGCCTTGGAGATGTTGTAGGCGCCGATGATGGCGTTGCCGCGCAGGCCGCCGATCGAGCTGATGATGATGATCGAGCCGTCCTTGCGAGCCTGCATCTCGGGCGCGACCATCGAGATCAGCCAGTGGTTGCTGATGATGTTGTTGTCCAGGATCTTGCGGAACTGGTCGTCAGCGATCCCGGCCAGGGGACCGTAGTAAGGATTGCTGGCGGCGTTGCAGACACAGATGTCGATCTGGCCGAACGCCTTGCGGGTCTCGTCGACCAGAGCCTGAAGCTCTTCCTTGGAGGCGATGTTGGCGGGGACGGCGATCGCGGCGCCCGCGCCGTGCTTTGCGTTCAGTTCCGCAGCCACCTCCTCGCAGGGTCCGGCCTTGCGCGACGAGATCACGACCTTGGCCCCGTGCTCGGCCATCCGCTCGGCGATCGCCTTGCCGATCCCGCGCGAGGACCCCGTGATGATCGCCACCTTGCCGGTCAGGTCGAAGAGGTTCATGTCGCGCGCCCTAAACGTTTGTTTGAATTTCAAGCACAGTGCGACCGGGGAAGCGCGGGGTCAAGCGCACGAGGATCTTCGCGCGCCGGGAAAGATTTTCATCCTCGCCCTGTCGGCGCACGCCCCATCGGCTCGTCCTTGGGGCAAGATCACGCCCGATACGGAGACGCCCCATGCCCCTCGAAGCCACTCCCGCCGCCGATGACCGCGACCTCGTCCTGGAGCGGGTCATCGATGTCCCTGCCGACAAGCTCTACAAGTGCTGGACCACGCCTGAGCTGATGACCAAATGGTTCTGCCCAAAGCCCTGGTACGTTTCTGACGTGCGCCAGGACGTTCGCTCGGGCGGCAACAGCTACATGGTCATGAACGGTCCGGACGGCGAGCGCGTCCCGCAGCCGGGCGTCTATCTGGAGGTGATCCCGAACCAGAAGCTCGTCTTCACCGACGCCTTCACCGAGACCTGGAAGCCTTCGGAGAAGCCCTTCATGGTCGGGATCGTCACCTTCGAGGATCTGGGCGCCGGCAAGACCCGCTACCGCGCCGTGGCCCGCCACTGGACCGCCGAGGACAAGGCGGCTCACGAGCAGATGGGCTTCCACGAGGGCTGGGGCGTCGCGACCGACCAGCTGACGGCCCTGGCCAAGACGCTCTGAGGCGCGAAACACCCTTGGCTCGCGCGGCGAAAAGGGCCATTTGCGCCGCCATGAGCTCCGCCCTTCCGCCCGCGCGCCTGGTCGACAAGGCCCTCGTCCCGCGCTTTGCCTTGCTGTGCCTGGGCATCTGGCTGAACGCCGCCGACACCCTGGTGACGGCGACGATCATGCCCAGCGTGGCCAGGGAGATCGGCGGCTATCAGTATTTCGGCTGGTCGGTCGCCGCCTATCTGACAGGCTCGATCGTGGCCGGGGCCTGCTCGGGCAAGCTGTCGGTCGCGCTAGGCCTGCGGACGGCGACGGCGCTCAGCGGTCTCGTCTACGCGATCGGCTGCGCCATGAGCGCGGTCGCGCCGGAGTTCGTCACCTTCATCGTCGGACGGCTGGTGCAGGGCCTGGGCGCGGGCGCCGTGGTGGCCCTCTGCTACGTCGCCATCACCGCCCTGTTCCCGCAGAGCCTTTGGCCGCGCGTCTATGGCGCGATCGCCGGGGTCTGGGGGGCGGCGACCCTGTTAGGCCCGACCCTGGGCGGCCTGTTCGCCGCCGCGGGCTTCTGGCAGGGGGCGTTCTGGATGTTCGTGGCCCAGGCGGTGATCTTTGTCGGGGCCGTGCTGGTGATGCTGCCGGGCGGCAAGCGCGAGGAAGGCGGCGCCCGGATCCCCAGCCTGCAACTGGCCCTGCTGGTGATCGCCGTCAGCCTGATCGGCGGCGCCGGGGTCGTGGCCTCGCCGCGCTGGGCGGTGACCCTGGCGGTCGGCGGCGTCATCGGCATGGCCGCGATGCTGGCCGCCAACAGCCACACCCAGGATCGGCTCTTACCGAAGTCCGCCGCCGATCTTCGCACCGCCACGGGGCTTGGCCTTCTGACCATCTTCGCCTGCGAGGCCGCGGTGATCGGCTTCACCGTCTATGGCCCGGCCTTCATCCAGGCCCGCCATGACGCTTCACCGCTGGTGGCGGGCTATGTCACCGGCGCCATCGCCGCCGGCTGGACGACCTGCGCCGTGGTCTTCGGCCATGTGCCGGCCCAGAAGGACGGCCAGTTCGTGCGTCTGGGCGCCGGCGTCATCGCCCTGGGGGCGGCGCTCAGCGCCTGGGCCGTGCCGCGCGGGAACCTGATCGAGACCTCGCTCGCCTTCGTCGTGCTGGGCGCGGGCTTTGGCCTCTGCCACGCCTTCATCGCCCGCCGCACCATCGCGGGGGCGCCGCCCGAAGAACAGGCCATGGCCTCGGGCGCGGTGCCGACCTCGCAACTGATCGGCGGCGCGGTCGGCTCGGCGGGCGCCGGCGCCATGGCCAATGTGCTGGGCTTTGGCCACCACGGCATCGATGCGGCGCTGGCCCAGAGTCACGGCGTCCTGCTGTTCGGGGCCTTCCTGCCGCTGGCCCTGATCGGCTTCGCGGCGGCGTGGCGGCTGGGGCGGGGTTAGGGCGTCAGTCGAGCGATGATCCGCTCGACTGCGGCACGTAGTCCAGGCAACTCGACCACAACGACCGACCAGACGATGGTGAAGCTGACGCTGGCATAGCCATGAGCAATTCGATTGCGAAGGTCGATTGCGGCGCGCCAATCGATCTCTTGCTCGAGATCTCGAACGGAAGTCGACAAGCGGGCGGCGCTTTCGCCAATGACCAGCAGGTTCATTGCGACCGCATCACGCCGCATCCGGTCCGCAAGAAACCCCGCCTGATCGACGCCTGCGACATAGGCCTCGATCTACTCGATCGACTCCAGCAGTTGGGCGAGGTGGGTGCGGGTCGAAGCGTCAGGCAAAGACGACGTCCCGTAAGACGGGCTCCTTCACCAGCCGGTGCAGGCCGTCTTCGGTAACAAGATCGACGGGTCGGCCCAGCAGCTCAACCAAGTCTCGTTCGAGCCTGAAGAAGCCAAAGCCTGGTAATACCTCCGGCGCGAACTCGACCAGTACGTCCACGTCGCTATCCGGCCCCGCCTCGCCCCGCGCCGTGGAGCCGAACACGCCCACCCGCGCGACGCCGTAGCGGTCGAGCAACGGCTTGGCCGCGCGCAGCTTGGTGAGGGCCTCGTCGAGGGTCATGGCGGGATTATAGCACGAAACGCCCTATCACCCGTAGGTCCCAACCTTGCTGACATCGGGCAGGTCCGTCGCGCCCCGGATCGGCAGGACGACACCGTTCGAGGTCCAGGGCGCGATCGGGAGTTCGGGCTGAACCGTGCGCAAGGCGGCCAAGGCCTCGTTCGGAAACAGCCCCGTTGGCGCAAGCGGCGCGGCCAGCAACGCGCTACGTCCCGCCGCCTGCGCGGCGGCGTCGGTCAGAACCAGGCGAAGCTCGCGCGGCCCGCTGGGCTGGACGGCAAAGGCGATCTCGTCCCAGCCGTAGGCTCGCCGCCACGGCGCGGCGAACACGCCAGCCTCGTCGATCCGGAGCTCGACCCTGGAGCGCCAAGCCCTGCAGGCGTAGAGGCCCGTCATCGCGAGCAGCCCGAAAGTGATCAGCAGCGCGGCGGCCACGCGCACAAGGTCGCCGATCCGCCAAAGCTCCCAGCTCAGGACAAGGAACGAGACAAGCCCGGTCACGAGGAACGGCAACAGCGCCAGACGTCGAATCCGGTCGGCCCGCGTCGTGCGCCAAACCCCCGCCTCATCCCGGTTGAATCGCCCCAGCACGTCCTCGGCCCGCTCCAGGGACAGCAGCCACCAGACACCCCCGATCGCCAGCACCAGGGGGAGGAACGGAAACACCAGCCGCGACTCCAACGGCCATTGCAGCCAGTTGGAGACGACATGGACGCCGATCAGAACAGCTGCGAGCCGAAGCCAGCTCAGCCGCTCAGAGGTGAGAAACGTCCAGAACGATGACAACCCGCGCGCCATTCGTTCAATCTAGGCGCGCATGGATCGCTTGTCACGCCTCGGCCAGCGCCGTGGACTCCACCAGCTTCACGACGTCGCCCATGATCTGCGTGATCTTGAAGTCCTTGGGCGTGTAGATCCGCGCCACGCCCATCTGTTTCAGGATCAGCGCGTCGTCGGGCGGGATGATGCCGCCGGCCACGACCGGGATGTCGCCCAGGCCCTCGGCGCGCATCACCCGGATCACCTCCTGCACCAGGTCAAGGTGCGAGCCCGACAGGATCGACAGCCCCACCACATGGGCGCGGCTTTCCTTGGCCCGGCGGACGATCTCTTCCGGCGTCGAGCGGATGCCGTCATAGACCACCTCCATGCCGCAGGCGCGGGCGCGGGTGGCGATCTGTTCGGCGCCGTTGGAGTGACCGTCCAGGCCGGGCTTGCCGACGAGGTAGGTCAGGGTGCGGCCCAGCATCTGCGAGACCCGCTCGACCTCGCGCTTCACCGCCTCGACATCCTCGGCTTCGTTGGTCGAGACGACGACGGCGACGCCGGTCGGGCCGCGATATTCGCCGAACACCTCGCGCAGAGCGCCGGACCACTCGCCGGTGGTGACGCCGGCCTTGGCGGCGGCGATCGAGGGCTCCATGACGTTGCGGCCCTCGCGCGCGGCGGCCTTCAGCTCGGTCAGCGCAGCCTCGACGGCCGCGGCGTCACGGGCCTCGCGCCAGGCCTTGATGCGGGTGACGACCTCGGCTTCCAGGCGCGGATCGACGGTCTCGATCGCCCCTTCGCCCGCCGACAGCGGCGAGGCTTCGGTCTCGGTCCAGCGGTTGACGCCGACCACGGTCATTTCCCCGGTCTCGACCGCGCGCACCCGCTTGGCGTTGGAGGCGACGAGCTCGGACTTCATGTAGTCGATGGCGCTCGCGGCGCCGCCCATCTCGTCGATCAGGGCCAGTTGCTCCAGCGCGCCCTTCGACAGTTCGGCGACCTTGGCCTCGACGACGTGGCTGCCGTCGAACAGGTCTTCGTACTCCAGCAGGTCGGTCTCATAGGCCAGCACCTGCTGCAGGCGCAGCGACCACTGCTGGTCGAACGGGCGCGGCAGGCCCAGGGCCTCGTTCCAGGCCGGCAGCTGCAAGGCTCGGCAGCGGGCGTCCTTGCTGAGCGTGACGGCCAGGGCCTCGATCAGAATGCGGTAGACGTTATTCTCGGGCTGCTGCTCGGTCAGGCCCAGGCTGTTGACCTGCACCCCATAGCGGAAGCGGCGGGCCTTCTTGTCCTGCACGCCGTAGCGCTCCAGCAGGATCTGGTCCCACAGCTTGGTGAACGACCGCATCTTGCACAGCTCGGTGACGAACCGCACGCCGGCGTTGACGAAGAAGCTGATCCGCGAGGCGACGATCTCGAAGTCCTCGTCGGGCACTTGGCCGCCGGCCTTGACCGTATCGAGCACCGAGATCGCGGTGGCCAGGGCGAAGGCCAGCTCCTGCTCCGGTGTCGCGCCCGCCTCCTGCAGGTGGTAGCTGCAGACGTTCATCGGGTTCCACTTGGGAACCTCGCGATAGCACCAGGCGATCATGTCGCCGATCAGCCTCAAGGACGGACCCGGCGGGAAGATGTAGGTGCCGCGCGAGAGGTACTCCTTGATCAGGTCGTTCTGGGTGGTGCCCTGCAAGAGCTTGCGGTCGGCGCCCTGCTCGTCGGCCAGCGCCACGTACATGGCCAGGAGCCACGCCGCCGGGGCGTTGATGGTCATGGAGGTGTTCATCTTCTCCAGCGGGATCTCGCTGAAGAGCTGGCGCATGTCGCCCAGGTGGCTGATCGGCACCCCGACCTTGCCGACCTCGCCCCGCGCCAGGATGTGATCCGGGTCGTAGCCGGTCTGGGTGGGCAGGTCGAAGGCCACCGACAGGCCCGTCTGCCCCTTGGCGAGGTTCGCCCGATAGAGCGCGTTCGACTTCTCCGCCGTCGAGTGGCCGGCATAGGTGCGGAAGATCCACGGCGGATCGGGCGCGTGCTGATACGGCTTGGCGGACATGACGAACTCCCGGCGTTTTTTGGTTCTTGTTATCGCCGATCATGAGCCGGGATTTGCTGCGGCGCAATATGGATTTCGCGGATGCGAATGAAAGCCCTAGCGCTTCAGCCAGACCTCAACCCACCAGTCCTCGTGCGCGTCTTCGAGGGCCGAGGTCGTCCAGGCGAGGATATCAGGGTGGGTCACCCAAAAGCCGAGCGGCGGCGCATGGCCGGTGTTCTCGAAACGCAGGTCGGCTTCACGATCTTGGGGAACGTTGGCGTTCGGCATCGTCCACTCATCGTCCGGAGGCACGGCCGCGCCATCTTGGAAGTGCAGCGCCGTCTCGATCAGCCCCGCCTCCGCGGGCGTCGTCACGACCTTATTCGTCGCGGGATGGCGCTCGAGGAACGCGACACCTTGCGCGTCGGTGAGAACGATGGGCTTGAACGACGAAGGCGGAGGCGTGGTCATGGCGGGAAGCTAGGCGCCGATCACCGCCCCGTAAACACCGCCGGCCGCTTGGCCATGAACGCCGCCCGCGCTTCGGCGTGGTCCCCTGAGGCCGCCAGAGCCGGGATCTCGCCACCGGTCTCTGACACGCCTGACGCCACCCGCTTGGTCGCCTCGATCGCCAGCGGAGCGCGCGAGGCGATGACGCGGGCCATATCCAGCGCCGCCGGCAGCAGCCCTTCCGACGGGTGAACCTCGGCCACGATCCCGTCGGCCAGGGCGCGGGCCGCGTCGAACGGGGCGCCGGTCAGGAGGTGCGGCTTGGCGCGGCTCTCGCCGACCAGACGCGTCAGGCGGTCGGCCGAGGCGGTCAGGCCCATCCGCACCGCCGAGCAGGCGAAGCTGGCGCGCGTTCCGGCCAGGCGGATGTCGCAGGCCAGGGCCAGCTCCAGTCCGCCGCCGATGCACCAACCGTCGACGGCGGCGATGACAGGCACGCGGACAGCGGCGATGCGGTCGCACATGTCCAGGAAGTTCAGGATGGCGGCGGTCTGGGTCGGGACGTCGCGCGACAGCGACTCGGCCAGGTCGTCGCCAGTGCAGAAGGCGCCGTGGCGGCCAGCGAGGATCGCGACCCGCACCGCGCGGTCCGCCTCGATCTGCGCGAAGGCGTCCAGAAGGCGGACGCGCTCGGCCATGGCCAGGACATTGGCCGGCGCGACGTCGAGTTCGACCAGAGCAACGCCGGCCTCGGGGTGGGACAGGTGGATCATGCCGCCAGCGTGGCCCGCCGCGCCGCGCGCCGCAACCTTCCCCCTGCGAGAGTCCGCCCCGATGTTGCGGCGCACAAAGATTCTGCTTGCCAGGTTTAAACACTTGTCTCAGCGTAGGGGCATTCCGGGATCAATTTTGCGCCCGGAGCCCAAAAACGACCCTGCGGCGGAACTTTTTCGCGTTTCGACCGCCGGGCAGCGCAGCCGAGTTTGACCTTTGCGCGTTGTTGCAGCGCGGAAGGACGGGGAGTGAGATGACGATTCAGACGCTTGAGAAGACCGAGCTGAAGGACCTGTACGAGATCGGTGAGATCCCGCCGGCCTTCCACGTGCCGAAAAACATGTACGCCTGGAGCATCCGCAAGGAGCGCCATGGCAAGCCCTCCACCGCCATGCAGGTCGAGGTGGTGCCCACCTGGGAGATCGGCGAGGACGAGGTTCTGGTCCTCGTGATGGCCGCCGGCGTCAATTACAACGGCGTCTGGGCCGCGCTGGGCGAGCCGATCAGCCCGCTGGACGGCCACAAGCAACCCTACCATATCGCCGGGTCCGACGCCTCGGGCATCGTCTGGAGGGTCGGGGCCAAGGTGAAGCGGTGGAAGCTGGGCGATGAGGTCGTCATCCACTGTAACCAGGACGACGGCGACGACGAGGAGTGCAACGGCGGCGACCCGATGTTCTCGTCCAGCCAGCGCATCTGGGGCTATGAGACGCCGGACGGCAGCTTCGCCCAGTTCTGCCGGGTCCAATCGCGACAATTGCTGCCGCGCCCCAAGCACCTGACCTGGGAAGAGGCCGCCTGCTACACCCTGACCCTGGCGACCGCCTACCGGATGCTGTTCGGCCACAAGCCGCACGAGCTGAAGCCCGGCCAAAACGTGCTGGTCTGGGGCGCCTCGGGCGGTCTTGGCGTCTTCGCCACCCAGCTGGCCGCCGTCGCCGGCGCCAACGCCATCGGCGTGGTCAGCGATGACGACAAGCGCGAATTCGTGCTGTCGATGGGCGCCAAGGCGGTGCTGAACCGCAAGGAGTTCAACTGCTGGGGCCAGCTGCCGAAGGTGAACGGCCCCGAGTTCAACGACTACATGAAGGAAAGCCGCAAGTTCGGTAAGGCGATCTGGCAGATCACCGGCAACAAGGACGTCGACATGGTGTTCGAGCACCCTGGCGAGCAGACCTTCCCGGTGTCGGTGTTCCTGGTCAAGCGCGGCGGCATGGTCGTGATCTGCGCCGGCACCTCGGGCTTCAACCTGACCATGGACGCCCGCTTCCTGTGGATGCGCCAGAAGCGCGTCCAGGGCAGCCACTTCGCCAACCTGATGCAGGCCAGCGCCGCCAACCAGTTGGTCGTCGACCGCCGCGTCGACCCGTGCCTGTCGGAAGTGTTCCCCTGGGACCAGATCCCGGCCGCGCACGAGAAGATGCTGGCCAACCAGCATCTCCCCGGCAACATGGCCGTACTGGTCTGCGCCCAGCGCCCGGGCCTGCGCACCTTCGAGGAAGTGCAGGAACTGAGCGGGGAGCGCTGAGGCGCGTTGAGACCTTGTACGCCTAGAGCCTTTAGCCTGAAATCGGAATCGATTTCAGGCGTTAAAAAGGCTCTAAATCAAATACTTAGAGCGTGAGAATAGCCGAAACCGGTTCCCACTTTCGGCCTCACGCTCTAGAGCATCAATCCGTGTCATCCCGGAAAGCCCGAAGGGCTTATCCGGGACCCAGGGGCCAACGCACTGCGCCCGCTCCTGGGTCCCGGCGCTTCGGCCGGGATGACACGCTTTGGATGATCTATCGATTGCGAGCTTGGCCCGCGCCGTCCGCCGCTACCCTTCCCGCGTCAGCCGCAGGTCGTGGTAGTCGTAGCTGAAGTCGGCCAACGGCGAGACCGCCTTGACCAGGGCCGAGACCGCCTTGCCGTCCTTGAGGTCGAAGGTGAAGAACGCGTCTTCCTGGGTGCGGTCCTCGAAGGTGGTGATGAAGGTCTCGCCGTCGAACGGCGCGAGCCTGCCGCGCAGCAGCGGGGTCTTGTCGAACGAGACATAGAGCCCCTTCTTCTTGCCCTTCCCTGTGACGCTGATCGTCACCGTGCCGTACCAGGGATCGCGATAGACCCCGGCATAGGCCTCGAGCGGCAGGCTGGGCGAGGCGCCGCCGCCCTTGGGCGTGGTCGCCGCCGCAGCGTCCTTGATCGTCCGGGCGTCGGCCTCGGCCTGGACGCGCTTGGACGAGGCGATCCAGTCGAAGTCGCTGCGGCCCTGCAGCCGGTCCGGTCCTCCGAAACGCAGCGACCGTAGCACCGGGTTCTCCTCGGCGTTGGTCATCACCATGATGCCCGACTTCCGACCGGGCAGCAGGCCCGTATAGGAGATGAAGCCCGCCAGACCGCCGGTGTGCCACAGCAGCCGCTCGCCCCGGTGATCCTGCACGTACCAGCCCAGGGCATAGGCCTGAAGCGACGGCCGCGCGGGGTTCTCGTTGGACGGACCATCCGACCAGCTGGTGATGGTCTGCGGCTTCCACATCTCACGGGCCTGGGCTTCGCTCCACAGGCGCTTGCCATCGGCCGCGACGCCGAGGCCCAGCTGCGCCTGCATCCACTTGCCGATGTCGGCGGGACAGGAATTGACCCCGCCCGCAGGCCCCGCCGCGTCGAAGCTGGCGTCGAACGGCAGCACCTTCTGCGGCCCCAGCCCCCGCACCGGCGGCCCGAGGCGCGCATGCGGCAGGGCGCGGCGGGACTGGTCGACAAGGCGCGGGCTGGAGACGGTGTTGGTCATCGCCAGCGGGTCGAAGATTCGCGCCTTGATCACCTGCTCCCAGGTCTGGCCAGTCACCGCCTCGATCACCGCCCCGGCGACGACATAGAGGACGTTGTCATAGGCGTAGCCGCCCCGGAACTGCCCGCTGATCGGCAGGTGCTTCAGGCCCGCCACGATCTCGGCCCGGGTGTGGGTGGGCGCCGGCCAGATCATCAGGTCCCCGGCGCCCAGGCTCAGGCCGCTACGGTGGACCAAAAGGTCACGCACCGTCAGCAGCTTGGTGACGATCGGATCCTTCATCTGGAAGTCCGGCAGATACTTCGTGACCGGCGCGTCCCACTCGACCCGTCCCTCGTCGACCAGCATGGCCAGAAGGGCGGCGGTCATGGCCTTGGTGTTGGAGGCGATGCCGAAGATCGTATTGGCGTCGCAGCGGTCCTGGCCGCCCAGCGCCTTGACGCCATAGCCCTTGGCCAAGGTGATCTGGCCGTTCTCGACCACGGTGATCCCCAGGCCCGGCTGGTCGGGGAACGCCGCCATCACCTCCTGGGCGAACCTGTCGACAGCGGCCCCGACCGCGCCGGTCTCTTGCGCGAAGGCTCTGCTTCCGAACGCCGCCAGGCCGGTGGTGGCGAGACCCGAGATCAGGGCGGCGCGGCGGGTGGTGGTCAGCATGGGGCGTCCTTCGGATGAGGACGCGAGGCTAAGCTGATGCTCCAGCGGCGGACAAGGGCGCAAGCGCCTCAAGATCCCTCTCTCTTTGAGAGAGGGAGGGGCCCGCCGCGAAGCGGTGGGAGGGTGAGAGGTTTGGGCGTCACCCGACGTGCCGGCACGCCGTCGAGCGTCGCAACCTCTCACCCCAACCCTCTCTCAAAGAGAGAGGGAGCCCGCCCGGGTCTCAGTTCCCGCCGTCCAGCAGGCGCCGCGCGATGACCTGGGCCTGGATCTCCCCCGCCCCCTCGAAGATGTTGAGGATCCGCGCGTCGGCCAGCAGGCGGCTGGCGGCGTATTCCATCGCAAAGCCGTTGCCGCCATGAATCTGCAGGGCGTTGTCGGCGGCGGCCCAGGCGACGCGGGCGGCGATCAGCTTGGCCATGCCGGCTTCGAGGTCGCAGCGCTTGCCCTCGTCCTTCTGGCGGGCGGCGAAATAGGTCAGCTGCCGCACGCCCATGATCTCGGCGGCCATCATGGCCAGCTTGTTGTGGACGCGGGGGAAGTCGAAGATCGGCTGGCCGAACTGCTTGCGGTCCAGCGCGTAGGACAGGCCAACCTCCAGCGCCGCCTGGGCGACACCCACGGCGCGAGCGGCGGTCTGGATGCGGGCGCTCTCGAAGGTGGCCATCAGCTGCTTGAAGCCCTGGCCGGGCACGCCGCCCAAGAGGTTCTGCGCCGGCACGGTGAAGCCGTCGAAGCCCAGCTCGTATTCCTTCATGCCGCGATAGCCGATCACGCCGATCTCGCCGCCGCTCATGCCCTCGGCGGGGAAGGGGTTTTCGTCCGTGCCGCGCGGCTTGGGCGCCAGCAGCATCGACAGGCCGCGATAGTCGGTGGTGGCCGGATCGGTGCGGAGCAAAAGGGTCATCACGTCGGCGCGGGCGGCGTGGGTGATCCAGGTCTTGTTCCCGGTCACCACATACTGGTCGCCCTTCAGCTCGGCCCGCGTGCGCAGGGCGCCAAGGTCCGACCCCGTGTTCGGCTCGGTGAAGACGGCGGTCGGCAGAATCTCCGCGCTGGCGATCTTGGGCAGCCAGTATTCCTTCTGAGCGTCGGTGCCGCCGGTCAGGATCAGCTCGCCGGCGATCTCCGAGCGGGTGGCCAGCGAGCCGACGCCGATCCAGGCGCGCGACAGCTCCTCAGAAACCACGCACATGGCGGTCTTGCCCATGCCGCTGCCGCCGAACTCTTCGGGGATGGTCAGGCCGAACACGCCCAGCTCGCCCAGCTCCTGCACCAGCTCCAGCGGGATCAGCTCGTCCTTCAGGTGCCACTCGTGGGCGAAGGGCGTGACCTTCTCCTCGGCGAAGGCGTGGAACTGGTCGCGGATCATCTCGAACGTCTCGTCGAGACCGGTCTGCTCCAGGGTCGAGCGACCACGGGCCTCGGCCAGGCGCTGGGCGATGCGGGCCTTCACGGCCTGGGTCCCGCCCTCGACCATCAGCTTCATCAGGCCGTTGGAATAGAGGCGGTTCAGCACCGCACGGTCCTCGACCAGATGCGCCGGGCGGACGATCTCGCCCTGGTTCATCGGGATGCCGCCGACCAACTGGGCGCAGTATTCGGAGAACAGGAGCTGGGCCAGCAGGGCCTCGATCTCGCCAAAGCGGCCTTCAGCCTCCAGCCGCTCGGCCCAGCCGGCGACCTGGTTCATCAGCTCGGCGTAGGAAGCGTACCAGCCATAGCCGTGAACGCGGTGCTGGTGGACGTCGGCGAGCTTGCGGTCGACCTTGCCGCCATTTGGCGCAATGTGCGCCAGGACCGCCGGTTTGGCCTCCGCCACGAACAGCCCCGCCGCGTCGGCGGCCTCGCGCAACAGGCCCGTCAGGCCGGCCAGGATGAGAGTCTCGTTGGTCTTCTCGGCGACCGTGTCGGTCATGGCTTGCTCCCCGCGCCCAAACAGTTGTTTTCTTTCACTGTGGCTCTTTTCGCACCTGCGAGCAATGCCGCAATGCAGCATAACCACAAAATAGGGGATGAAACGTGCTCAAGGTCCACCACCTCAACGAGTCGCGCTCGCAGCGGATCCTGTGGCTTCTGGAGGAGCTGTCGCTCCCCTACGAGATCGTCCAGCACAAGCGCGATCGGCAAACCCGCCTGGCGCCGCCGTCGCTGACCGACGTCCACCCGCTCGGCAAGTCGCCGGTGATCCAGGACGGCGATCTCGTCGTCATCGAGTCCGGCGCGATCATCGACTACGTGATCCGTCGCCACGGCGGCGGTCGCCTGGCCCCGGACGCGGCCAGCGCCGACTATGACCGCTACCAGCAGTGGCTGCACTACGCCGAGGGCTCGGCCATGCTGCCGCTGATGCTCAACATGTATGTCGGCCGCCTGGGCGAGGCCGGCGCGCCGCTGCACCCGCGCATCCAGTCCGAGATCGCCAACCACCTGTCGTATGTCGACCAGAGCCTGGCCGGCCGTGAGTTCTTCGTGGGCGACAGCCTCACCGGCGCCGACATCCAGATGAGCTTCGTGCCCGAGGTCGCCAAGGCCATGGGCAAGCTGGCCGACTATCCGAACATGGCCGCCTGGATCGGCCGCATGCACGCCCGCCCGGCCTGGAAGACCGCGCTCGACAAGGGCGGGCCCTACGCGCTGGGGGCTTGAGACCTGGGGGCCTGAGAGAAGTCCTGCGCCCTCGCGATTTCCCCCTTCCCCCTGGATGGGGGAAGGGTCGGGTATGGGGGTGACCTGCGGCGGCTAAGCCCGCGACAAGCCTCTGACGCCGCATCACCCCCACCCTGCCCTCCCCCATCCAGGGGGAGGGATTGGCGGCGCACGAACGTCCCCCTCCTCGAAAAAAATCCAACATGAACGAAATCTGCCAGAGCGGTCCGCGCAACCGTTCAGCTTGGTCCTGCCATGGTGCGTCTCACGGGGTTGCTGACCCCGGTGAATTTTCAAAGGGACGAAGGACCAAGATCATGACCATCACGACTAAGATCAAGACGATCACCCTGACCCTGGGCGCCGCCGCCACCGCTCTGGCGATGACCGCCGCGCCCGCCGCCCACGCCATGGACGAAAAGCTGGGCGGCGTCGTCGGCTGCAAGGCCTCGGGCAAGAAGCAGGAGATCGGCGCCGTCGTCGGGGCCCTCCTGGGCGCCGCGGCCGGCTCGAACCTGGCCAAGAACGACCAGCGGACGGGCACGGCCATCGGCGCTGTGGTCGGCGCGGGCGCCGGTTCGCTGGTCGGCTGCAAGATGCAGAAGACCGACGCGGCCCAGGAGGTCGGCGGGATCTACAAGTCGGGCG
Source organism: Caulobacter sp. FWC26 (assembly GCF_002742645.2). Lineage (NCBI taxonomy): Bacteria > Pseudomonadati > Pseudomonadota > Alphaproteobacteria > Caulobacterales > Caulobacteraceae > Caulobacter > Caulobacter sp. FWC26. Next base: position 3,813,048 of record NZ_CP033875.1, read on the forward strand.
GCTACCGCTACGCCCAGACGGTCCAGGCCGCGCCGCTGGTGAAGATCGAGAAGAAGATGGTCGCCCGCTCGACCGTCAACCTGCGGGCCGCCGCCTCCACCCGGGGCGAACGCCTGGGCGCGGTGGAGTCGGGCACGACCTTCCAGGCCCTGGGCCGCACCGGTGACGGCAAGTGGATCCTGGTCGGCCAGGACGGCGTCGGCGTCGGCTACGTCTCCAGCGCCTACGTCTACCGGGCGTAAGGTTTGAGTTTCGGGGCGCGTCCGCTCCGTCCCTCAGGCCGCGCCTTTGAAGAGAGCCCGTCCGGTCCCCCATGACCGGGCGGGCTTTTTCGTGGGCGCATTCGTGGGCGCAGGTCAGGCCAGCGCGCTGACCCCGCCCAGCCAGGTCTGCCAGACCACCACCAGCGCCCAGTGCAGCAGCACCGCCGGCCAGACCGAACCGGTCACCCGCTTGGTCACCGCGCAGCCCAGCCCCAGCACCGCGCAGCACAGCAGGAAATCAGGCCGCAGGAACACCGGCGCGGCGTTGGGCAGGAAGGTCAGGGCCTCGACCACGTGCCACAGCACATAGAGGCCGGTGGCGCCCCCGACCTCGACCCACGGCCGCCGCCCCTCGCCCGGCCCCGGCGTCAGGACGGCGCGGAAGGGCAGCTCCTCGCCCAGGGCCGGGATCAGGATCACGGTGAGCACCCGCAGCGCCAGGCCCGGCTGGGTCGGGGTCAGGTGATAGAGGCCGGTCGAGAAGCCGATGATCGTCATGGTCGCCAGGGTGACGGCGGAGACCATCAGGCAGAACAGCCACTGCCGCGCGGTCGGCAGGGTGCGCAGGCTGGTGAGGAGGCGGTGGCGGTAGAGGTCCAAACTATGCGCCATCATCGCTTCCCGAACCTCAGCCAAGCTCCGTCATTCCCGCCCTGAATGATGGGATAGACCAGCGCTGGCAATGGGTCGGCGGCCGGCCCGGCAGCGGACATTGAAATCGGCTGTTCGGGGTGGGAAGGAGACCTTCGGCTTGGTGTGGTTGAACCGAGGAGGGCAATACTCTAGCCCTTCCGAACTTCCACTACTGGAAAACGGGGATGGCCGCGCCGGCGCGCACGTACATTCGGTTCGTCTGCTATCAGACGGTGGAATCTCAGCGGCAGCGGCTTGGACTGTTTCAAGCTCTCGATCATGCGCGAGAAAGCGATTTCGCGCCGGCATGGGCCCTCAAGGAAATCGGCGAGATCTATGGCTGGTTTAAGAAGAACCTAGCTGTGCCTGGACAGTTCTCGCGAGGGGGCTGGAAGGGTCGCGGTCAGCCGGGTCTATCCTGGTTCAAACCCGCAGCGACTGAGCATATCCGTCAGATGCATCGCCTGAAGTTGGCTCTGGAGGCCTGCGGAGTTCACGTCGATCTCCTGACAACGAGAGATCCGGGCGAAATCATTTGGCAAGATCAACATCAACTGGTCGCTGAGCCAGGCGCGCGCAAATTTTAGCGGTCGTCAGCGCGCACAAATCGGACGCGTTGGGAGGCCGCGACGGGTGGGGAGCTGTCCTCTGCCACCACTCAATAATTTCCGTCATTCCCGCCCTTGTGGCGGGAACCCCTCTATCCGCCGCAAGTGCAGGAGGGGCGGATCGCCAGCGATCCGCTTGCGTCTCACGTGTCAACTGAACCAGGGGGTCCCGCCACAAGGGCGGGAATGACGGGAGTTTGGGAAGTCAGAGTTGGGTCGCGAACTGTCTCCCACCTCCCCCCATAAAGCCGACCTTCCCGGCGAACGCCGGGATCCAGATCGAGCCCACCAGCATCTATCCAACAGACGCCGCGTGATGTCGCATCATCCCCAGCCGCCCCGGATGAATCTGGGCCCCGGCGTTCGCCGGGGAGGTCGGGTTCAGGAAACCCTCACGTCCGCCAGCGCAGCGTCTGGTCCTTGACCGGATTGACGAACGGCCGGCCCTCGCGGCGGCTCAAGTTCCATTCGCGCTTGCACTGGTGGTACCAGCGGGCCTGCTGGTCGGCGTCGCCCACCCACATCAGGGGCGGGTTGCACTTGAGGCCGGGCGTCTGGTTCTCGACGATCTTGCCGTCCTGGCGCAGGAAGGCGCGGGCGGCGATGCGGATGATCGGATAGAGCGCCGTAAACGCCCAGTGATCCGACCACATGATCTGGTTCATCCGGGTCTTGTGAGCGTTGATCGGGGTCATGGCCGACAGGGCCAGCACCTGCTTGTCGCCCACGGTCACATGCTCCCAGCGCAGGCCCGGCAGGCGGAAGGTGATCTCGGTCAGGGGCTCGCCGCCCAGGATGGCGTAGGCCTTGGAGTTCTTGGACGGCTCGTGCCGCACCATGGTGAAGCCGGCCTCGCTGGGCGCGAAGCACTTCTTCTTCTCGTGCTGGCTGGTCTTGGTGCGCCACCACCACTGCTGATGGACGTAAGGGCCGTGGGCCGGGTCGATCAGGCCCAGCACGGCGTGGTCGATATGGATGTCGTAGTCCAGATAATCGACCAGCTTCGGCTTGCCGCCCACCACGCCCGGGATCACCGGCGGCGGCTCGGGCGGCTCCCCGTCGAAGCGCGGGTTGGACGACATCCAGATCCACACCAGGCCCTGCGCCTCGACGGTGGGATAGCGGCGCACCCGCACCTTGGCGATGTCGAAGTCGCTGTCGGCGGTCAGGGACGGGATCGCGGTGCAGGCGCCGTCGGGTCCGAACCGCCAGCCGTGATAGGGGCACTCGACGCTGTCGGTCCCGTCGGCCTCGCGCACCAGGCGGCCGGCCGACAGGGCGGCGGCGCGGTGGGGACAGATGTCGCGGATGGCGTAGACTTCGCCGCCGCGCGTGCGGCCCAGCAGCACCGGCTCGCCCAGATACTCGCGCTTGGACTTGGTCCCCGGCTTCAGGTCCGGCGACATGGCCGCCACGTACCAGGCGTCCCAGACGAACCCCTCGCCGAACGTATCGGCGGGGGCGGGTCTGGCTTTCGCGGTGGAGGCGGCGTCGTCTGGCATGGTTGCCCTGAATGACTGAATTCGATTGCGGCTTTGCGACACTTTGAGTGGGTCACGCCGGCTCGGAAACACTGAAGTTTGCTGCAACCAAACACCGTGTCATCCCGGACGCCCCGCAGGGGCGATCCGGGACCCAGGGGCCCCGCCCTGTGCGGTCGCCCCTGGGTCCCGGCTCTCCGCTACGCTGCGGCCGGGATGACACCGCAATGAGCTTGAACTTCAGCCAGCCCGCCCCCCTACCGCGACCCCGCCGTCTCCACCAGGCGCTGATAGAAGCGCACCATGCGCTCGACATTGTCCAGGCTGATGTGCTCGTCGGTGCCGTGGATCACCTTGGTGCCGTCGACGGTCAGCACCAGCGGCTGGAAGCGGTAGACGTCGCTTGAGACCCCGCCCATGTAGCGGCTGTCGGTGCCGGCGGTGACGAGGCCCGGCACGACCGGGGCCTTGCTCTCGTCGGCGGCCAGGCCCGCCAGGGTCTTCCAGGCCTCGGACTCGGTCGACGACACGGCCGAAGGCTCGTTGCGGTTGCCCTGGAAGGCCAATTCGACGGGCAGGTCGCCGACCGCTTCCTTGGCCTTGGCCATCACCTTGTCGGAGCTGTCGCCCGGCGCGATGCGGTAGTTGATCCAGGCGGTGGCGTCCTGCGGCAGGACGTTCTCCTTGGGAGACCCCTTGAGCATCGTCGGCGCGATGGTGGTGTGCAGCATGGCCGCGCCCGCCGGGCTCTTGGCCGTGACGTTCACCAGCAGCGACGAGAATAGCCAGGTATTGGCCGCGAAGATCTTCACCACCGGCGAGGCGTGGGGCGCGATCGCCTTCAGCATGTCCGCGCCCGGCCCCTCGAACTTCATCGGGAAGGGGTTGTCGTGGATCGCCTGCACCGCCTTGGCCAGGGTGACCACGCCGCCGCCGTCCTTGGGCGGGGCCGAGGAGTGACCGCCGACGGCCGGGGCGGTGACCTTCAGGGTCGCATAGCCCTTCTCGGCCACGCCGACGATGGCCGCCGGCTTGCCGGTGACCGGATGGTCGGCGACCACCGCCATGCCCTCGTCCAGCACGAACTGAGCCTTGACGTTGCGCGACTTCAGAAGCGCCGCCGCCGCCCGGGCGCCCTCGCCACGCACCTCCTCGTCATGACCGCTGACGATGATGATGGTGCGGACCGGCTTGAAGCCGCCCGCCGCCACGCTCTCCAGCGCCTCGAAGATGGTGACCAGCGAGCCCTTGTCGTCGATCGCCCCGCGCCCCCAGACCTTGCCATTGGCGACGACGCCGGCGAAGGGCGGGTGGGTCCACTGCCCCTCGCTGCCGGGCGTGACCGGCACCACGTCCTGGTGGGCCATCAGCACGATCGGCGGCAGGGCCGGGTTCGAGCCGGTCCACGTGTAGACCAGGCCATGGCCGCCCACGACCTCGCGGGTCATGGCCTTGTGGGCCAGCGGATAGGTGGCCTGCAGCCAGGCGTGCAGCTTGTCCCACTCGGCCGGCTGGTCTTCGGCGCGGTCCTGGTGGCTGATGGTCTGGAAGCGGATGGCCTGCGCCAGGTGGTCCGCAGCCTTGGCCACGTCGACCGGCCGGGCCGGCGCCAGCCTGGCGGCGGCGGGATCGGCCTGGGCCGGCGCCTCGAATGTCGCGGTCCGCACCGCCACCACGGCGCTCACGGCCAGCACCAATCCCACGGCCGTCAGCGCGACCTTGCCCCCGATACCCATGGCACTCTCCCCGAACCTTTGACGGGGACTGTGCGACCGGCGAGCGCGGCTGGCAATCCTGCCCCTGCGGCGGCGACACGGCGAAAGTTATCCACAGGGCGGCGACGCAAGCGGGCTCAATCCCCGTTCCTTTTCAGATCAGATCCAGGAAATTCAGGGCCTTACAGAAAAACGCAGGTTTCTTATCCCCGCCCTTCGGCGTGACCTCATGCTGGCGCCATGACCCAGACGACCTCCGAGACCTGGTGCGCCCGGATACAGGCCAAGCTGATGGCGGCGATCGACGCCGCCTGGGCCATGATCGAGGCCAGCGACGACCCCGCCGTGCTCCGCAAGGCTCGCGACAAGGTGAAAGCGTGCGGCGAACTGGCCGCCAATGTCCGCAAGATCGCGGCGATGAGCGGGCAGAGACGGCCCGCGCCGCGGGCGGCGGCGGGATCGGCGCTGGACGCAGCGCTCGCCGCCGTCGCGACGGCTGCGCCAGCGTCGGATCCGCCGACTGAGCGAGGCTTGGATCGGTTGAGGCGCGGCGGACGCGGGCGATTGTAGGGGCACACCATCGACACAAATCCCTCTTCCAAAGGGAGAGGGAGGGGCCCGCCGCGAAGCGGTGGGAGGGTGAGGGGTTACGAGGTCTGACGGCGTGCCGGCGCTCCGTGGGACGCCGTACCCCCTCACCCCAACCCTCTCCCTCTGGGAGAGGGAGCATGGTCTCCGCCGTCACGGCCGCTGGGACAGTCCGGCTCGTGCGGCCCGCCAAGCTCCGCCAGACCAGCCCCTACTTCTTCGCGTCCTTGATCGCGTCCTTGATCTCGCCCTGCTTGAGGTTGCCGGCCACCTGGTCCTTCTGGCCTTCCTTCTTCAGGTCCTTGTCGCCGACGATCTCGCCGACGCCGGACTCGACCTTGCCGATCGTCTCCTGCTTGCGGCCGGCCTCCTTGTCGCAGGCGGCCAGAGCGCCGGTCGCGAAGAGGGCTACGAGGGACAGGGACAGGGTGCGCTTCATCGGACTCTCCATGGATTGTCCGGCTTGAACGCAAACGTGGCCGTAAGCGATCCGACGGGGCCCCATGAAACAGCGCCCCCTCCTGCCCCGCTCGCGGGGGAGGAGGGGGCGCTTTGGGCTTACCCCTACCGCGGCTTCCAGCCCTCGGCGATCAGGGCGATCTGGCGGTCCATCACCGCCGACATCTCCGTCGCGGCCAGATCACCGCCCTTGGCGGCCGCCATGCGGTAGTTCCAGGCGTAGGCGGCCTTCAGGGTGTCGACCAGCAGGCCAAGGTCGAGATCGGCCCGGACTTCGCCCTTGCGCACGCCGTCCTCCAGCACGTCGATCAGCATCTGGCTGAGACGTGGATTGAGGCCGTAGGGCGTGACGCCCGCTTCGTTGTTTGGATTGTAGGACGCGGCGATGTGAGCCAGGAACAGCTTCACGCGCCGGGTCTCGAACGCGTAGTGAATGGCGAAGATCGAGCACAGGCGATCGGAAGTGCTGCCCCGCAGGAACGGGATCACCCGGTCGAACTCGGCGTAGAGCTCGTCCAGGCGGTGGGTCATCACATGGCTGAGCACCTCCGCCTTGGAGGCGAAGGTGGTGAAGACGCTGCCGACCGAGACCCCCGCCCGCTCCGCGATGGCGCGGATGGTGGTCTCTTCATAGCCAACGTCGTTGAACAGGTCCCTGGCGGCGTCGAGAACCTTCTCGCGCGTCGCCGCCTTCTGCTCGTCTCTTACGCCCAAGCCCGCCCCCCTCGAACACGCCAGCGTCAATATGGAAATCGAAGGCGCTCCGCTCCCCCGAACGGAGCGCCTCCGTCTGGTCTTAAGCGCGGGCGCCCGCGAAGATGACCTTCAGTTGATCCGAAAGCCGCGCCAGCAGAGCCTCAACCGACCAGCCGTCGTAGACGGCGCGGCGGTAGTTGGCGACATACACGTCCCAAGTGATTTCAGCCAAGAGCTTGGCGTCGATATCCTTCTTGAGCTGACCTTCGTCGACAGCGCGCTGCAGGGTCACGCCGATCAGCTTGAAGATGTGCTTGATGTCGTTGCGGGCCCGGCGCTCGGCGACTTCCGAACGCGTCCACGACACCGAGATGCTGGCGCGCAGCAGCGGCAGTTGCTCCAGGTGGAAGCTGTAGGCCACGCCAAACAGGCCCAGCAGCGCCTCGTCCACCGTCTTGGCGGCGCGGGCGGCCTGGGTCATCTGGGCGTAGATGACCTCGTAGTCGGCGGTCAGGATTTCTTCGAACAGCTCCGACTTGTCGGCGAAGCTGGCGAACACCGCGCCGGTCGACATGCCGGCGGCCTGGGCGATGTCCCGGATGGTGGCGCCTTCATAGCCGCGCTCGCTGAACAGACGGCGGGCGGCGGCCAACACGCGCTCGCGCGTGCGCTGCTTGGCCAGCGCGCGGCGGGTCAGCTTCACCGGGGTCTCGGCGCCCTGTTCGATATTGACGGACACAAAGCTCATGCGGCGGCCTCCAGACGGGCGAGAGCCGCCTCGGCGCGCTTCTCGAACTCAACACAGTACTCATCGACGACGTTCTGAAGGACGTCGGCGTAACGGCGGGCCAACTCACGGCCGTCCTGCGCGGCGTCGCGCAGGTCGGTGATCAGTTGGCGAACTTCAGCCATGGCTTCTTCGCGATCGGACGCGGAGAGCGCGGCGGCGGTCGCTAGGCGAGCGCTCATGCGGTGGTCTCCTGTCCCCCGATTGGGTGGGTGAAAAGCGCTGAACAGACCGCAATGGGGGAGGGTGATCATGTTCAACGAACGCGCACTAAGAAAACGAAAGCGGGGCGTCTAACGCCAAGATGATAACGATGCAACCGCCAAATCGAACAGAACTCGACGAACGGCTGCGTTTAAGATGGGTACGCAATCGTTGTCAGCTAGTCACTGCGACAAATGCCCTCACCGAACAGGTTCGCCGAATTCGCTCATCGGACCTTGATCACTGATCAGGAATCCCCCGACCTCGCGGGACCGCGCCCTTATGGCTACGGTCGGTATGGCGCGGGGGCCGACCACGCCCTATTCTGAGAGGCATGTCGCACCTGTTTGACTTCCTCGTTCCCGCCGCGCTTCTGGCGGTTCTGATCGCCCTGGGGGCGGGCCTTTACGCCCTGTTTCGCGGGGGCGATTTCGGCCGCTCCTGGTCGAACAAGCTGATGCGGCTGCGCGTGCTCTTGCAGTTCATCGCCATCATCGTCCTGGTCGCCGCCGCCTTCTGGTGGCGGAAGGGCGCTTAACCTCTAGCTCTTTTCGGCGAACAGGAGTCCGCGACCGATGGTCACGCTGAACCGCATCTATACCCGCACCGGCGACGGCGGCTCGACCCGCCTGGCCACCGGGGCGCCGGTCAGCAAGGCCTCGCCACGCGTCGACGCCTATGGCGGGGTCGACGAGACCAACGCCGCGATCGGCCAGGCCCGCCAGCACACCGGAGCCGATCCGGTGCTGGACGCCATGCTGGAGCGGATTCAGAACGACCTCTTCGACCTGGGCGCGGATCTGGCCACCCCCGAGCAGCACGGCAAGCCCGAATGGGAGCCCCTGCGCGTGCTGGAAAGCCAGGTCGAACGGCTGGAGCGCGAGATCGACCAGCTGAACGGCGAGATGTCGCCGTTGACCTCGTTCGTCCTGCCCGCCGGCTCGCCGGCCGCCGCCGCCCTGCATGTGGCGCGCACGGTCTGCCGCCGCGCCGAGCGCGGTGTCGTGGCCCTGTCGGAGATGGACGGCGAGATCGTCGGCGTTCCGGCGATCAAGTATCTGAACCGCCTGTCGGACCTTCTGTTCGTCGCGGCCCGCTGGGCCAACGACAAGGGTCAGGCCGACGTGCTGTGGAAGCCGGGCGCGACGCGCTAGGGGGCCGTCCTCGCTCGGATCAGCGCCCCGCACTGACGACGGTCTAGGGTCTGGACCGCATTGCGGGCGGGAAAGCCCCGATCTCGCCCCGATATTGCAATGACTAAACCTCTCGTCATCCCGGAAGCCTCGAAGAGGCTATCCGGGACCCAGGGGCGAGCGATCGTGCGGTGGCCCCTGGGTCCCGGCGCTACAGCCCGCTACGCGGTCTTCCGGCCGGGATGACGAGAGAAAATGTTGCTGATTGAGGAGGAGCCCTAGGCTACTTCTTCTCGGGAGCCGCCGCAGCCGGAGCCGCCGCCGGAGCGGGCGCGGCCTTGGCCGGCGCGTCCGCGGTGGGCGCATCGGCGCGCTCGCCATTCAGCGGCGGGGTGCCGCGCGGACGGCGGGTCCAGGTCTCGATCGGATAGACCGTCGCGCACTTCATCCACTTGCCGGCCCAGGCGCCGCCGCTTTTCTCGCAGCGATCCTTCGGCCACACCCACATCGCGTGGTAGGCCAGCACGCTGGCGCTGGCCAACAGGAAGATACCGATGAAGATGTACTTCAGGCGGTTGATGGTCTTGTTCATGGCGGCCCCATATCGCTTTTCAGCGCTTAAGGGAATTGTCGCGAGGAGGCCCCCTGGCGACAGACGCCCGCAAAAATCGTACAACCGTTTGAAGCCCGGCGCGTTTTCAGCCTTACGCTTACGCCAAGGGAAACTTGCATTGCGGCGCCGAAACGCTAAGTCGGTGCCCGAGCAGGAGAAACACAAGCCTGGAGGCGGTGGAAACCGATGAAGGTCCTAGTCCCGGTTAAACGGGTGATCGATTATAACGTGAAGGCCCGCGTGAAGGCGGACCAGACGGGCGTCGACCTGGCGAACGTCAAGATGTCGATGAATCCTTTCTGTGAGATCGCGGTCGAAGAAGCCGTGCGTCTCAAGGAAAAGGGTGTGGCGACCGAGGTCGTCATCGTCAGCATCGGTCCGGCGCAGGCCCAGGAAACCATCCGTACGGCGCTGGCCATGGGCGGCGACCGCGGGGTGCTGATCACCACCGACGCCGATCCCGAGCCGCTGGCCGTGGCCAAGCTGCTGGCCGCCGTGGTGGCCGAGGAAAACCCGAACCTCGTCCTGATGGGCAAGCAGGCGATCGACGGCGACAACAACGCCGTGGGCCAGATGCTGTCGGCTCTGCTGGGCTGGCCGCAGGCGACCTATGCCTCGGCGCTCGAAGTCTCGGCCGCCAGCGCCAAGGTCACCCGCGAAGTCGACGGCGGCCTGCAGACGATCGACGTCGATCTGCCGGCCGTGGTCACCGCCGACCTGCGCCTGAACGAGCCGCGCTATGCGTCTCTGCCCAACATCATGAAGGCCAAGAAGAAGGAGATCGTCAGCAAGACGGTCGCCGACTACGGCGTCGACATCGCGCCGCGCCTGAAGGTCCTGAAGGTCACCGAGCCGCCGAAGCGCTCGGCCGGCATCAAGGTCGAGACGGCCGCTGACCTGGTTTCCAAGCTGAACACCGCGGGGGTGCTGTAATGGCTGTTCTCGTCGTCGCCGATAACGACAACGCGCTGCTGCGCGACGCCACCCACAAGACCGTCACCGCCGCCCTGAAGATCTCGGGCGACGTCGACGTGCTGGTGCTGGGCAAGGGCGCCAAGGCCGTGGCCGACGCCGCGGCCAAGATCGCCGGCGTCCGCAAGGTGCTGCTGGCCGAGTCCGACGCCCTGGGCCACGGCGTGGCCGAGGCTCAGGCCGACGCCGTGCTGGCCCTGGCCGGCAATTATGACGCGATCCTGGTTCCGGCCACCTCAGGCGGCAAGAACTACGCCCCGCGCGTCGCCGCCAAGCTGGACGTCGCCCCGATCTCGGACATCGTCGACGTGGTCGCCGCCGACACCTTCACGCGTCCGATCTACGCCGGCAACGCCCTGGAGACCGTTCAGTCGAGCGACTCCAAGAAGGTGATCACCGTGCGTCCGACCGCCTTCGCCGCCGCCGCTGAAGGCGGCTCGGCCTCGGTCGAGACCGTCGGCGGCGCCGACGCTGGCAAGACCCGCTTCGTCAGCGAAGAGATGGTCAAGTCCGACCGTCCGGAACTGGCCGCGGCCAAGATCGTCGTCTCGGGCGGTCGCGCCATGGGTTCGGCTGAAGAGTTCCAGCGCGTCATCGAGCCCCTCGCCGACAAGCTGGGCGCCGCCGTCGGCGCCTCGCGCGCGGCCGTCGACGCCGGCTACGCCCCGAACGACTATCAGGTCGGTCAGACGGGCAAGGTCGTGGCGCCGCAGCTCTATGTCGCCATCGGCATCTCGGGCGCGATCCAGCACCTGGCCGGCATGAAAGACTCCAAGGTGATCGTCGCGATCAACAAGGACGCCGACGCGCCGATCTTCCAGGTCGCCGACTTCGGCCTGGTCGCCGACTACAAGACCGCCGTGCCGGAACTGATGGACGCCCTGGCCGCCGTCGGCAAGTAAGCCACCGGTCGACAGACGCATAAACGCGAAAGGCCCGGAGGCGACTCCGGGCCTTTTTGCTGGACCCTAGACCTCGGAAGCCCTTTGCAACCTGTGCGGGCGCAGGTAGGAAACGACTTTAGTCGAGTTTCCAGGACCTCGGTCGCCTTGCCCAGATTCGCCGAATGGCTGGACCAGGATGTCACCACGGTGACGGCGCGCAGCCTCCCGACCCTGGGCGTGCGTCTGGTCATCTGCGCGGCGACGGCGCTGCTCTATGCGTTCGCGATCGACCTGAACGGCGGCCTGCTGTGGGGCCTGGCCGTGGCCAGCGCCGAGGCGGCGGTGTTCATCTGCAGCAGCCCCCAGCGCGCCGAGCGCAAGATCAGCCACGGCCAGCGCCTGGCCTATGTGGCGGCCGTCATCTGGATGAACATCGTCTGGTGGGCGTTGGCGATCATGCTGTGGCGTCAGGAGCACCCCGCCCTGCGGCTCTCGGCTCTCTGCGTGGTCTGCGCCTTCCTGGTTCACGCCCAGGCCTTCACGGCGCGCTCCAAGACCCTGCTGCTGATCATCGGCGGCGGGTCCGCGACGGTGTTGCTGGTGATGTGCGGCGTGATGAACGACTTCCCGCCCGCCGAGCGCCTGGTGCTATGCGCGTCGGTCCTGATCCTGCTGACCTATACGGCCAAGGCCGCCCAGACCAACGGTCAGCAGGGCCGCGCCCTGGAGCTGGCCAAGAGCCAGGCCGAGGCCGCCAGCCAGGCCAAGTCCGAGTTCCTGGCCTTGATGAGCCACGAGCTGCGCACGCCGCTGAACGGGATGCTGGGCCTGTCGCAGGCCCTGAAGCTGGAGCCGCTGGAGCCCGGTGAGCGCGAACAGGTCGAACTTCTGGAAGAGTCGGGCCGCACCCTGCTGGCCCTGCTCAACGACGTGCTCGACATGGCCAAGATCGAAGCCGGCAAGCTGGAGATCGCCCCCGCTCAGGAGGATCTTGGGCGACTGGCTGAGCGGGTCGTGCGGATCCACCAGGCTCAGGCGCGCGAGAAGGCGACGGAGATCACGCTGGACGTCGACCCGGCCCTGCCCCGCGCCCTGCTGTTCGATCCGCTGCGGGTGCGCCAATGCCTGGCCAACCTGGTCTCGAACGCGGTGAAGTTCACACCCGCCGGCCAGATCCGGGTCCGCGTCAGCTGCGAGGCGGGCGACGAGCCCGACCGGATGCTGGCCAAGATCGTCGTCTCCGACACCGGTGTCGGCATGAGTCCGACCGTGCTGGCCAGGATCTTCAAGCCGTTCGAGCAGGCCGACCCCACCGTCGCCCAGCGCACCGGCGGCACGGGCCTTGGCCTCAACATCACCCGGCGCCTGGCCCAGATGATGGGCGGCTCGGTCACCGTCCGCAGCACCGAAGGCAAGGGCTCGACCTTCACCCTGACCTTCGCGTGCGGCGTGCCGACCGTCACCGCCGTGCAGACCATCGCCGGTCTCGGCGGCGACAAACCACTCCGGTTGCTGGCGGTCGACGACTATGCGGTCAACCGCAAGGTCATCGCCATGATGCTGGGCCCGCTGGGCTGCGAGATCGTCGAGGCCGACGATGGCCGGCAGGCTCTCGATATCCTGGCCGAGCGCGAGGTCGACGTGGTGCTGCTGGACTTCAACATGCCCGTCATGGGCGGCCTGGAGGCGACGCGCCGCATCCGCGCCGACGATCGCTGGCGCAAGCTGCCGATCGTCTGCCTGACCGCCGGAATGATGGACGAGGAACGCGCCGCCGCGTCCGCTGCGGGCATGGACGCCTTCATCGAGAAGCCAATCGAGATGTCGACCCTGGTGACGACGATCACGCGGCTGGGGCGGCGCTGAGGCCCCGACGAAATAGCCCGGCGGAACGATCCGCCGGGCTATTTGTCTGTACGACGCTTGAAGGACGCTTAGTCCTTGGCGCGTTCCACGTAAGAGCCGTCTTCGGTCAGGATGACGACCTTGGTGCCGGCGGTGATATACGGCGGGACGGTGGTCTTGACGCCGTTGCTGAGCACGGCCGGCTTGTAGGACGACGACGCGGTCTGGCCCTTCACCGACGGTTCGGTGTCGACGATCTCGAGGACCACCGTGCGCGGCAGGTCGATGGCGATCGGCACGTCGTTGTGGGTCGACAGGATGACGGTCATGCCTTCCTGCAGGTAGGGCGCGGCGTCGCCGATCACTTCTTCGGTGGCCACGAGCTGGTCGTAGGTTTCCGGGTTCATGAAGTGGTAGCCGTCACCGTCGCTGTACAGGAAGGTGTGGTTGCGGTCGTCGACGAAGGCGCGCTCGACCTGCTCGGTCGTGCGATAGCGCTCCGAAACCTTCACGCCGTCCGAGATGCGGCGCATGTTCAGCTGGGTCACCGGGGTGCCCTTGCCGGGGTGGATGTTTTCGGCGCTCAGGACGACATAGAGCTTGCCGTCCATGTCGACGACAGAGCCTTTGCGGAGCGAGCTGGCTGCGACCTTCACGTAGTTACGTTCCTTGGATGAAAGCGCGCGCGAGGCCGCGGGCGCGTTCGTGCTATTGATCCGTGAGCGCCCTCGTATAGCGAAAGGGCCGAAATCTCCAGCCTCTTCGGTTTTGCAGCCTTGTCCCTAGCTTCCTCCACCTGGTGGCGCGCCAGCGTCCACGCCGACCGCCGGCCGTTCCTGCTGGCCCGCAACCGCATCACCAAGGCCTTCCGCGCCTGGTTCGAGGCGGAAGGCTTCGAGGAGGTCGAGGCTGCGGCCCTGCAGGTCTCGCCCGGCAACGAGGCGCATCTGCACGCCTTCGCCACGCAGGCCCTGACCATCGCGGGCGAGGCCAGTCCGCTCTATCTGCACACCTCGCCGGAGTTCGCCTGCAAGAAGCTCTTGGCGGCCGGCGAGGAGAAGATCTTCAGCCTGGGCAAGGTGTGGCGCAATCGCGAGCGCGGGCCGCTGCACCATCCAGAGTTCACCATGCTGGAATGGTACCGGGCCGGCGCCCCCTACCAGACCCTGATGGAAGACTGCGCGAGCCTGCTGGCCCTGGCCGCGCAGACGGCGGGAACGACGCGCTTCGAGTTCCGGGGCATGTCCTGCGATCCGTTCGCCGCACCGGAGCGCCTGTCGGTGGCCGAGGCTTTTCAGCGGCACGCGGGGGTCGACCTGCTGGCCAGCGTAGCGAATGACGGCTCGACCGACCGCGACGCCCTGGCGGACGAAGCCCGCAAGGCGGCAATTCGCGTCGCCGAGGACGACAGCTGGGCCGACATCTTCAGCCGCATCATCGTCGAGAAGGTCGAGCCGCGCCTGGGCGAAGGCCGGGCGACCATCCTCTGCGAATACCCGATCAGCGAGGCCGCCCTGGCCCGCCCCAAGGACGCCGACCCGCGCGTGGCCGAACGCTTCGAGCTCTATGCCTGCGGGGTGGAGTTGGCCAACGCCTTTGGCGAACTGACCGACCCTGTCGAGCAGCGCCGCCGGTTCCTGATCGAGATGGATGAGAAGGCGCGGATCTACGGCGAGCGCTACCCGATCGACGAGGACTTCCTGGCGGCGCTGGAGCACATGCCGCAGGCGTCCGGCTCGGCGCTGGGCTTCGACCGGCTGGTGCTGCTGGCCACCGGCGCGCGGCGGATCGAGGACGTGGTCTGGACGCCGGTGGCGGACTGAGACTCGCGCCGAAAATTTTGCATACCCCTCTTGCGAATTGCACGCGTTCGCACAAAATGCAGACAGCGGGCCGGGCCCCTCTGACGATTTCGACGCCCCCACGTCGAACGTGATGTCGGACCGCATCGGGTGCGCTCGATGTCGGGTCCTGGCGGCTTACCCTCTCGCCATCCCCTCTCCCGCCGTCGGGCGCGCCCCTTCTGAACAGAGGAGCTGGCGCTTGCCCCTTTTGACCGCCCGACAGATTCGCGCCGAGATCGCGCGGCTGACATTGACCTTGCACGAAGAAGCCCGGAAGCCCGAGCCGGATCGCAGCCTGATGCGGCTGTGGGACCTGCGTCGCGAACGCCTGAAGGAACAGCTCTGGACGGCGGAGATGAACGCCACCGCCGCACGGTGGCGGTGATACTCGCGCCCGGACCTGACGACCGCCGTCAGCAGATCGACGCCCTGGTCGCCGCCTGCGTGCTGATCGCCCAGGTCGACGGGGCGGTGACGCCCGACGAGCGCAGCCGCATGGTCGAGCGCCTGAAGTCGCAGCCCTTGCTGGAAGGGCTGGAGCTGGAGACCGCGCTGCAAGCCTTCGAGGCCCTGGACGCCCGCTTCGACGCCCGGCCCGAGGAGACCTGGGTCGAGGCCGAGATGATGATCCGCCGCCTGAAGGGGCGCGCCGAAGCCGAGGCCGTGGCCTCCGCCGCCGTGGCGGTCTCGATCGACGGGGGACTGGAAGCCGAGGAACGCACGGCCGTGCTCGACATCTGCGCCTGGCTGGACGTCAGCCCCCTACGGGTTCTGCCGTAGAGGCCGAATTCAATCCGCACTGATCATTTTCTGGTGTCATCCCGGCCGGACCCCGGCCTTGAGCCGGGGGGAGAGCCGGGGCCCAGGGGGGTGAAGGCGCGCGGCGCTTGCGGCCCCTGGATCCCGGATAGCCTCTACGAGGCTTCCGGGACGACAAGAGGTTTGGTTCTTGCCGTACCCGCGGACTTTGTCGCCGTCATGGGGTCCAGACCTGAGCACATTGAACTTGCTTGACGCGGATCAAGGCCGCGCATCCTGCTCCGATCCAGAGTGCTGTGAACAGAGAGCAACAGATGACCCGTTTGAAGGCCCACGTCGAACGCCACGCCGTTTCGCGCATCGGCTGGCTCCGCGCCGCCGTGCTGGGCGCCAATGACGGCATCGTCTCGACCGCCTCGCTGGTGGTCGGGGTGGCGGCGGCCGAGGCCACGCGGGGTCCGATCCTGCTGGCCGCCAGCGCCGGTCTGGTGGCCGGGGCCATGTCGATGGCGGCCGGCGAATATGTGTCGGTCGCCTCGCAGGCCGACAGCGAGGCCGCAGACCTCGCCCGCGAGCGCAAGGAACTGGAAATCCAGCCCGAGGAAGAGCTGGAGGAGATGACCGCCATCTATGTGGCGCGGGGCCTGACGCCCGATCTCGCGCGGCAGGTCGCCGAACAGCTGAACGCCGGCGACGCCCTGGCCGCCCACGCCCGCGACGAGCTGGGCATCTCCGAGCACGTCACCGCGCGGCCCGTGCAGGCGGCCCTGACCTCTGCCTCGACCTTCGCGGTCGGGGCGGCCATGCCGCTGCTGGTGTCGATGCTGGCGCCCTTGCCGGTGATCATCCCGACCATCTCGGTCGCCACCCTGGTGTTCCTGGCGGTCTTGGGGTGGCTGGGCGCCTGGGCGGGCGGCGCCAGTCCCTGGAAGCCGATGCTGCGCGTCACGTTCTGGGGCGCCCTGGCCTTGGGGGTGACCGCCGTGATCGGCAAGCTGTTCGGGGCGGTCGTCTAGGGGCCCTGTTTGCGTCGCGGCGGAAAATCCCGCATATCCCCGCGCCTCATGCCCCCGCCAAGACCCTTCGCGACGTCCGGTCCCTGACCGAGGCCGGGCTGGTCCCGTCCGAGCGCCTGCCGGCGCTGGAGACGGTGGCCGCGCGCTATGCGGTGACGATCACCCCGGCCATGGCCGCGCTGATCGAGACCCGCGACGAGAACGACCCCATCGCACGGCAGTTCATCCCCTCCCCCGAGGAGCTGGTGTCCAGCCCCGGCGAGGACGGCGACCCGATCGGCGACGCCGCCCACAGCCCGATCGAGGGGATCGTCCACCGCTATCCCGACCGGGTGCTGTTAAAGCCCACCCACACCTGCGCGGTCTATTGCCGGTTCTGCTTCCGGCGCGAGATGGTCGGCCCCGAGGGGCTGTCCAACCTGACTCCGGACCAGCTGGACGCGGCCTTCGCCTATATCGCCGCGCACCCGGAGATCTGGGAGGTGATCGTCACCGGCGGCGATCCGCTGGTGCTGTCGCCCCGGCGCCTGGCCGACCTGATGGACCGGCTGGAGGCGATCGACCACGTCAAGATCGTGCGCTTCCACACCCGCGTTCCCGCCGTCGATCCCGACGCGGTGACGCCCGAGCTGGTGGCCGCGCTGAAACGCTCGTCGAAGGCGGTCTATGTCGCGCTGCACGCCAACCACGCCCGCGAGCTGACCCCCGCCGCCCGCGCCGCCTGCGCGCGGATCGTCGACGCCGGAATTCCCATGGTCAGCCAGACGGTGCTGCTGCGCGGGGTCAATGACAACGCCCAGACCCTGGCCGACCTGATGCGCGCCTTCGTGGAGACGCGGATCAAACCGTACTACCTGCACCATGGCGATCTGGCGCCGGGCACCGCGCATCTGCGGACCACGGTCGCCGAGGGTCAGGCGATCATGCGCGCCCTGCGCGGGACGCTCTCAGGCCTGGCCCAGCCGACCTACGTGCTCGACATCCCCGGCGGCCACGGCAAGGTTCCGGTCGGCCCCACCTACCTCGCCGAGGGTGCGGTGGAGACGCCGGACGGCGACGCGCGGCCCTATCCGCCCACGCCCTGACGACGCCAGGGCGCCCCCGCCCCGTTGCGACGCAGCAAAGCCTTGGCGAGGCCATGGTTTCTCGTGCTAGAAAAGTCGTCACAACAGATGGCCCGGACTGTGGCGTTCGGCGCGAATTCAAGCGAAGGCTTGGCTTTTATGAGTGAAATCAAGACGGTCGGCGTGATCGGCGCCGGCCAGATGGGGTCGGGCATCGCGCATGTCGTCGCCCTGGGCGGCTATGACGTACGGCTTCACGACATCTCGCGCGAGCGGATCGACGCCGGCATCGCCATCATCGAGAAGAACATGGCTCGCCAGGTCGGCCGTGGGATCATCGACGACGCGGCGATGAAGGCGGCCCTGGCCCGCATCCAGCCCGCCGAGGGCCTGGAAGCCGTCGGCGCCACGGACCTGGCCATCGAGGCGGCGACCGAGAACGAGGAGGTCAAGAAATCGATCTTCCGCAGCCTGCAGCCGCACCTGAAGCCCGACACGCTGCTGGCCTCCAACACCTCGTCGATCTCGATCACGCGCCTGGCCTCGTCCACGGACCGGCCCGAGCGCTTCATCGGCCTGCACTTCATGAACCCGGTGCCGCTGATGAAGCTGGTGGAGATCATCCGCGGCATCGCCACGGATGTCCCGACCTACGAGACCGCCGTGAACTTCGCCCAGTCGCTGGGCAAGATCACCAGCAACGCCGAAGACTTCCCCGCCTTCATCGTCAACCGCGTGCTGGTGCCGATGATCAACGAGGCGATCTACACCCTGTACGAAGGGGTCGGCACGGTCGACGCCATCGACACGGCGATGAAGCTGGGCGCCAACCACCCGATGGGCCCGCTGGAGCTGGGCGACTTCATCGGCCTGGACACCGTGCTCAGCATCATGAACGTGCTGCACGAGGGCCTGGCCGACAGCAAGTACCGCCCCTGCCCGCTGCTGGTGAAGTATGTCGAGGCCGGCTGGCTGGGCAAGAAGACCGGACGCGGCTTCTACGACTATCGAGGCGAGACGCCGGTCCCCACGCGCTGACCGGACTTCAACACCGCGATCTCTGAAGAGAATCGAGGCGCGCGCCCCCTCCAGGCGCGCGCCTCTTTTTCGTCGGTACAGCCTTGTCGAAAGGCCTCCCCCCGAAGGCCGACGCGATAGGGGAATCGCGCCGGCTAGATCGCCGAGACCCGGCGGAGGAAGCGGCGATCACCCCCCGCGCGCGCCAACTACCCCACCGGCGCGCTCGAAAGGATGGCTCCTTTTCGCGCTACGGCGCCACTCTGTCATTGCCCGCACGTCCACGTTCTCTTGCCTGTCTGTCCGGAATCGGCGACTGGCAGGGCGATCATTGAGGGCCCATGTCAACGGAACGTCCGCCAAGAGACCTGTGGGTGCTGGACGCCCGCGAACAGCCCGATGCGGCCGAGCGCTATCGCCAGGCCTGCGCCCAGCTGTTCGACGTCACCCTGCTCTGCCCCGAGGCCGAGTTCCGCAATCGGATGGATGGCTACAATCTGGGCGGCGTGGTCCTGGCGCGCTGCGCGGGCGTGCCCCAACGCTTCGACCGCCGCTACGCCCACATCGTCACCGACACCGCCGACTCGGCCCTGGCGGTTCTGGAACTGAGCTCCGGCGGCTGGCGCGGAGTCTATGACGGGCGGCCGGCCGATGGCGGCGAGGGCTCGATCCGCCTGGTCGACATGTCACGGCCCTTCGACCTGACCACCGCCGCCTTCGAGACGCTCTATCTGGCCCTGCCCCGCGCGGCCCTGGACGAGCAGGTCGGCCAGTTGGACTTCCATGGCCGCGTGATCTCGGAAAACACCGCCACCGGCCGCATCCTGGGCGCGCACATGCGGGCGGTGTGGGACAGCATCGAGACGATCTCCACCCCCGAGGCGGCGCTGGCGGGCAAGGCGGCGGCGACTCTGTTCAGCGCCGCGATCCTGGCGCACGGAGAGCCGGCCGGCGGCGACGCCAGGCCCGTCGAGAAGATGCTGCTGGCCTCGGCCCGCGACTTCGTGATCGCCCGGCTGGCCGACCCGGAACTGACGCCCGAGGCCGTGCGCCAGCACCTGGGGATCTCGCGCAGCCTGCTCTACAAGGTTTTCGAGCCGGCCGGCGGCGTCAGCGCCTTCATCCAGGCCCGCCGCCTGGACCAGGCCTTCGACGAGATCATCCGCGACCAGAACGAACGCAAGACCCTGGCCGAGATCGGCTATGGCCTCGGCTTTCGCTCGGACGCCCATTTCAGTCGCGTGTTCCGCGCCCGCTTCGGCGTCACCCCGGGCCGCCTGCGCCGCCTGGGCGGCGCCGCGCGGCGGGAGGGGCTATCGGCGCTGGAACGGCCAGACGACGTGTTCGTCTGGGTGGGGAGCTTGCTGTAGACGCCCCCTACCCCGCGCCCAGCGCCACGGCGACGTGGTAGGTGATGAAGGCCGCGATATAGGCCAGGCTGACCATGTAGACGAACATGATCGTCGGCCAGACCCAGCTGTTGGTCTCGCGTTTCACCACGCCCAGGGTGGGCAGGCACTGCGGCGCGAACACGTACCAGGCCAGGAACGACAGGGCGCTGGCCAGCGACCACTGGTTCTTCAGCAGGGTCGACAGGGCGCCAGTCTCGCCGTCCTCGCCGCCGACGGCATAGACGGTGCCCAGCACCGCCACGGCCACTTCGCGCGCGGCCATGCCCGGGATCAGGGCCACGGTCATCTGCCAGTTGAAGCCGATCGGGGCCATCAAGGGCGCCAGGAACTGGCCGATGCGCCCGGCGATGGAATAGTCGATCGCCGGCCCGGTCGCGCCTTCCGGCGGATAGGGGAAGGTCGACAGCACCCAGACCAGAACCATCAGCGGCAGGATGATGCGGCCGGCGCGGCTCATGAAGATGCGGGCGCGGGTCCAGAGGTTCATCAGGACGTTGCGCGGCTCGGGCCAGCGATAGGTCGGCAGCTCCATCATGAAGGGCTCGACCGCGCCGCGCCAGAAGATGCGACGGATCACGAACGAGACCAGCAGCGCGCTGACGATGCCGCTGGCGTAGAGGCCGAACATCACCAGGCCCTGCAGGGACAGCACGCCCCACACCGTCTGCTGCGGAATGAAGGCGCCGATGATCAGGGTGTAGACCGGAATCCGCGCCGAACAGGTCATCAGCGGCGCGACCAGGATCGTGGTCAGGCGGTCCTGGCGGTTGTCGATCACCCGCGTCGACATGATGCCGGGAATGGCGCAGGCGAAGCTGCTGAGCAGCGGAATGAAGGCGCGGCCGTGCAGGCCGGCGCCGCCCATGATCCGGTCCATCAGGAAGGCGGCGCGGGCCATGTAGCCGCTGTCTTCCAGGAGCAGGATGAAGAAGAACAGGATCAGGATCTGCGGCAGGAACACCAGCACGCTGCCGACGCCGGCGATCAGGCCATCGGCGATGAAGCTGGTCAGCAGGCCCTTGGGCAGGTGGGCGTTGGTCAGTTCGATCAGGGCGGCGAAGCCCGCGTCGATACCGTCCATGGCGGGCGTGGCCCAGGTGAACACCGCCTGGAACATGACAAACAGCAGGCCCAGCAGGATCATCAGGCCCGCCACGGGATGCAGCAGCACGCCGTCGATCTTGCCGGTCACGGTGTCGGGCCGCTCGGGCGGCTTCACGCAGGCCTTGAAGATGCGCTGGGCCTCGGCGTGGGCGGCGCGGATCTCCGCTGGGCTGGGCTCATGCCAGGCGTTGTCGGCGGTGAGGGTCTGGCGGTCGACCAGGGCCTCGACCTTGTCCAGCAGTTCGGGCAGGCCGCGCTTGCGGGTGGCCACCGTGGTGACAATCGGCGCGCCGATCTCGGTCGACAGGCGCTCGACGTCGATCCGCAGGCCCTGGCGCTGGGCGATGTCGAACATGTTGAGGGCCAGCACGAACGGGCGGCCCACCTGCTTCAACTCGAGCGCCAGGCGCAGCACGAGGCGCAGGTTGGTGGCGTCGGCCACGCAGACCAGGGCCTGGGGGGCGTCCTCGCCGGCCAGCTTGCCCAGCACCGCGTCGCGGGTCACCGCTTCGTCGGGGCTGCGCGCGCGCAGGGAATAGGTGCCCGGCAGGTCCAGCACGCGGATCTGGCGGCCGCTGGGCGCGGTCAGCACGCCCTCTTTCCGCTCGACCGTGACGCCGGCGTAGTTGGCCACCTTCTGGCGGCTGCCGGTCAGGGCGTTGAACAGGGCGGTCTTGCCCGAGTTCGGGTTGCCGACCAGGGCGATCCGGGCGGTGTCGGCGAGCGGGGAAACGACGGGGCGCGCGGCGGCGCCGGAATCGGGGGTCAAGGTCTTAGCGTCCGTCGAACTTCACGCTGATCGCGCCGGCCTCGCGACGGCGCAGGGCCACGCGGGTGTCGTCCACCCGCACGGCGATCGGATCGCGCCCGAACAGGCCCTCGTGCAGCACCTCGATCGACGCGCCCTCGACGAAGCCCATCTCCAGAAGGCGGCGCTCGAGCTCCTCGGCGATCACCGCCTCGGCCGCGCCGCTGTGGCCGGTGACCTTGACGATGACGCCGCGCTCACCGCGATCGGCGCTGGCCAGGGAACGCACGCCCGGCGCAGTCGCGGCGGGGTTGAATTCAGGCGACAAAACGAACGCTTCGGACATCATGGCTCCGATTAGATTGCGAACGATTATCAGTCGAAGCGGCCAATGTCGATTCAGTGATCCTGGGGTTCTGCGTTATGCTGCGCCTTTAAGGATCGTTGGGACGGAATGGCGCAGGGCCGTTAATCTATTCGACTCTTCGGGCCGGGACCGGTCTGATTGCGTGTAACGATTCGTGTGGACGGATTATGCGTAGACTGATGCTGGCGCTCCTGACGGGCGCTTATCTCTGTCTGGCCTTGATCGTCTCCCTCTTCCTCTGGAGGACGGGAGCGACGCCGACTGTCGGTGTTTCCGCGTTCATCGGCACGCTGGGCCTCTGCTTCGCCTTCCACGGCCTGATCGCCCAGGCGTTCATGGGCGCCAATCTGCGCGTCGACATCGACACCATCCGCGAAGCCCACGCCATCCTGCTGGACCAGATCGAGAAGGTCGACGCCCGGGTCACCGACCTGGTCGACACCGTCGCCGCCGACGCCCAGCGCCGGTCCGAGGAGCTGTCGACCGAGGTGCATCAGCTGGAAGACCTGATCCAGCAGATGAACGACCGCCTGGAGCACCAGCTGACCCACCAGGTCGCCGCCGCCTCGGCCCGCTCCAGCGGCCGCGAGCGCGCGCCGCACGCCAGCCACATGCTGCAGGTGGTGCAGGACGCCCTGGCCGAGAACCGCGTCGACCTCTACCTGCAGCCGATCGTCAGCCTGCCCCAGCGCCGGACCGTCTTCTACGAGAGCTTCTCGCGCCTGCGCGACGAAACGGGCCGCGTGATGATGCCGGCCGAGTATCTGGCGGTGGCCGAGGGCGAAGGCCTGATGACGGCGATCGACAACCTGCTGCTGTTCCGCTGCGTGCAGATCGTCCGCCGCCTCGCCAAGCAGGACCGCAAAGTTGGGATCTTCTGCAACATCTCGCTGGCCAGCCTGGGCGACGAGAGCTTCTTCCCGCAGTTCCTGGAGTTCATGCAGGGCAACAAGGACCTGGCCGGCGCGGTGATCTTCGAGCTGGGCCAGGCGGCGTTCGATCGCCGCGGCCCGGTGGAGGCCCGCCACATGGCCCGTCTGGCCAGCCTCGGCTTCAGCTTCAGCCTGGACAAGGTCAACGACCTGGACGTCGACTTCCAGGACCTGGCCCGCGCCGACGTGAAGTTCCTGAAGGTCGGCGCCCAGATGATGCTGGACCAGTTGGAAGAGCAGGACGGCAAGCTCGTCATCGCCTCGCTGCCCGACCTGAACGCCAGCGACTTCGCCGCCCTGACCCGCCGCTACGGCGTCGAGGTGATCGTCGAGAAGGTCGAGGCCGAAAAGCAGGTGGCCGAGATTCTGGACCTCGACATCGGTTACGGCCAAGGCCACCTGTTTGGCGAGCCGCGCGCCATCCGCGACGCCGTGCTGGCCGAAGCCGACCCGCCCGCCGACTTCATCCGCGCGCCGATGCGTCGCCGCGCGGTGGGCTGGTAGCGCCAGGCGCCGCAAGCATCGGAATGACGCCGTCCCGCGCGGACGGCAGGGTCTCTCGTCAGAAGGAGACTGCCGATGACCTACCTCACCGACGAGGCCCGCTGGGCCGCCTGGGAAGCCCGCGACCGCGCCGCCGACGGGGCCTTCTTCGTGGCCGTGCGCACCACCGGCGTTTATTGCGTGGCCAGCTGTCCCGGCCGACCGCTGCGCCAGAACGTCGTCTTCCACGACAGCCGCGAGGCCGCCCGCGCCGCCGGCTTCCGCGCCTGCCTGCGTTGCAAGCCGGACCGGGTCGCTGCGTGACTGTGGACTGGATCCGCATCGCCGCCGAGCTGGACGCCCGCGGCTGGGCCCTGACCGGCCCGCTGCTCAAGCCTAAGACCTGCGCCGACATCGCCGACCTGTATCCCCGCGAGGAGGGCTTCCGCAGCCGCGTGGTCATGGCCCGCCACGGCTTTGGGCGCGGCGAGTACAAGTATTTCAGCTATCCGCTGCCCGAGGTCGTGCAGCGCCTGCGCCAGGACCTCTATGGTCCGCTGTCGGTGATCGCCAACGCTTGGGCGCAGCGCCTGGGCGAAGAGCGCCGCTTTCCCGACACGCTGGAGGGGATGCTGGCCCGCTGCCACGGCGCGGGTCAGGCCCGCCCCACGCCGCTGCTGCTGACCTATGGCCCCGGCGACTACAACTGCCTGCACCAGGACCTCTATGGCGAGCACGTCTTCCCGCTGCAGGCCGCCTTCCTGCTGGACGAGCCGGGGCGAGACTTCGAGGGCGGCGAGTTCGTCCTCGTCGAGCAACGCCCCCGCCAGCAATCCGCGCCGCAGGTCGTGCCGCTAAGCCAGGGCGAAGGCGTGATCTTCGCGGTCCGCGAACGCCCGGCCGAGGGGACGCGCGGGGTGCACCGGCGGATGCTGCGGCACGGGGTCAGCGAAGTGCGGTCCGGACGACGGCGGACGTTGGGGGTGATCTTTCATGATGCGACGTAGGTCATAAGCCGCTCCGCCCCGAGCCTTTGGGGGACTAGCCCAGGAAATCCAATGCAAGGTCACGCCAATCAGGATTGCTCTCCTCAATCAGCATGAGCTTCCAGGACCGACGCCATTCTTTGAGGCGACGCTCGCGGATCAGTGCGCTCTCGCGCGTTTCATGCTGCTCGAACCACACCAGCATCGTGCAACCGTACTTTGCGGTGAAGCCTCGAATCTGACTCTGATGCTCGAAGACGCGGCGAGCGAGGTCGTCGGTCGAGCCGATGTAGAGCGTTCCGTTTCGGCGGTTGGCCATGATGTAGACGTAAAAGGCCATGGGCGATCTTTGATCGCGCCGCCCACATAATCAATCAAAGATTGTATTTGTCCCCGACCTCCCCGGCGAATGCCGGGGTCCAGATCGCGATCGCTTGCGTCCCCGGATTGGCTGAGGCCGCCGGGCGAACCCACCCCAACCGCTCCGGATGAATCTGGGCCCCGGCATTCGCCGGGGAGGTCGGGTGTATGAGGCCCCTCACCCCATCGGCGACACGCCAAACAGCAGCCGGTGCAGCACGAACACGAACACCAGATACAGCACCGTCCCGCCAAGCACGCCGATCAGGTCCGACCGCGGCTTGACGACCACGGGGGCGGGCTCCTTGCGGCTGATGGCGGAGGCAAGATCGACCACCGCCCAGGCCAGGAACGATCCGAACAGCATCACCGAGGCCTGGTCGCCATTGGCCAGCAGGTGGCCGGCCGACCACAGGATCACGCCCAGCAGCATCGGGTGGCGCACCGTCGCCTTGATCCGTCCGGCCGGGGCGTTGGCCGTGGGCAGGAGGATGAAGGCCAGCCACACCAGCAGCATGGCCGCGTGACGGCCCCAGGTCGGCGGGTCGTAGAGCTGCGGCGCGGCGGGGCGATAGATGATCCAGCCCCAGATGATCAGGCCAAGGCCAACCGCCGACACCAGCGAATAGAGCCCGCGCCAGCGCTTGGGACTGGCGGCGACCTGCGCGTCGCGCAGGGGCGCGGCCAGGATCCGCACCGAGTGGATTCCCAGAAACAGCACAAGACCAAGAAGCAGAATCGTCATCACGCCCTCCCGTTGGCGGGAAGGATAGTCACGGAACGCCGGTCTTCGATAGCGGGGCCGCCCGGCCCTTGAATCCCGCCGCCCAGGGCTCAGCTAAGGGGCCGGCCGCATTGACGCCCCGTTCCTAGACCGTTACCGCCGAGCCCATGATGGACTTCCCCCCCGGCCTTTCCGCCCTTTCCGACCGCTACGACGTGGTGCTGTGCGACGTCTGGGGCGTGATCCACAACGGCGTGGCCAGCTTCCCGCAGGCTTGCGACGCGCTGACGAAGTGGGCGCAGACCAAGGGTCCGGTGGTGCTGATCTCCAACTCGCCGCGTCCGTCGCACGACGTGGTCGCGCAGCTGGACGCGCTGGGCGTGCCGCGCTCTTCCTGGCAGGGCTTCGTCACCTCGGGCGACGCGACCCGCGCGCTCCTGAAGGCCAACGCCCCGGGCAAGGTCTGGAAGATCGGCCCGGCCCGCGACGAGGTGCTGTACGAAGGCCTCGATCTGGTCGGCGCCGGCTGCGAGGACGCTGACTTCATCTCGTGCACCGGCCTCTATGAGGACGAGGTCGAGGTCCCCGAAGACTATCGCGACCGCCTGAAGGTCGCCGCCGAGCGGGGCCTTTTGTTCATCTGCGCCAATCCCGACCGGGTGGTGCAGCGCGGCGACAAGCTGATCTTCTGCGCCGGCGCGCTGGCCGACCTCTATGAGAGCCTCGGCGGCAAGGTGGTGATGGCCGGCAAGCCCTATGGCCAGATCTACGACCTGGCTGTGGCCGAGGCCGAGCGCCTCCTCGGCCGCCCGGTCGATCGCGCGCGGATTGTCTGTATCGGCGACGGCGTGATCACCGACGTGAAGGGCGCGCACGATCAGAAGCTGGCCTGCCTGTTCGTCGCCAGGGGCATCCATGGCGACAAGGCCGTGGGTCCCGACGGCCGGCTGGTTCCCGACGCCGTCCACGCCCTGCTGGACGCCGAGGCGGTGGGCGCGACCCACGCGATCGGCGATCTGGTCTGGTGAACGAGGATTGAGCGGTTAGACTGTGTGCAACGCACAATAAAAACCGCAGGGGAGCGTGTGATGCAGGGCAAATTCCTGGAAGAGCTGAACGTCGGCCAGTCGGCCGAGCTGGTCCGCACCGTCGGCGAGGCCGACATCGTGGCCTTCGCCGAGGTCACGGGCGACAACAACCCCGTCCACCTGGACGCCGACTACGCCGCGAAGACCAGCTTTGGCGAGCGCATCGCGCATGGCATGCTGTCGGCCGGCTATATCTCGGCGGTGCTGGGCACGACCCTGCCCGGCCCCGGCGCGATCTATCTGTCCCAGACCCTGCGCTTCAAGCGCCCGGTCAAGATCGGCGACGAAGTCACCGCCCGCGCCACCATCACCGAAATCGACGAGGCCAAGGCTCGCGTCACCTTCGCCACCACCTGCCTGGTCAATGGCAAGCCGGTGGTCGAGGGCGAGGCCACGGGCATGGTCCCCCGCAAGGCCGCCTGATGCCCCTGAAGACTGTTCACGCCTGGAAAGACCTGTCCCCCGACCAGCGCGGCGCCGCCGTGGCGCTGGGCAATTTCGACGGGGTGCATCGCGGCCACCAGCAGGTGATCGCCCAGGCCGCCAAGGCCGCCCTGGCCGACAAGACGCCGCTGGGCGTGATCAGCTTCGACCCGCATCCGCGTCGCCTGTTCCGGCCTACCGAGCCGGCGTTCAAGCTGATGACCCAGAGCCAGCAGACCCGGGCGCTGGCGGGGCTGGGCGTGGGTGTCTTCTACCTTCTGCCGTTCGACTTCGAGATGGCCAGCTTCGGCGACCGCGAGTTCGTCGAGAAGGTGCTGGTCGAGGGGCTGGGCGTGACCCATGTGGCCGCCGGCTTCGACATCTCGTTCGGGCGCGGCCGCACCGGCAGCCCCGACCTGCTGCGGGCCTACGGCCAGGAGTACGGCTTTTCGGTCTCGATCGCCGAACCGGTGGCGGGCGGCGATGGCCAGAAGTTCTCGTCGACGGCGGTGCGTGACGCGCTGCGGGCCGGCCAGCCCGAGCAGGCGGCGGCGATCCTGGGCCGCCCCTTCGCCATCGAGGGCGTGGTGCGGCGCGGCCAGCAGCTGGGCCGCCAGCTGGGCTTTCCCACCGCCAATGTCGAGGTCGAGGACTATGTGGTCCCCAAGCTCGGCGTCTACGCCACCCGCACCCGCCTGCCCGACGGCCGCGAGGTGCCCGGCGTGGCCAATCTCGGCAACAACCCGACCACCGGCCATGTCGAGACCCGCCTCGAGACCTGGCTGTTCGATTTCGACGAGGACCTGTACGGCCAGATCATCGAGACCCAGCTGGTCGCTTTCCTGCGCCCGGAGCTGAAGTTCGACAGTCTCGAGCTGATGATCGAGCAGATCCGCCGCGACGAACAGGCCGCGCGGGCGATCGTCGCGCCGGCGTTTTAGGTCTGGACTTCCCCCCCTCGATGGGGGAGGGGTAGGGGTGGGGGTGATGCGGCGGTTGACGCCACGCTCTTTCGGCAGGCGGCGCACCCCCATCCCCAACCCTTCCCCCATCCAAGGGGGAAGGGAGCCATTGGCTTCTCCCGCCGCGGGAGAAGCCCTTTCCTCCCGTCGCCCCACCCGTTAACCTTGGTTAACTTCCGTGGGGGCCGGATGCTCAAGGGGCGCAAGTATCATCATTTCGCGCGGGCCCGGCGGCCGGTCGCCCGGCGTCGGCACGAGATCCTGGCCTATCCGGACGGCGCGCAGTTCGTGTTCGACACGGGCAAGGCGATCGAGGTCGAGGGCGGCTATTGCGCCCTGCCCGACGGCGATTTGCTGGACGCCTATTCCAACGCCGTGGTCCGCGCCGTCGAGCATGTGGGCCCCAGCGTCGTCCGCATCCACCCGATGCTGGAAGACCCCCGGATGCAGGGCGTCGGCTCGGGCTTCGCGATCGCTGAAGGCGGGCTGATCCTGACCAACAGTCATGTGGTGCAGGGCGCCAACCGCTTCATCGTCATCACCGCCGAGGGCCGCAGCCTGACGGCCCGCTGCGTGGGCGACGACCCTGACACGGACCTGGCCCTCATCAAGGTCGACCAGGCCGTCGAGATCCCGGTGGCGCGGCTGGGCGACTCCAAGAAGCTGCGGCGTGGCCAGCTGGTCATCGCCATCGGCGCGCCGCTGGGCTTCGAAGCCACGGTGACCACCGGCGTCGTCTCGGCCCTTGGCCGGTCCCTGCGCGCCGAGCGTGGCCGGCTGATCGAAGACCTGATCCAGACCGACGCGGCGCTCAATCCGGGCAACAGCGGCGGGCCGCTGGTCAGCTCGACCGGCGAGGTGGTCGGCATCGCCACGGCGATCATCGCCGGCTACCAGGGTCTGTGCTTCGCGGTCGCCGCCAATACGGCCAGGTTCGTGATCGGCGAGCTCCTGGCCCACGGCCATGTGCGGCGCGGCTCGATCGGCCTTGTCGCCCAGCAGGCCCCGATCCCGCCGGCGCTTGCGCGGGCGACGGGCGTCCACCAGCCCTACGCAGTCTATGTGGCCCATGTCGACGCCGGCGGCCCGGCGGCCAAGGCCGGCATCAAGGAAGGCGACCTGCTGGTCGCCGCCGGCGAGATGCTGCTGACCGGCCTCGACGATCTGTTGCGGGCGCTGGACAACCACAGCATCGGCAAGCCGACGGTGTTCACCCTGATCCGCCATGGTCGGCTGATGCAGGTGACCGTGACGCCGAGGCTGCGGAAGCCGGGAGCTTAAGCGGCGCACAAGATGCTCCCCCGCGTTGCGGGGGAGCTGTCGCGGAGCGACTGAGGGGGCCAATGCGGCACGCATCCAGCTCGCCCCCTCCGGCCCTCTGGGCCACCTCCCCCGCGTCGCGGGGGAGGATCTTTGACGCACTGGCCTTGCCGTCCCGCCTCTGCTATCCCCACCCCATGAGTTCCGTTCGGAAGATTTCGCGAATTATCCGCCCGGCGTGACGCCGCCGGACGATCCTCCAGCGCGCGCCGGGTTCTCCCGCCTTCTTCCGAAATTTCCAGAGCCGGATTTTCATCCCATGGCCGACGACGCCACGACCGCCCGCGACTATCGCGAAACCGTCTTCCTTCCCGACACCCCGTTCCCGATGCGCGCGGGCCTGCCCAAGAAGGAGCCGGAAATCCTGGAGGGCTGGGCCGCCCTCTCCGACAAGGGCCTGTACGGCGCGGTGCGCCAGAAGCGCCAGGCCGCCGGCGCGCCGCTGTTCGTGTTCCACGACGGCCCGCCCTACGCCAACGGCGCGATCCACATCGGCCACGCGCTGAACAAGATCCTCAAGGACTTCGTGGTCCGCTCGCGCTTCGCGCTGGGCTACGACGTCGACTACGTGCCCGGCTGGGACTGCCACGGCCTGCCCATCGAGTGGAAGATCGAAGAGCAGTTCCGCGCCAAGGGCCGCCGCAAGGACGAGGTTCCGGCCGAGGAGTTCCGCCGCGAGTGCCGCGCCTACGCCGCCGGCTGGATCGAGGCCCAGAAGACCGAGTTCCAGCGCCTGGGCGTGCTGGGCGACTGGTGGAACCGCTATGCCACCATGGACTTCACCTCGGAAGCCAAGATCGTCGAGGAGTTCCACAAGTTCCTGGCCACCGGCCAGCTCTATCGCGGCTCCAAGCCCGTGATGTGGAGCCCTGTCGAGCGCACGGCCCTGGCCGACGCCGAGATCGAGTACCACGACCACGTCTCGCCCACGATCTGGGTGAAGTTCCCGGTGTCAGCGGTAGTTCGCGAAGGCCCTACGTCTAAGGCAGAGCTCCTAGGCGCGTCCGTAGTTATCTGGACGACGACGCCTTGGACCATCCCAGCCAACCGCGCCATCAGCTACAACCCGGAAATCGGCTATGGTCTCTACGAGGTTGCAGAAGTTGCCAGTGCAGAGTCCCTCGGATTTGCTCCTTGGGCCGCGCCTGGTGATCGACTGATCTTGGCTGATAACCTGGCCGAGAGCGTCTTCAAAGCTGCCAACATCGTCCAAGCCAATCGCTTGAAGGCGCTAACGAAAGACGATCTCCATGGCTTGATCGTTCGGCATCCGCTCCACGAACTCGACGCCGGTTACACGTTCACAGTGCCAATGCTAGCCAGCGATCATGTGACTGATGACGCCGGTACTGGCTTTGTTCATACCGCGCCGGGCCACGGCCAGGATGACTATTCTGTCTGGATGCGCACTGTTCATGGGTTGAACGAGTTGTTCGCTAGCCAATATCCGGCGGCTCAGGTCAATGTCGACAAATCTATCCCGGACACCGTGGACCCGGACGGCGCGTATTACGATCACGTGCCGCTGTTCGCGGGCCTCAAGGTCCTCGAGACCGAAGGCAAGAAGGTCGGCAAGTTCGGGCCCGCCAACGGCGCGGTCATGGAAAAGCTGATCGAGGCCGGCAACCTTCTGGCGCGTGGCCGCGTCGAACACAGCTATCCGCACAGCTGGCGCTCGAAGGCCCCGGTGATCTTCCGCAACACGCCGCAGTGGTTCATCCGCATGGACCACGCGGTCGACTCGCTGGGCGGCAAGACCCTGCGCGAGGTGGCCGTTCAGGCCATCGCCGACACCGCCTTCTATCCGGACGGCGGCCGCAACCGCATCGGATCGATGGTCGAGACCCGTCCCGACTGGCTGATCAGCCGCCAGCGCAACTGGGGCACGCCGCTGGCGATGTTCGTCGACAAGCACACCGGCCACCCGCTGAACGACCCCGACGTCAACGCCCGCATCCTGGCGGCCATCCGCGAGGGCGGCGCCGACGCCTGGTTCACCCGTCCCGACAGCGATTTCCTGGGCGCCCACGACCCGGCCCAGTACGAGAAGATCACCGACATCCTCGATGTCTGGTTCGACTCCGGCTGCACCCACGCCTTCACGATCGAGGGCCGCGAGGACAGCGCCTGGCCGGCCGACCTTTATCTCGAGGGCTCCGACCAGCACCGCGGCTGGTTCCAGTCGTCCCTGCTGGAGGGCTGCGGCACCCGCGGTCGCGCCCCCTACAAGGCCGTTGTCACCCATGGCTTCACCATGGACGAGAACGGCGAGAAGATGAGCAAGTCGCGCGGCAACACCGTCGAGCCGCAGACGATCACCAAGGAGTCCGGCGCGGAAATCCTGCGCCTGTGGACGGCCATGGTCGACTATCAGGAAGACCAGCGCATCGGTAAGACGATCCTGGCCACCACGACCGACGCCTATCGCAAGCTGCGCAACACCATGCGCTACCTGCTGGGGGCTCTGGCCGGCTTCACCGAGGACGAGCGGGTCACCGACTACGACCAGTTCCCGCCGCTGGAGAAGTACATCCTGCACCGCCTTTGGGAGCTGGATGGCCAGGTGCGCGAGGCCTATGAGCGCTACGCCTTCTCGGATGTCATCCGTCCGCTGATCGAATTCTGCCAGGGCGACCTGTCGGCCCTGTTCTTCGACGTGCGCCGCGACAGCCTCTATTGCGACCGTCCCGACGCCCTGAAGCGCCGGGCCTATCGCACGGTGCTGGACTATGTGTTCGACCGCCTGACCATCTGGCTGGCCCCGCTGGCCAGCTTCACGATGGAAGAGGCCTGGACCACCCGCTTCCCCGAGGCGGGCCCGGTGGCCTATCGCGTCATCCCGGACACCCCGGCCGCCTGGCGCAACGACGCCGAGGCCGCCCGCTGGGCCAAGGTCGAGAAGGTCACCAGCGTCGTGACCGGCGCCCTGGAAGTCGAACGCCGCGAAAAGCGCATCGGCTCGGCGCTGGAGGCCGCGCCGGTGGTGCATGTCGCCGACGAAGACCTGCTGGCCGCCTTCGAGGGCCTGGACCCCGCCGAGGTGTTCCGCACCAGCGCCGCGACCCTGGTCGCAGGCGACGCCGGCGCCTTCCGCGCCGACGACGTCAAGGGCGTGTCGGTCGATCCCAACAAGGCCGAGGGCCAGAAGTGCGCCCGTTCGTGGCGCATCCTGCCGGAAGTCGGAACCGATCCGCGCTATCCGGAGCTTAGCCTTCGCGACGCCGACGCCGTGGCCTACTGGGACGCGGGACGCTAAATCTCCCTCTCCCATGGGGAGAGGGTTAGGGGTGAGGGGGTAAGCCGTCAGCCGGCGTAACCCCTCACCTCCCGCTGCTGACGCAGCGGGTCCCTCCTCTCCCTCTGGGAGAGGATTTCGAACAGGGGATGACCGCCTTTGACCATCACCCGCCAAGGCTGGATCGCCTACGCCGTCGCCGCCGCCACGGTGGTGCTGGACCAGATTTCCAAGCTCTGGATCCTGGGCCTTCTGGGCCGTGAGCAAGGCGCCAGCCTGCCGCTGCTGGGGCCGCTGCACCTGACCATGGTGCATAACTACGGCATGAGCTTTGGCCTGCTGCGCAACAGCGAGTGGGGCCGCTGGCTGCTGATCGGCTTCTCGGTGGTGGTGGTGATCGGCCTGGCCCTCTGGATCCGCAAGGCGATCAGGCCGCTGCCGGCGCTGGGCGTGGGCATGATCATCGGCGGCGCCATCGGCAACAACCTGATCGACCGGGTGCTGTACGGCTATGTCGTCGACTTCATCGACGTCTCGCGGCTGCACTTTCCCTGGGTGTTCAACGTCGCCGACTCGGGCATCTCGGTGGGCGTGGCCCTGCTGCTGCTCGACAGCTTCCTGTCCGAAGAGAAGAAACTCTCTCACCAGACCGAGTAGTTTCGGCCGAATGACGCCGCAATCGCATGGGACATTGGCGCCCGCGCGATGATGTCGTATCGAGAGCGTCCGAATTTTGGGCCGGGGGTCGGCCTGCTGGAGCGTGGTTAGATGAATTTCAATCGGGTCGCGACCGTGAGCGCCCTGACCGCCGTGGCCGCCATCGGCCTGGCGGGCTGCCAATCGACCCAGAAGGCTCTGGGCATGAGCAAGGTGGTTCCCGACGAGTTCCGCGTGGTCTCCAAGGCCCCGCTGGCGGTGCCGCCCGACTACGCGCTGCGTCCGCCGGCGCCCGGCGAGCCGCGCCCGCAGGAACTGCAGCCTGAAAGCGCCGCCCGCGCCGCCCTGCTCGGCCAGAACGCCGCCGCCGGCCGCTCGGAAGGCGAGCGCCTGTTGGTCGCCCGCGCCGGCAGCGACAAGGCCGACCCGCTGATCCGCTTCGTCGTCGACGATGAGAACGGCGATCTGGCCCACAAGGACGAGAGCTTCGCCAGCAAGGTGATGTTCTGGAAGAAGGGTCAGGCCAAGACCAACGTCGCCACCGCCGCCGAAGCCGGCGGCAACGCGCCGCTGGAAGTCGACGCCGCCGCCGAGGAAGCGCGCCTCAAGAAGCTCGTGGGCACGGGCGGCGTGGTCATCAGCCGCGAGAAGAAGACCGGCATCAAGCTGCCGGGCCTGTAAGGCTTAAGTCTTCGCCGAGATACAGAACGGCCCGGAACCTCGCGGTTCCGGGCCGTTTTCGTTGGTGCGACCGCGCTATGGTTAGAACGTCAGAGCGCGGGCTTCCTTCACGTGCGGGAGCGCCTGGATCTTGGCCAGCAGGCCCGCGTCCGGCGCCTGGTCGATCCCGACGAGAGCGATGGCGTCCTCGTCGGCGGCCACGCGGCCCAGGTTGAAGGTGGCGATGTTGACGCCCGCTTCGCCCAGCATCATGCCCAGCGCGCCGATGAAGCCCGGCTTGTCCAGGTTGTTGACGTACAGCATGGCCGGCGAGAAGGCCGCGTCCAGCTCCATGCCCTTGACCTCGACGATGCGCGGCGCGCCGGCGATCACCGTGCCGGCGAAGGCGCGCTTACCCTTCTCGGTGGTGATGGTCACGCGCATCAGGCTGTCATAGGTGGGGCTGACTTCCTGGCGGCTCTCCGAGACGGTGATGCCGCGCTCCTTGGCGATGGCCGGGGCCGAAACCATGTTGATCTCGGCCAGCATCGGCTTCAGCACGCCGGCCAGGGCGGCCGAGGTCATCGGCTTGACGTTGAGGTTCGACACCTCGCCCTCATAGGCAATGTCGATGGCCTTGACGCCGAAGTCGACCATCTGGCCGGCAAAGGCGCCGATCTTCTCGGCCAGGGCCACGAACGGCTTCAGCTTGGGGGCTTCCTCGGCCGTGATCGAGGGGCTGTTCAGAGCGTTGGTGACCGCGCCGGTCAGCAGATAGTCCGAAACCTGTTCGGCGACCTGCAGGGCGACGTTCTCCTGAGCTTCATTGGTGCTGGCGCCCAGGTGCGGGGTGGCCACGACCTTGTCCGAACCGAACAGCGGGTTTTCCTTGGCCGGCTCGACGGTGAACACGTCGAAGGCCGCACCGGCGACGTGGCCGTCGTCCAGCAGCTGACGCAGGGCCGCCTCGTCGACCAGGCCGCCACGGGCGCAGTTGACGATCATCACGCCCTTCTTGGTCTTGGCCAGGTTCTCGGCCGACAGGATATTGCGGGTCTTGTCGGTCAGCGGGGTGTGCAGGGTGATGACATCGGCGCGGGCCAGCAGGTCTTCCAGCTCGACCTTCTCGACGCCCATCTCGACGGCGCGTTCGGGCGAGAGGAAGGGGTCGTAGGCCACGACCTTCATCTTCAGGCCCAGCGCCCGGTCGGCGACGATGCCGCCGATGTTGCCGGCGCCGATCAGGCCCAGGGTCTTGGCGTAGAGCTCCACGCCCATGAAGCGGTTCTTCTCCCACTTGCCGGCTTGGGTCGAGGCGTCGGCGGCGGGGATCTGGCGGGCCAGGGCGAACATCATGGCGATGGCGTGCTCGGCCGTGGTGATCGAGTTGCCGAAGGGCGTGTTCATCACCACGATGCCCTTGGCCGTGGCGGCCGGGATGTCGACATTGTCGACGCCGATGCCGGCGCGGGCGATGACGCGCAGCTTGTGGGCGGCGGCGATCACGTCCTTGTCGAGCTTGGCGCCCGAGCGGATGGCGATGCCGTCATAGTCGCCGATCACGGCGATCAGCTCGTCCTTGGACAGGCCGGTCTTGATATCGAAGTCGAGGCCGCGGTTCTTGAAGATCTCGACGGCGGCGGGGCTGAGCTTGTCGGCGATGAGGACGCGGGGAGCGGTCATGGTTCTGTACCTTGCTCCCCTCCCCCTTGCGGGGAGGGGCTGTGGGGGTGGGGGTGCGAGCACTGAGGCGGCGGGGGTCACCCCCACCCCTGCCCCTCCCCGCAAGGGGGAGGGTGGCTCGGAGCATGGAATTTAAGCAGCGGCCAGTTCGGCGCAGACGGTGGCGAAGGCCCAGTCGAGCCAGGGCGTCAGGGCCTCAAGGTCCGAAGCTTCGACCGTGGCGCCGCACCAGATGCGCAGGCCGGCCGGGGCGTCGCGATAGCCGCCGATGTCGAGGGCCGCGCCCTCCTTCTCGAGCAGGCTGGCCAGCTTCTTGGCGAAGTCGGCCTGGGCGTCTTCCGGCAGGGCGCAGATCTTGGGATCCACGACCTTCAGGCACACCGAGGTGTTCGAGCGAATTTCCGGCGTCGCCGCGAGGAAATCGACCCACGGGGTCTTGGCCACCCAGTCGGCCAGCACCTTCAGGTTCTGGTCGGCGCGGGCCTGCATGGCCTGCAGACCGCCGATGGACGAGGCCCATTTCAGGGCGTCCAACGCGTCTTCCACGCACAGCATCGAGGGCGTGTTGATCGTCGCGCCTTCGAAGATGTCGGCGGCGATCTTCCCGTTCTTGGTCATGCGGAACAGCTTCGGCATCGGCCAGGCGGGGGTGTAGCTTTCCAGGCGGGCCACGGCGCGCGGCGACAGGATCAGGATCCCGTGCGCGCCCTCGCCGCCCAGCGCCTTCTGCCAGGAGAAGGTCACGACATCGAGCTTGGCCCAGTCCAGGTCCTGGGCGAAGGCCGCAGAGGTGGCGTCGCAGATGGTGATGCCTTCACGGTCGGCCGAGATGAAGTCGGCGTTCGGGACGCGCACGCCCGAGGTCGTGCCGTTCCAGGTGAAGACGAGGTCCTTGGCCGGATCGACCTTGGAGGTGTCGGGCAGCTGGCCGTACGGGGCGCTCAGCACCTCGACGTCGGGCAGCTTCAGTTGCTTGGTGACGTCCGTGACCCAGTCCTTGCCGAAGGACTCGAAGGCCAGCAGTTGCACG
The DNA here is from genome assembly GCF_002742645.2 of Caulobacter sp. FWC26. NCBI lineage: Bacteria > Pseudomonadati > Pseudomonadota > Alphaproteobacteria > Caulobacterales > Caulobacteraceae > Caulobacter > Caulobacter sp. FWC26. Next base: position 3,849,803 of record NZ_CP033875.1, read on the forward strand.
GGGCGCGCGCCCAGCATCGACCACATCGCCATTTCGACGGCGCCGGTGTCCGAGCCGGCGACGATGCCGATCAGGAAGTCGGCCGGGACTTCCAGCACTTCGCGCGTCTGGTCGATGGCGGCCTTCAGGCGCGCCTTGCCCAGCTTCGAGCGGTGCGAACGACCCAAGACGGCGTTTCTGAGATTTTCGGGGGTCCAGCCAGGGCGCTTGGCGCAGGGGCCGGAAGAGAACTCGGGGCGAGCCGGGCGGATCGCCGGCTTGGCGAGGGTCGTGGTCATAGCGATGTCTCCCATCCTTACAGATGGACTGCGCCCCGTTGGGAGGGCGTGGCCCGCCGGCGAGAAACCGCGTCTGGAGCCGAATTGCAAGGAGAGATTTGTCGCGGCCTGCGGATTTATCCCGGCGCGAGGAAATTATTTTGCGGCGCGCTGCGCACGCCAAGCCAGCACGACGCCGAACAGCAGGCTGGCCACGACCCCGAAACTGACGAGGTTGTTCACCAGGATATACAGGTTGTCATAGCGCCTGGAGGCCACGAGATAATAGGCGTGGAGACTGAACTGCACGCCCTGCAGCAACAGCGCCACGCCCAGCCAGCGGCGGACATAGCGCATGGCCAGCAGCAGCAGGCCCAAGGCAAGAACACCGTCCAGCGCCAAGTAGACGCCTCGCGCCAGTTCTCCGTCTTGGACAAGGCTGGCCAGCACAAACGCGGCGAAAACCGCCAGCGTCAAGGCCGCACCGCCCCGCTCGGCCTGTCCGCCCCACCGCCACGCGCCAAAGCACGCAACCGCGAGAAGCAGCCAATCGACTAGAACCAGCAGTTGCAGGACAGCAAACATGATTTGGGCCTCTAACCTGAATTAGAGGCCCAAGACTATTAAACTATCGCAATGTCTGGTTGCCGATCGCTCAGCCGACTTCCTTCAGGCCGGTCAGGCCCTCTTCGATCGGCTTCAGGGCGCCGCCCATGCGGGTGCGCACGCCCAGACGCAGGCGGGTTTCATCCAGCTGGCTGTGCACGTCGACCATCGCCGTACGGGCGGCGACCAGCGCCTGCATCGCTTCGGCGACCTTGACGCTGACGTCGTGACCGAAGGTCGCCGACAGGTTGAGATCCTTCCGCGCCTGCATCAGCTCGGCCATCATCTCGCCGACTTCCGCCACCGCAGCGTCAACCGCAGCTTCGGTTGCGTACAGCTTGGTAGCCACGCGCTTCGCAACAAAAACCTTTTCCACGCCCGCCTCCAGTTAATGAAACACTAATGAAGAAGGTAAACGGAATGTAAACGCGGAGGCAACGCGAAAATGTGCGTTAGCGTTGTTTTGTCGCGCTACTCTCGCAACCGCCGGAAGCGAAACGTTAGGAACATTCAGGCATACTCTCGTTACAAGTGAGTCCTGGGTGCGATGACCACAAAGCGCAACCATAACGTGTCGAGCCACGCGCCTTTGCAGGCGCGAATCGCCGGCGTGGCCCTGGCCACCACGGTGCTGGCGCTGGTCGCCGCGTGCCTGTGCTTCATGCTCCAGCAGTGGAGCGTGGCGCGGCAGGAAGCGCGCGCCAATCACGAGGTGCTCGTGCAGATGGCCGCCGCCGGCGCCGCCGCGCCTCTGGCGGATCACAACATGGTCGGCGTCTACCGGGCCTTGGAGGCCGTGGCCAAGGCGCCCGGCGTCGCCAGCGCGCGCATCATCGACGCCAAGGGCCGGACCGTCGCCCAATTGGGGGAAGTCAATCCGTCCGACGTCGACACCCTGCGCCGACCGATCAAGCTGTCGACCCAGACCATCGGAACGCTGGTGCTGGTGGCCAAGCACCCACGCCTGGCCCAGACCCTGGCCCGCGACCTGGCTCTCACCGGTGCGCTGTTCTTCGGCGCCGCGGGCCTGGCGATCCTGCTGGCCAACAGCCTGGCCCGTCGCCTGGCCGCGCCGATGGAGCGCCTTTCCGACGCGATGCACGAAACCGCGGTCGGCGGCCGCTTCAAGTCGGTGGAGGAGACCGCCGACGATGACGTCTTCCGCAGCCTGACTGAAAGCTTCAACCACCTGGTCGCGCGCCTGGAGTGCAACGACCAGGACCTACGCGGCGCGATGGCCGAACTGGTCAAGGCGCGCGATGACGCCAACACCGCCAACGTCCTGAAGTCGCACTTCCTGGCGAACATGAGCCATGAGATCCGCACGCCCCTGAACGGCGTTCTGGCCATGGCCGACGTGATGGCGATGGACAAGCTGAGCGATGTGCAGCGCGAACGCCTGTCGGTCATCCGCGAATCCGGCGCGGTGCTTCTGGGGGTTCTGAACGACGTGCTCGACCTGTCCAAGATCGAGGCCGGACGCCTGGAGATCGAGGACCGTCCCTTCGACATCGCCCAACTGGCGCAGTCGATCCGCGAGACCTTCGCGCCGCAGGCCCGCGCCAAGGGCTTGGCGTTCGAAGTCGCGGTGGCGCCGGAAGCCCAGGGCCTGTGGCGTGGCGACGCCGATCGCCTGCGCCAGATCCTGAATAACCTGGTCTCCAACGCCCTCAAGTTCACGCTGGAGGGCGCGGTCGCGGTGCGCTTTGCGTCCGCCGAGGACGGCTCGGGCCTGCGGATAGACGTCGCCGACACCGGCATTGGCATCTCGGCCGACATCCTCCCGCGACTGTTCGACAAGTTCGTGCAGGCCGACAGTTCGACCACGCGGCGTTTCGGCGGCTCGGGGCTGGGCCTGGCGATCTGCCGCGAACTCTCCACGCTGATGGGCGGCTCGATCAAGGTGCAGAGCCGCGAAGGCCGTGGCTCGACCTTCACCGTTCTGGTCGCCGTGCGGCGGGAAGAAACCCTGACCGACGTTCACTACATTGACGATGGCGACCCGGTCGCCGTCCAGGCCCCGACTGCGCCGCCCCGCCTGCGCGTCCTGGCGGCCGACGACAATCCGACCAACCAGAAGGTCGTCGCCGCCGTTCTGGCGCCCTTGAGCGCAGAGGTCACCCTGGTCGACGATGGCGCGGCCTGCGTCGAGGCCTGGAAGAGCGGCGACTTCGATATCGTGCTGATGGACATCCATATGCCCGTCGTGGACGGCGTCGAGGCCGCTCGGATGATCCGCGCCCTGGAGCGCGAGGAAAAGCGCTCCCGCACGCCGATCATCGCCGTCACCGCGAACGCGCTGGCCCATCAGGTCGAGGAGTATCTGGCCGTGGGCATGGACGGTCACGTGGCCAAGCCGATCGAGGTCAGCAAACTCTACGAGGCCATCGAGGCTGCGATGGCGAACAAGCGGCTGTCCCACGCGGCCTGACGCACCGGTGGATCGCTCGGCCAGACGCGGCACCAACATGAACGCAACATAACGAGGGTCTCAGAACCGCTTCAGGCGGGACGTGTTTCTCTGCAGTCAACGTCGCTTCCCCCCGCGACGCAGACAGTTCGAAAGGAACCGAACCGATGAAGAAGATCCTGATCCCGATCGTTGCGGTCTCGGCCCTGGCGGCCGCCACCGTTCCCGCCGTGGCTTCGGCCCAGTCGATCAATGAGCGCCAGGACCGCCTGGAGCGCCGTATCGACATGGGCCTGCGCAATGGCTCGCTGACGCGTACTGAGGCCTATCGCCTGCGCGCCGAGCTGCGCGAAACCGCCCGGCTTGAGCACCGCTACCGCTACAACGGCCTGAGCCGTTGGGAACGCGCCGACCTGGATCGCCGCTTCGACCGCATCAGCGCCCAGATCCGCTATGAGCGCCACGATCGCGACTATGGCTACGGCTATGGCTACGGCCACGATCGCGACTATCGCGGCGACCGTCGCTGGTAACCGCGCCTATAAGGAGCCCGGCTCCAGCCGGAGCCGGCTCTCCAGCACCGTCACGCCGCGGCCGCGCAACAAAACGCGCGCGCCGCGGCGTTCGCATTCCAGGTCACCGCCCCGGCCGGGGTAGGCCTGATGAAACTTGAGGACCCCTGCGTTCAGCTTGTCGCCATAGAGCGGCGACAGAATGCAGTGCGCCGAGCCGGTGGTCGGATCTTCGGGAATGCCAAAGCCCGGCGCGAAGAAGCGACTGACCACGGCGTAGGGCGCTCCGGGATCGGCCCGCGCGACCACCACGACCTGCCCGGCGCCGCCGCTGGTCTCACCGCCAATCGCTTTCAAGGCTGAAAAATCGGGACGCAGGGCCCGGACCGTGGCCTCGTCCTCCAGAACCGCGACCAGATAGGCGCCGGCCCACACCTCGCGCGGGGTGACGCCGAGGGCGTCGGCCAAGCCCTCGGGCGCTGCAACCTGGTGGGGCGGATCGGCCGGGAAATCCATCTCCAGCCCGCCGTCCGCCCGCCGAACCGTCAATGGCCCCGAAAGCGTATCGAAGGTCAGCAAGGGCACGTCGACGCCCAGTTCGGCGAACAGCGCATGCGCCGCCGCCAGCGTGGCGTGACCGCAAAGCGGGACTTCCAGTGTCGGGGTGAACCAGCGCAGACCATAACGCGCCGGGTCGGCGGTCTTCAGCAGATAGGCGGTCTCGGCCTGGTTGTTCTCGGCCGCGAGAGCCTGCAGCCAGCCGTCAGCGGGCCATGCCTCGAGCGGCTCGAGCACACAGGCGGGATTGCCCTTGAAGGGCGCGCTGGCGAAGGCGTCGATGGTCCACTGCCGCATGAGGAAGGCTCCCGCGAAATCCAATGGACATCGCTGTTATGCCCGCCGCGACGGCCCCGCAAAGGCTTTATTGTTCCGATGACAATAAGATTGTCCCGATGACAATGAGCCGTCAGGGCTCGATCGAGATTTCCGGCCAGCGCGCCTTGGCCGAGGCCGTGGTCCGCTCCCAGCCGCCCGCCCCTTTCACCCGCAGGGGGTTCGGTCGCAGGCGAAGCGCGAACAGATCCTCCAGCCCGAACGGCGCCCAGACGCTCAGACGGTCGTCGGGCTCGAGCCGCACCCCGACGCAGAAGGCCGTGGCGACAAAGCGCTTCAAGGCCGCGGCGCTGTTCTCCAGCGGCGGGTAGGGCTCGTCGGCGCCGAACTTCTTGTTGAACCAGAGATGCACCCGCGCCTGGTTGCGAACCTCGACAAGGTCGCGCAACGGCGGTTCGAAGGCCGCAGCGACGCGCTTGATGACGACGTCCTCGGCCTCGTAGGAGGTGTCACTGTCGTCGTGATAGGCGACGTCGTAATCCTTGATGCCATAGTCGGGCGCGCGGCCCGTCAGCTGGTTCCAGACCGGCTGGTAGACCGCGCCCGAAAAGACCATCCAGTCGGGCAGGTCGAGCGCGCGAACAGTCTCCAGCACGCGCATCGTCGTCGGAACACCGCGCACGATCTCGATGAAGCGATCTTCAAGGTTCGTGGTCATGCCCGCAGCGTCCAGCCGTGGTCGAGCGGTCCATGGCCAGCGCCCAGCCCCGGCGCTCGCAGCATGGCCTCGTGAACATAGTTCCAGGCCTGGGCGACCGCGTCCTCCAGGCGCAGGCCGCGCGCCAGGCCCGCCGCGCAGGCCGAGGCCAGGGTGCAGCCGGTGCCATGCGTGTGGCGAGTGTCGATGCGTTCGCCCTCGAACGTGGTCTCGCCCGCCGCGGTCATCAGGATGTCGACCACCCGGTCGCCGGCGACGTGGCCGCCCTTCATCAGCACCGCCTGGGCGCCCATCGCCAGCAGGACCTCGCCGGCCCGGCGCAGATCGTCCGTGGTCTCGACGCCAAGACCGGTCAGCGCGGCCGCCTCGGGCGCGTTGGGGGTCAGCAGGGCCGCGCGCGGGATCATCAGGCTCTTGACCGCGCCGATCGCCGCCTCGGCCAGCAGGGGCGCGCCGCCCTTGGCGACCATGACCGGGTCCACCACCGCCGGGACGCCGCCGGCATGATCAAGGCATTGCGCCACGGTCTCGACCACTGCCGCGTCGCCCAGCATGCCGGTCTTGATCGCGTCCGCGCCAATATCGTCCAGCACCGCCCTGGCCTGCGCCGCGATCACGTCCAGGGGAATGGGGTGAACACCGGTGACCCCCAGCGTGTTCTGCACCGTCACGGCGGTGATCGCCGTGGCCGCATAGCCCCCCAGGGCGGTGATGGTCTTGATGTCGGCCTGAATCCCCGCCCCCCCGCCGGAATCCGAACCAGCGATGACGAGAACACGGCCTTTGGGCGCTTGTGACATTCCTGATTCTTAGGCGGGAATCGGGCTCGAACAAAGCGTGATCAGTCCCGCGCCCACAGCTTATGCCGTGCGATCACGGATCGCCGCCAGGACGTCCAGCGCCTGGACCGTCTCGCGCACGTCGTGAACCCGCACGGCCGCGACGCCGGCCTGGGCGCCCGCCAGATGCGCGGCGATCGACCCGCCCAGGCGATCGCTCGCCGCATTAGCCGAGGGGTCGACGCCGGCGATGAAGCGCTTGCGGCTGGCGCCCAGCAGGATCGGATAACCGAGGTCGACGAAGCGCGGCAGGGCGGCCAGCAGGGCCAGATTATGCTCCAGCGTTTTGCCAAAGCCGATGCCGGGATCCAACCAGATCTTCTCGCGCGCCACGCCGGCCGCCATCGCCGTGAACGCGCGGGCCAAGAGAAACGCCTCGACCTCGGCGACCACGTCGTCATAGCGGGGCGCGTCCTGCATCGTGCCGGGCTGGCCCAGCATATGCATCAGCACCACCTCGCACCCCAGGTCGGCGGCGACCTCCGGCGCCTCCGGCGAGAAGCGCAGCGCGGTCACGTCGTTCCAGATCGTCGCCCCGGCCTTGATCGCCGCGCGGGCCACGCCGGGCTTCATGGTGTCGATCGAGATCGGGATGTCGCTGGCCTTGCGGATCGCCTCGATCAGCGGGACCACCCGCAGGATCTCATCGAACTCCGAGACCGGCGCCGCGCCCGGCCGGGTGCTCTCGCCGCCGATGTCCAGGATGTCCGCGCCCTGCGCGATCAGCCGTCGCGCATGCTCGACCCCGTCGGCGGCCGACAGGAACTGGCCGCCGTCCGAAAAGCTGTCGGGCGTGACATTGACGATGCCCATGACACGAGGGCGAGTTGGCGCGGTCATGAGGGCGTTCTAAGCCCTTGCGGCCCCGGCGTCATGCCTGACGGCGTCAGCCCGAGCGGCCCATCTTGCGGCACACGTTTTGGACGCGAACAGCCACGTCAAGCCCGCCGTCTCTATCGTTCTGCGCCAGCGAGAGCGCTCGGTCGCATCGGCCCTCGTTGATCAGGGAGGCCAACTGACGCGCCAGCACCCATCGACTCGCCTGAGTGACCGAGCGATCAGGCGGTCCTACGGCCAAGGCCGGATCGGACGGGCCCTTCGGCGTGGTCAGCGGAGCGTAGGAAGGATCGGCGCGAGACTGGGCGACAGCTTGGCCTCCAGCGGTGATGACCAGGAGGACGGCGAGAAGCGTGGGACTGGCATGGCGCACCGCAAACTCCCCCAAGGCTAAAACGACAATCGCACAGGTCGTATTCTTCGGCGAGAATATCCGAAGTAGAAGCGGCTGTCTGCGTGAAATCGGGCTTGGCCTTATCGTCTCTCGCGCTCTACGCCTCGCGCAGCATCCGGTCGACCCGGCCGGCCAGATCGCCGATCGCGAACGGCTTGGTCAGCACCTCCATGCCCTGTTCGATATGGCCGTGGTTGAGCACCGCGTTCTCCGCGTAGCCGGTGATGAACAGCACCTTGAGGTCGGGCAGCACCGCCCGGGCGCCGTCGGCGACCTGTCGTCCGTTCAGCCCGCCCGGAAGGCCCACGTCCGTGATCAGCAGGTCGATCCTGCGGCCAGATTGCACGAGGCGCAGGCCCGACGCGCCGTCCGGCGCCTCCAGGCAGGCGTAACCCAGCTCGGCCAGAGCGTCGACGACCAGCATCCGCACCGTCGGCTCGTCGTCGACGACGAGCACGGTCTGGCCGGCATGGGCCTGTGAGGTCGCGGCGATCGGGGCTTCGTCCTCAACCTCCTCCTCGCCCAGGTGTCTTGGCAAATAGAGACAGACGATCGTCCCGTGCCCCACCTCTGAATAGATCCGCACGTGCCCGTGCGACTGGCGGGCGAAGCCGTACACCATCGACAACCCAAGGCCCGTGCCCTGGCCAAGCGGCTTGGTGGTGAAGAACGGGTCGAACACGCGCTCGAGCGTCGCCTTGTCGATGCCTGTCCCGGTGTCGCTGACGCTGACCGACACATACTGGCCCGGATCGAGCCCCTGCTCGCGGGCGGCGCGCTCGTCCAGCCAGCGGTTGCGCGTCTCCAAGGTGATTCTGCCACCGTCGGGCATCGCGTCGCGCGCGTTGATGCACAGGTTCAACAACGCGTTCTCGAGCTGGTTGGCGTCCACCAGGGTCGGCCACAGACCCGCCCCTGCGATCATCTCGACATGGATCGACGGCCCGACCGTGCGCCGCACCAGCTCCACGAAGTCCGCCATCAGACGGTTGATGACGACCGGGCGCGGCGCCAGCGTCTGGCGGCGAGAGAAGGCCAGCAGCCTGTGTGTCAGCGCCGCCGCGCGCCGCGCCGCGCCCTGCCCGGCCGCCAGATACCGATCGACATCCGCCGCCCGCCCCTGGGCCAGTCGCGAGGCGATCATCTCGAACGCGCCTGAGATGCCCGCCAGCAGGTTGTTGAAGTCGTGCGCCAGCCCCCCGGTCAGCTGTCCGACGGCCTCCATTTTCTGCGCCTGGCGCAGCGCCTCTTCGGTGCGCTCACGCTCGGTGAGGGCCTGGGCGATCCGGCTCTCAAGCGTCTCATTGAGCCCGCGAAGCTCTGCCTCGGCGCGCTTGCGGGCGGTGACGTCCTGGAACAGCACCGCCACCTGCTTCAACTCCGGGGGCTCAATGCGGAACGACGACAGCTCCAGATGACGGCCGGTCGCCACCAGCTCCTGCTCGAAGCGGATCGGCTCGCCCGTCCGCAGCACCGCGCCGTACCGGGCCACCCAGGCGTCGGCCTCGTCCGGCACCATGGCGCGGAGCGTCTGGCCCACGACGTTGGGGATGCCCGCGTGCCGCTCATAGGCGGCGTTGGCCATGATGTGGATGTAGTCGCTGTCAGGGCCGTGCGGACCGTCGAAGAACTCGATGACGCAGAACCCTTCGTCCATCGACTCGAACAGGGCCTGATAGCGAAGCTCGTCGGCGCGATGCGCGCGCTCCTGGCGCACGCGCTCGGTGATGTCGTTGCAGAGGATCAGGACGCCGCGAACCGCGCCGTCCTCGTCCCGGACCGGAGAGAGCATCAGGTTGCACCAGGCGGCCTCGCCGTTCTGGCGCGTAAACGCGACATACTCCCGAACAAGGCTCTCGCCGGCCCTGGCCGACTCCAGCATCGGCAGGGCGTCGGGGACCGGGAAGACCTCCGCGAACGACGCCCCCAGGGCATTGGGCGCGAGCAGACCGCGCGCCGCGTCGTTGTGCAGAAGAACCCCGTCCTGGCCCCAGGCCAGCAACGACGGAATGGGCGAGGCCAGCATCAGCCCGGCCACCGTTCGGAGCGCAGGAGACCAGGCCTCAAGCGCGCCGAGGGCCGTCGCGGACCAGTCGCGCGCGGCGATGATCTCGGCCATCGGGCCGCCGACGTTCAGAAAAGCCGGCCGCCCCGGGCGGTCTGAAGAGCCTGCCGGCTCGTCGGTCGCGGACAAGGTTTCCAACGGCGGCGTCCCCCTCGGCCGCGCCTGACGGCCAAGCTTCTAACGGGCGTTACGGCCCATGGTTGCACGTCCTCGCCAGAATCCGAGCAAGAAAAAAGCCGGCCCTTTCGAGCCGGCCTTTTCCTGACCTCCAGCCCTCGCCCGTCAGGCGGTGACGCTGGCGCCCGCGCTCGGCGACAACGGCACCAGCGACGGCGCGATGACGGCCGTAGCCGCTTCCTCTTCCTCGCGCTTGGGCGGAACGCCCTTCAGCACGCCGGCGATCTCCTCGCCCGAGAGGGTCTCGTATTCCAGCAGCGCCTTGCCCAGGGTGTGCAGATCGTCGATCTTCTCGGTCAAGATGCGGCGGGCCTCGTCGAGGCCGTACTGCACCAGACGCTTGACCTCGCTGTCGATCAGGCGGGCGGTCTCTTCCGAAACGTTCTGGGTGCGGGCGACCGAGTGGCCCAGGAACACCTCGTCCTGGTTATCGCCATAGGCCACCGTGCCCAGCACGTCGGAATAGCCCCAGCGGGTGACCATGTTGCGCGCCAGATCGGTGGCGGCCTTGATGTCGCTGCTGGCGCCAGAGGTGATGTTCTCCTTGCCGAAGATCAGCTCCTCGGCCACACGGCCGCCCATCATGATAGCCAGACGGCTGGTCATCTGCTGGTACTTCATCGAGTAGCGGTCGCCTTCCGGCAACTGCATGACCATGCCGAGAGCCCGGCCGCGCGGGACGATGGTGGCCTTGTGCACCGGGTCGGCCAGCGGGACGTTCAGCGCCACGATGGCGTGGCCGCCCTCGTGATAGGCCGTCAGCCTCTTCTCTTCTTCGTTCATGGCCATCGAACGGCGCTCGGCGCCCATCATGACCTTGTCCTTGGCCTGCTCGAAGTCCTGCATGGTGACCATGCGGCGGTTCTTGCGGGCGGCCATCAGGGCGGCTTCGTTGACGAGGTTGGCCAGATCCGCGCCCGAGAAGCCCGGGGTGCCGCGCGCCAGGGTCTTGACGTCGACGTCGGCGGCCAGCGGCACGTTCTTCATGTGCACGCGGATGATCTTCTCGCGACCGGCGACATCCGGGTTCGGCACCACGACCTGACGGTCGAAGCGGCCCGGACGCAGCAGGGCCGGGTCCAGAACGTCGGGACGGTTGGTGGCGGCGATCAGGATGATGCCTTCATTGGCCTCGAAGCCGTCCATCTCGACCAGCAGCTGGTTCAGGGTCTGCTCGCGCTCGTCGTTGCCGCCGCCCAGGCCCGCGCCGCGATGGCGACCGACAGCGTCGATTTCGTCGATGAAGATGATGCAGGGGGCGTTCTTCTTGGCCTGCTCGAACATGTCGCGCACGCGGCTGGCGCCGACGCCGACGAACATTTCGACGAAGTCCGAACCGGAGATGGTGAAGAACGGCACGCCCGCTTCACCCGCGACGGCGCGGGCGATCAGGGTCTTACCCGTACCAGGAGGGCCGACCAGCAGGGCGCCCTTGGGGATCTTGCCGCCCAGGCGCTGGAACTTGGCCGGGTCCTTCAGGAAGTCGACGACCTCCTGCAGTTCTTCCTTGGCCTCGTCGACGCCGGCGACATCCTCGAAGGTGATGCGGTTCTTGTTCTCGGTCAGCAGCCGGGCCTTGGACTTGCCAAAGCCCATGGCGCCCTTCGCCCCGCCCTGCATCTGGCGCATGAAGAACAGCCAGACGCCGACGACCAGCAGGATCGGCAGCAGCTGGACCAGGATGGCCAGGAAGCTGATCGAGCCGCTCTTGAACTTCACGTCCGCGTTCTTGGCCACCATGCGGTTGACCAGTTCCTCGGAGTTCATCGGCGCGTTGACCGTCAGGGTCTTGTTGTCGGCGGTCTTGGCCAGCACCGTCTGGCCGGCGATCTCGGCCGACTTGATCTTGCCGGCGTCGACATCCTTGAGCAGCTGAGAATAGCTGATTTCACCGCCGCTTTTCGTGCGCGAGTTCTGGCTGACGACGAACACGCCGCCCAGCACCGCCACGATCACCAGCCAGATGGCCAGGTTTCTGAAATTCATACGCCTTGTCTTCCCAGCGAGTAGGGTCTTCCCGAATAGGGCTCTCGACCACCCAAGATAGGGGGTCGCGGGCGCTTGCGCCACGGACGTGACATCAGGTCACGGATTCTTGGTCGAAAAGGCCAATGGCGGCCTTGAACCGATCCAGAACCAGGGCGCGCGCGCCGGCTCCTCCTTCGACCGCACGCTCGGGGACGTCAAGCGCGAGGGACCCCGTATCCGCCCCGTCTCGCTCCAGCAGCAGGGGCAAGGACGGCCGGGCCGCCGCCGGGATCTCGGAGAGTCGCGCGCGCTGCCCGGCGGTCAGGGTCGACGCCCGCCCCTTCAGCGGCGCCACCGTCACCGGGACATCGCCGGCCGTGATCTCCCAGCGGCCGTCCCACACGCCGGTCTCGCGGGGCGCCAGATCCAGCCGCGCAAGACCGCCGCGCGCGATCTCGCCGGCGTCGCGGCAGATCAGAAGCTCCGCTGTCGCTTCGATACGCGCGCCTGCAAGGGTCGCGGTGAAGCGCTCGCCCGAGCGCAATCGCTCGACCAGCCGCGTCAGGCGCTCCCCCCTCGGCGGACGCTCGGTTCCGCCGGCGCAGAGCAAGGCCGCCGCCAGGTGGATCGGCGCTGCTTCGCGGGTCAGCCGGATCGCGCCGGCGGCGTCGACGGTGACGCGCGGCGGCGGAACGGGCTCGCTATCGACCGGTGACGGCGCGCCGGTCCCCCGCGCGCGGGCGCGAGCGCGGGCATAGCGCGGGTCCAGATTGGCGGGATCGTCCAGCCAGGTATCGCCCTCGGCCGCCAGGCGCTCTCGAATGTCCGTGCGCGTGAGGGACAGCAGCGGACGAAGCACCATCACGCCGCGCCCCTCGGGCCACACGGGCGACGGCGCCCATTCCCGAGGATTGGAGACCGATGAGCCCTCCGCGCGCATCGCCACGCCTTCGGCCAGATCGCTGGCGGTGTGGCCCAAGAGCAGGACACGGGCGCCGGCCTCCCGGGCGGCGGTCGCCAACAGCGCGTGGCGGGCGCGCCGGGCGGCGGCCGGCAGCCCCGTCGTCGGCTTCGCGCCGGTCCAGGCCAGGGCCTTCGCCCTGGCGCCCAAGGCCTCAGCCTTGGCGACGGCCTCGGCCGTCCAGCGGGCGCTGTCGGGGTGCAACTGGTGATCGACGACGAGCGCCAGGACAGGCCGGCCCTGCGCCCAGTTCAGCACCGCCTTCAGCAGGAACAGGGAGTCGCCGCCGCCGGAAAAGCCAACGGCCAGCGGCGCGGTCGACGCCCTATCCAGGCGGCGGTCGAGGACCTCAACAATCCCCTCTCGCATCGAGAGAGGGGTTCGGGTCTCTAGGAACACTTGGCCGCGACGCGGGTGGACGTCGCCCGCGCGTTCACCTGGGCCGGGGCCTTGGGATAGCGCTTGGACAGCTCGTCCAGGGTGCGACACGCCTCGGCCGTCTTCTTCAGCGCCACCATCGAGCGGGCGAGCTTGAGCGTCGCGTCCGGCGCCCAGCTGGTCTGGGGCCAACCCCGGATCGCGCCGATATAGTTGCCGGCGGCGTCGGTGTAGGCCTCGCGCACGAACTGCGTCTCGCCCAGCCAATAGCGGGCTTCCGGCGCCTTGGCGCTGTCTGGATAGTTGTTCACATAGGCCGCGAAAGCCTGTTCGGCGTTGGCGTAGTCGCCCGCCAGCAGCAGATCCTTGGCCTGCTTGAAGGCCACGGCCGGGTCAGCCGGGGGCGCGGGAGGCGGCGGGAGGTCGCCCGCGCCGGCGCTCGACGCCTGGACGGTCGAGGCGGCCTGCAGGTCGGCCAGGGTGCGTTCGACCGCCGCCAGACGCTGCTCCAGCGAGTCCGCCCGCGCCTTTTGATCGGCGGCGGTGCGCTGGGCCTTGGTCAGTTCGAAGGTCACGGCCTCGTTCTGGCCGTTCAGACGGGTGAGCGTCTGTTCCAGATCGGAGACGCGATCATTCAGCGCCGCGATCTGCGCGTCGGTCTCGGCCGGCTGCACGACGACGGGCTTTCCGGTGTCGCGCCCCTGGAACACGATCGCGCGCAGTTCGCGCACGACCTTTTCCATCCGCTCCACGCGCTTGGCCGAGCGGTCGTCCAGCGGGTCGGCGGGCGGCAGCGGGGTCTGGGCCGCCGCGACGGCGGCGGTGGAGGCGAACAGGACGGCGAGCAGGGCGGATTTCAGCGTCATGGCCGTGATTTACCGATAGAGCCGAGACAAAACTAGGGCGGCTTCCCGTTTGAGAAGCCGCCCTGTCTGAATGCGTCTTAGCGAGCGCCGTCCGTGATGGCCGTGCGGCCGTTCCGGTTCTTGGCCCAGGCCTCTTCGCTCGAACCCGGATCGATCGGACGTTCCTTGCCGAACGAGATGGTCTCGATCCGCGCGCCCGAAACGCCCTGGGCGATCAGGAAGTCACGCACGGCGTTGGCGCGGCGAGCGCCGAGCGCCAGGTTGTACTCGCGCGTGCCGCGTTCGTCGGCGTTGCCTTCGATGCGGACGCGAACGCCCGGATAGCGGTTCAGCCACTGGGCCTGACCGGCCAGAACCGGCTGGGCGTCGGCGCGGATCACGTACTCGTCGGTGTCGAAATAGACCCGGTCGCCGATATTGACGACGAAGTCCTGCACCGAGCCCGGCAGAATGCCGCTGGTCACCGGCGGCTGGGCCGGCGGCGTGTAGGGGGTCGGCTGCGTGGGCTGCGGCTGCGCCGGCGGGGTGACGGGCTGGGGCTTCGGACGCGAAGCGCAGGCGGCGAGCGAGGCGGCGGCCAAGCCGACGAGCGCCAGTCTAACGGCGCGCTGGGTGTCGAAGCTCATCCAGTTTCTCCTCAAGTCTACGAATTCTGGACCTGATCCATACCCGCGCAACGCTTGGATTGGACCCTCTAAATGTCTGACTAAGCCTCACAATGATGTCAGATGCGCGTCAGACGATGCAGATTCACTTACAAAGGGAAATAAGCGCCGCCGCGACCATCCTCAACCGGGAACGCACGGCTCCGGTTGAGGTTGCGCGAGCGCTTGGCGTCTAGTCCAGAAGCGGCGACCAGGCCGGGTCGGACGCGGAACCGCCATAAGCGGCCGGACGGAGAATCCGGCCGGTGATGTCGACCGTCCAAAGCCTCGGGTTGCCGCTGGCGCCTTCCCGGAAGAACATCAGCACCCGGCCGTTGGGCGCCCAGGTGGGACCTTCGTCCAGATAGCTGGTGGTCAGCAGGCGCTCGTCGCCGCCGTCCGTCCGCATCACCCCGATGTGGAACTCGCCGCCCGTCTGCTTGGTGAAAGCGATGAAGTCGCCGCGCGGGCTCCACACGGGCGTCGTGTAACGCCCCCCGCCATAGGAGATGCGTCGAACGCCCGAGCCGTCGGTGTTCATCACATAGATCTGCGCCTGACCGCCGCGGTCGGAATTGAACACGATCTTGGTCCCGTCGGGCGAGAACGACGGCGAGGTGTCGATCGCCGGGTCGGTCGTGATGCGGGTGGTGACGCGCGACCGCAGGTCCATCACGTAGATGTCGCTATTGCCGTTCTTCTCGACCGAGAAGGCGACCTTGCTGCCGTCCGGCGAGAAGCGCGGCGCGAACACCATGCCCGGGAACTTGCCGACCGTTTCCTGACGGCTGGTCTCCAGGTTCAGCAGATAGATCGACGACCCCGTCGGCCGCAGGGCCATGTAGGTCAGCTCCTGGCTGGTCGACGAAAAGCGCGGCGTCATGACGATGTAGGAGCCGTCGGTCAGGTACTGCGGGTTGGCGCCGTCCTGGTCCATGATCGCCAGACGCTTGACGCGGTTCAGCTTGGGACCGCTCTCGGCGACGAAGGCGACGCGGGTGTCGAAATAGCCCTTCTCGCCCGTCAGACGCTCATAGACGGCGTCGCTGATCTTGTGCGCCACCCGGCGCCAGTTGTCGGGCGTGGAGGAGAACTGCAGGCCCAGCAGCTGCTGCTGGCTGAACACGTCCCACAGCCGGAAGTCCACGCGCAGGCCGCCGTCGGCGCCGACCGTGACCTGGCCGTTGATCAGCGCCTGGGCGCCGGTGGCCTGCCAGTCGGGGAAGCGCGGCTGCACATTGACGTCCGACAGCTTGTCCGCGACGCCGCTGACGTTGAGCGGCTGGAACAGGCCCGAGCGCTCGAGATTGCCGGTGATGACCTGGGCGATCTCGGCGCCGCGCGGCGATCCGGAGAAGGCGGGCACGGCGATCGGCAGCGGCTTGACCGCGCCCGCGTTGATGTCGACCTCGATCTGCGCGGCGGCCGGCGTGACGAGCGCCGCGCCGCTCAGCAGGGCGGCGACCATCAGCATCAGGGCCCTAAGTCTCTTCAAGGCTCTTGGGCGCATCAGGGTCTCCTTGTCCGTCTTTCCAAACCTCAACGCGAACAGGCCTGTTTTGCGTTGAAGTTGAGGGCGATTTTCTGACCGTACAGGTCGGATGGCAGATAGGCGAACGGCGAGGCCGCGAACAGCGCGCGAATGGCGCGGTCCGAGGCGGCCTTGACCACCGGATCCGGCGAAGACGTCCCGGGCGACTCCGGCTGACCGACCACCCGGCCGCCGGGGCCGATGACGAACACGACCCGGACGTTGACGTTGGCCCCGCCCTCGACCTCGCAATTGGGGTTCCAGCGATCCTGCACCTCGCCCTGAAGGCGTCCGAGCGCCGCGGCCGAAAGCCCGGTGGCCGCGCCCATGGCCGGGCGCGCCGACACCGAGGTTTCCGCCCGCGCCGGGCCCTTGGCCGCATTGGCGGTGGGCTTGCCGGTCGCCTTCTTGGTCTTGGCGATCGAAGCCTCGAGGGAAGCGAAGAAGTCGTTATCGGTCTTCTTCTGCGGCGTCGGCTTGGCCGGTGTCGGCGTCGGCGAGGGCTTGG
The DNA here is from genome assembly GCF_002742645.2 of Caulobacter sp. FWC26. Taxonomy (NCBI): domain Bacteria; kingdom Pseudomonadati; phylum Pseudomonadota; class Alphaproteobacteria; order Caulobacterales; family Caulobacteraceae; genus Caulobacter; species Caulobacter sp. FWC26. Next base: position 3,866,308 of record NZ_CP033875.1, read on the forward strand.
GCGTCGGGGTCGGCTTGGGCGGCGGCGCCGGGGCGGGAGTCGGCGTGGGCGCCGGCGTCGGCGCGGGTGGCTGCGGCGTCGCCTCGGGTGTCGGCTCCGGGGTCTGGGCCGTCTGCTCCTCCAGCGCCTCTTCCGCAGGGCGCACATTGGTCGGACCGTTGGTGACGATCGTGACCGGCACCGACTCGCCGATGGTGATGGGCTCGGACTGCTTCCAAGGCAGGCCAAACGCGATCAGAGCCGCCACGGCTCCGTGCAGCGCGATCGAACCCAGCAGGCCCGGAGACAGAGTCTGTTCGCGGCGGGCGCTCATGCCGCTCCTACTGCGCGGGCCGCAGGTCGGCCGCGCCTTCCGGCTGCGCGTCGCGCGGGGCCGCCCCCGTCGAGGGGCCGCCGGTCTCGGTGATCAGGTTGATCTTGTTGAAGCCGGCGTTCGACAGGCCCGCCATCACCTGGGCGACCACGGCGTAGGTCGCGCCGCCGTCGGCCCGCACGAAGATCGGCTTGTCATAGCCGTCGCCCGCGATGGCGCTGATGCGGGGGGCGAGGTTCTCGAACGGAATCTGCGTCTCACCGACGAAGATCTGGCCGTCCTTGCGGATCGACACGGTGATCGGCTCTTCCTGGTTCTGCAGGGCGGCGGCCTCGGTCTTGGGCAGCTCCAGCGGCACGCCGGCGGTCAGCAGCGGCGCGCTGATCATGAAGATGATCAACAGCACCAGCATCACGTCCACCAGCGGCGTGACGTTGATCTCGGACAGCGCCCCGCGCGAGCGGCGACCGCGACGACGGCCTCGGCGCCCGCCCGTGGCGAACGCGTCGTTGGAGGACATCGCCATCGCTAGACTCGCTCGGCCAGGCGACGCTGGATCGCGGTCGACAGGTCGTCGGCGAAGCCTTCCAGGCGGCCGGCGTACTTGCCCGCGTCGGTCGAGAACTTGTTGTAGGCGATATAGGCCGGGATGGCGGCGATCAGGCCGATGGCGGTGGCGAACAGCGCCTCGGCGATCGAGGGCGCAACCACGGCCAGCGAGGTGTTCTTCGAGATCGCGATGTTCTGGAAGGCGTGCATGATGCCCCAGACCGTGCCGAACAGGCCGATGAACGGCGAGGCCGTGGCGACGATGGCCAGGCTGCCCAGGCCCTCCTCGACCTTGGTGGTCTCGCGGGCGATCTGGGTGTCGAGGATGCGGTCGATACGGGCGATCAGGAAACCGGCCTGGTTCTCGCTCATCGCGCCCTTGGCCTTGGCGTCACGCCATTCCTTCAACGCCGCCTGCAGCATGCGCGGCAGGGCGTGACGCGGATTGGCGCCAGCCTCGCCCGCGACGTCCTCCAGCGAGCGCCCGCCGCTGACCTGCTCCTCGAAGCGGTCGGCGGCGCGGTTCAGCGCCTGGAAACGGAACAGCTTGTCCAGAATGACCGCCCAAGAGCCCAGCGAGGCCAGGATCAGACCGATCATGACGCCCTTCACGACCCAGTCGGCCTGCATGAACAAGGCAAAGAACGAGAAATTGGGGGCGGCGGCCGCGGCGTCCATTCGGGATAGGCTCCGTTGGGTCGTCTGATCAGGACTGGAGAGCGCCGTATGGCATGAAGCGGCGCTGGGGTGAAACTATGACAATCGCCGGGCGATCCCGAAAATCGACTTCGCTCAGCTCTGCGTCGGCGTCAGCCATGGGGAAAGCTTGGCCAGCATCTCAGGCGTCGGCCTGCGCGGGCGCCCCGAGAGGCTGATGCACACCGCCACGCCCTTGGCTTCCAGCACCACATCCTGGCCGCGCGTGATCCTCTGGGTCACGAACAGCCGCGCGCCCTCGACGCGGTCATAGGTGGTGCGCACCAGCAGGGCGTCGTCGATCCGCGCCGAGCGCTTGAAGTCCAGCTCCATGCGGATGATCGCAAAGGCGGTGTCCTGCTGCGCCAGTTCGGTGTGCGAAATGCCGGCCAGCCGGAAAAAGTCGCTCCGCCCCCGCTCCAGATAGCGCAGATAGTTGGCGTGGTAGACGATCCCCGAAAAATCAGTGTCCTCGTAGTAGATGCGCACAGGCAGCTGGTGCTCGCGCCCCTCGAAGGCGCCGGCGGTGGGCTCGGTCATGACGCGGGCGGGTCCTGGTTGACGGGGCCACCGAGCACCAGACCCAGGGACAGGCCCCAGGCCAGGATCGGCGCAGCGCCATACCCTAGAACGGGCGCGGGATAGTTTCCAAACAGGTTCCCGGCGATCCAGCCGGCCCAGAGGGCGGCCAGGGCCAGGGCTTCGGCGCGACGCTCGGGCCGCGCGCGGGCCACCAGCAGGAACGGCGCGGGCAGCGCGATCATCAGCACGCCGGCCAGGGCGCCCAGCACCGGATGGGCGGCGAACGTCTGGTCCAGAAGACCCTCGACATAGGGCACAGCCGGCAAGGTGTCAGGTTCGACCCAGGCGCCGTAGGCCAGGAGCGCGGCGATGGCCACGCAGGCCCACGGCGTCAGCTGGCGCGGGCGCTCGACGAGCGTCGCAGCCGCCAGCGCCAGGGCGAAGGCCAGGGATGAGGCCGCGTCGTGCTGGTACAGCAACAGCAAGGCGACCAAGGCCGCGATCGGCGCCACACGACGGTCGCCAAAGCCCTTGGCATAGGCGAAGGCCGCAAACGGCAGGACGATCGACGCGGTGTGCAGCTGGAGCGGGCCCAAGGCCACCCAGCGCTTGGCGCCCTCCAGCGAGACGCCGTTCATCAGGGTCAGAACCAGGGCCAGGCCGCAGGCGGCTGTCAGCACCCAGAGCCGCCAGTTCGCCCGCCGCCAGAAGCGTCCGACCAGCAGGGCCACGCCCACGGCGAGCACGGCGGCGAGCCCCTGGACGATCAGGGCGTTGCGCGGCGCGCCGGCGACGTTGATCGCGGCCAGGGAAACGGCGAGGCTCGCAGCGGCGAGGCCGGCGGTGAACAGACGGATCGCGCGCACGCTGTCAGCCCTCGTCGAACAGGCCGGCCTGCCCGGGCGGGGCGGCGGGCGGGGTCAGGCCCAGATGCAGATAGGCCTTGCCGCAGGCCATCCGGCCGCGCGGCGTCCGCTGGATGAAACCCTGCTGCATCAGATAGGGCTCGATCACGTCCTCGACCGCATCGCGGGCCTCGGCGATGGCGTAGGCGATGGTCTCCACGCCCACCGGTCCGCCGCCGTAGTTTTCGATCATGGCGCGGAGGTAGCGGCGGTCCAGACTGTCGAGGCCGCTTTCGTCGACCTCCAGCCGCGCCAGGGCCATGGCGGCGGCCTTGCGGTCGATGTTGGTCGCGCCGTCGGCCGTGGCGAAGTCGCGGACCCGGCGCAGCAGGCGACCGGCGACACGCGGCGTTCCCCGCGCCCGCTTGGCGATCTCATCGGCGCCGTCGTCGGTCAGCGGCGCGCCCATCTTGCGGGCGGCGTGCTGCAGCACATGGCGCAGCTCGGCCGGGGTGTAGAACTCCAGCCGGATCGGAATGCCGAAGCGGTCGCGCAGCGGCGTGGCCAGCATCCCCGCCCGCGTCGTGGCCGCCACGAGGGTGAACGGCGCCAGGTCGATACGGATCGACCGCGCCGAGGGGCCCTCGCCGATCACCAGGTCCAGCACATGGTCCTCCATGGCCGGATAGAGGATCTCCTCGACGTTCGACGACAGGCGATGGATCTCGTCGATGAACAGGACGTCGTTGGCTTCGAGATTGGTCAGGATCGCCGCCAGGTCGCCCGGCTTGTTCAGCACAGGCCCGGAGGTGGCGCGGAAATTCACGCCCAGCTCGCGCGCGACGATCTGGGCCAGGGTGGTCTTGCCCAGGCCCGGCGGGCCAAACAGCAGCACATGGTCCAGGGCCTCGCCCCGGCCCTTGGCGGCCTCGATGAAGACGCGGAGATTGCCCTTGGCCTGCTCCTGACCGACGAACTCGGCCAGGGTCTGGGGACGCAGGGCGCGGTCGGCGGGCGCGAGGTCGCCGTGCTGGGGCTCGCCGGAGATGACGCGGGTCACTTGCCCCCTCCGCGCGGAGCCTGTCCTCGGGCGCGCGCTACGCGCGACCCGGGGGCGCTCCTCCCCCGGAGGGGGAAGAAGGCGCGCGTTTCCTTCCGCCCGCCTTCGGGGGCGGACGACCTGCGAAGCAGGTCAGGTGGGGGGAGCTGCTGAGCTAAAATCATCGACCCAACTCCTTCAGACCCGCCTTGATCAGCGCCTGAACGGTCGCGTCGTCGCCCAGCCCGGCGGCCGCAGCCTCGACCACCCGACGGGCGTTCACCTCAGTGACACCAAGGCCCATAAGGGCCGCGACGGCGTCACCAGTCGGCGCGGGCTTGGCGGGACCAGACGGCGCCGACGACGCGCTAGGCGCGGTCATCAGCACCGGGCCGTCGGTGATCGGCTTGTCCTTCAGCTCGGTGACGATGCGCAGGGCCAGCTTGGGCCCAACGCCGTTGGCGCGGCCGACGGCGGCCTTGTCCTCGCGCGCCACGGCGCTGGCCAGTTCGGCCGGCGACAGCACGTCCAGCACCGCCATGGCGGCCTTGGGTCCCACGCCCTGGATCGCCTGCAGCAGCACGAAGGCGCGGCGGTCTTCGCGGGTGAGAAACCCGTAGAGCCTTAAGCCCGCGCTCTCGCTCCACTGGCTTTCGATATGCAGCAAGGTCTCCTCGCCCAGGGCCGGCAGACGCTGGAGCGTGCGATGGCCGCAGCGGACCAGATAGCCGACGCCCATGACGTCGATCAGGGCCTCTTCCTCGCCGACCTCGGCGACGGCGCCGCGCAAACGCCCGATCATGCGACTCTCCGGTTGGCGACGCGCAGGTTGGCGTGGGTGATGGCGACGGCCAGCGCGTCGGCGCAATCGGCCGTCGTCTTGCCCGCCGTCGGCAGCAGACGCGCGATCATGAAGCCGATCTGGGTCTTGTCGGCCGCGCCGGTCCCGACCACCGCCTTCTTGACCAGACGCGTCGAATACTCGGCGACCAGCAGCCCCGCGCGAGCCGGCGCGATCAGGGCGGCGGCGCGGGCGTGGCCCAGCTTCAGGGTCGACTGGGCGTTAGTGTTGAGGAACACTTCCTCGACCGCCGCCTCGTCGGGCCTGTGCTGCTCGATCACGGCGCTGATCCCCTCGAACAGATGCAGCAGCCGGTCGGCGAATTCGGCCTTATCGTCCGGCGCGATCACGCCGTGGGCGACGTGGGTCATGCGCGAGCCCTCGACCGAGAGCACGCCCCAGCCCGTGCGGCGCAAGCCGGGGTCGAGGCCGAGAATTCGAATGGGGGCGCGATTCGTGTTCATCATGTGTTCTCGCACCATCGCCTGTTCGCGCCTCCACGAAAAGCCAGTCCTTTGCTAACGCGCGGTTAACCGCGCCCCCTTGCGCGCGAGGCCGAGGCAAGCTCTGTTCCATCGAACATGTGTTTGGGGAGATGATTTCGATGAAGCCGATGGCATGGATGACGGCGGGCGCGCTGATCGCGCTGGCGAGCGCCGCGAACGCCCAGACGGCGGCGGCGCCCAAGACCGTTCGGCCAGACCAGCTCGTCTTCCGCGAACTCTACAAGGAGCTGGTCGAGATCAATACGACCCTGTCGGTCGGGTCCTGCACCGCCGCCGCCGAGGCGATGGGCGCGCGCCTGAAGGCGGCGGGCTATCCCGAGGCCGACGTCAAGGTGGTGGTCGAGCCCAAGCATCCTCGCGAGGGCAGCCTCGTCGCCGTCTTGCGCGGGACGGACGCCAAGACCCCACCCATGCTGCTGCTGGCCCACATCGACGTGGTCGAGGCCAAGCGCGAGGACTGGACCCGCGATCCGTTCAAGCTGGTCGAAGAGAACGGCTATTTCTACGGACGCGGCACGTCGGACGACAAGGCCCAGGCCGCCATCTGGGTCGACAGCCTGGTCCGCCTCAAGCAGGCGGGCTTCAAGCCCAAGCGCGACATCAAGATGGCCCTGACCTGCGGCGAGGAGAGCGAGGGCTATAACGGCATCGAGGACCTGGTGAAGAATCATCGCCCGCTCGTCGACGCCGCATTCGCCCTCAACGAGGGCGCCTCCGGCGTGCTGGACGAGCAGGGCAAGGCCGTCGTCCTGGAGGTCCAGGCCGGCGAGAAGGTCTATCAGGACTTCACCCTCACCGTGACCAATCCCGGCGGCCACTCCAGCCGCCCCGCTTCGCCCAATGCGATCTATCAACTGGCGGCGGCGCTCGACCGGATCGGCGCCTACAAGTTCCCGCCGCGCTTCAACGACGCCACGCGCGGCTACTTCACCCAGATGCAACCGCGCGTGACGCCAGAGCAGGCGGCGGCCATGAAGGCGCTGGTCGCCGATATCAACGATCCGGCGGCGCTGGCGGTGGTGACCAAGGACGCCACCTGGAATTCGATGCTGCGGACCACCTGCGTCGCCACCATGGTCAGCGCGGGTCACGCGCCGAACGCCCTGCCCCAGCGGGCCACGGCCAATATCAACTGCCGCATCCTGCCGGGTACGCCGATCGACGAGGTCAAGGCCAAGCTGACCGAGCTGGCGGCGGATCCAGCGGTCGCCGTGACCCTGGCCCACGACTCCAAGCCCGCCTCCCCGCCCCCGCCGCTGACGCCGGCGATCATGGGCCCCATCCAGAAAAACGCCGCCAAGGTCTGGCCCGGCGTTCCGATCCTACCGGTCATGGCGACCGGCGCGACCGACGCGGTCCATACCAGCGCGGCGGGCATCCCGACCTACGGCGTCACCGGCCTGTTCCACGGCCCCGAGGGCACCGGCGCGCACGGCCTCAACGAGCGCATGCGCGTCAAGTCGCTGTATGAGGGACGCGACTTCCTTTACGGCCTGATCCAGGACTATGCGGGCGGGAAGTAGGGCCGAACACAGACTGGCGGAGCCTTCGGGTTCCGCCAGCGCAGCGACACCCTACTCCGCCAGATAGGCGTCGAGATTGCGCTTCACGCGGGCCATCACCGGCTCGCTTGGGTTCGGCGCCTCAAAGGTCTGGCCCGTGATCGCCTCGAAGGCCTCGATATAGACCGCCGACGTCCGCGCGATGAGCTCGGCCGGGATCTCGGGGATCGGGTCGTTGTAGGGATCGCACCGCTCGCCGACCCAGGCGCGGACGAAGTCCTTGTCGAAGCTGTCCGGACGCTGGCCGGCCGCGAACCGGGCCTCATAGGTGTCGGCGCGCCAGAACCGGCTGCTGTCGGGGGTGTGGATCTCGTCGGCCAGCACGATCGCGCCGGTCTCGTCGAGGCCGAACTCGTACTTGGTGTCGGCGAGGATCAGGCCCCGCTCGGCGGCCATGGCCTGGCCGCGCGCGAAAAGCGCCAGGCCGTAGGCGCTGAGCTGTTCCCACTGGGCGGGCGTGACCAGCCCCTGGGCCAGCACCTCGTCCGGTGACAACGGCGCGTCGTGATCGCCGTCGGCGGCCTTGCTGGTCGGGGTCAGGATGGCCTGGGGCAGGCGCTGGTTGGGCTTCAAGCCGTCCGGCAGGGTGACGCCGTACATGGTCCGCTGGCCCTTGTTGTAGAGGGTCAGAACCGAGGTCGAGGTCGTCCCCGCCAGATAGCCGCGCACCACCAGCTCGACCGGCAGCATCTCCAGCCGCTTGCCGATCAGCACGTTCGGGTCCGGATAGGCGACGACGTGGTTGGGACAGATGTCCGCCGTCGCGTCGAACCAGAACCTCGCCGTCTGGGTCAGCACCTGGCCCTTGCCCGGCACCGCGCACAGATTGCGGTCGAAGGCGCTGAGCCGGTCCGAGGCCACGATCACGCGGCGGCCGTCGGGCAGGTCGTAGTTGTCCCGCACCTTGCCGCGATAGTGGTTGGGCAGGTCGGGCAAAACGACCTCAGCCAGGGCGTTAGGGGCGGAAGAGGTCACCGGAGCCTCGGTCTGTCAGGGATACGCAAAGACGAAGGGGAGGTCCGTCCGGACCTCCCCCAAATGCATCAACCCAGCTTGGCCAGGTCTTCGTCGCTGATGTCTTCGTTCGAGTAGACGGCCTGGACGTCGTCGTCCTCGTCCAGCATGTCGAGCAGCTTCATCAGGGTGGCCACGGCGTCACCCGTGACCGGGACCTGCATCTTCGGACGCCAGGCGATCTTGGTGTTCGACGCCGCGCCGAACTTGGCTTCGAGGGCGGCGGCCACGTCGTTCAGGCTTTCGAAGGCGGTATAGACCGTGTGGCCTTCGCCTTCCTCGTCCATGTCCGAGGTGACGTCATCGGCGCCGGCCTCGATGGCGGCTTCCATCATGTCGTCTTCCGACGCGGTCTTGGCCGGATAGCTGATCTGGCCGACGCGGTCGAAGTTGAAGGTCACCGAGCCGGTGGCCCCCATGTTGCCGCCCATCTTGGTGAAATAGGAGCGGACATTGGCGGCGGCGCGGTTCTTGTTGTCGGTCAGCACCTCGACGATGATCCCGACCCCGCCGGCGGCGACGCCTTCATAGCGGATCTCCGAATAGTCCGCCGCGTCGCCCATCTGCGACTTCTTGATCGCGCGCTCGATGACGTCCTTGGGCAGGCTTTCGGCCTTGGCGTTGTTCACGGCCAGGCGCAGGCGCGGGTTCATGGCCGGATCCGGCAGGCCCGTCTTGGCCGCGACCGTGATTTCCCGCGACAGCTTGGAGAACAGCTTGGAGCGCGCGGCGTCCGCGCGGCCCTTGCGGTGCATGATGTTCTTGAATTTCGAGTGACCGGCCATTCGGAGGGCTCTGTCTCTAGTCTGAAGAGGAGTGTGGGCGCGCTTCTAACGCCCGGCGGCGGGGTTTGTCACCCCGCCTAGACGGTGGGCACCGTCGACTTCAGCCGACCGCCGACCCGGATCGGCTCGACCCGGACGGCCAGCCCGGTGCGATCGTCGGTCTCGACGAACACGCCGCAGACCGTCGCCGGACCCGAGGCCGGCTGGTAGCGGCCGCCGCTGATCTTGGTGGTGAAGCGCCGCAGCGGCTCTTCCTTCTGGTTGCCGATGACGCTGTCATAGTCGGCGCAGGCGCCGGCGTCGGTCTGGTAGGCGGTGCCGCCGGGCAGGATCTGGCAGTCGGCGGTCGGGACGTGGGTGTGGGTGCCCACCACCAGTGAGGCGCGGCCGTCGCAATAGTGGCCCATGGCCATCTTCTCCGAGGTCGCCTCGCAGTGCATGTCGACCACCACCGCATCGGCCACCTGGGCCAGCGGCGCCTTGTCCAGCTCGCGATCGGCGGCGGCGAACGGGTCGTCCATGGCGTCCATGTGAACCCTGCCGAGCAGGTTTACGACGAAGATCGTCTTGCCCGAGTCGGTCTGGAAGAGATGGCTGCCGCGCCCCGGCGCGTCCGACAGGATCGGATAGTTGGCCGGCCGGATCAGGCGCGGCTCGCGCACGATGTAGGTCAGGGCCTCGCGCTGGTCCCAGCTGTGGTTGCCCAGGGTCAGGCAGTCGGCGCCGGCCTCGAACAGCTCGCGCGCGGTGTTCTCGGTGATGCCAAAGCCCGCCGCGGCGTTCTCGGCGTTGATGATCACGAACTCGAGGCCGAGCTGACGACGAAGGTCGGGCAGATGGTCGGCCAGGCCGTCACGGCCCGACTTGCCGACGACATCGCCGAAGAAGGCGAAACGCATCGATAGTCCCAGAAGCGGAGTGTGACGGCCCGTTACCCGGCCATCGCGTTGACCGCTATATATTCTTTTTCGGTGAGAATGGCGTCCAGCCTTTGATCGTGCGGCTCGTGCGGCAGATTCTCCATCTGCTGGCCGCTGTAGGCGAGGCCCAAAACGAAGATCGACCGGCGCGCGCGCAGGAACTCAAGCGCCCGATCATAATAGCCGCCGCCCTGCCCCAGCCGCGTCCCGTCACGCTGAAAGGCCAACAACGGCGTCACGACCAGATCGGGGATCACCATCGGCTGATCGGGCGCCGGCGCGCGCAGACCGATCTCGTCATGCTTGAGCGGCTTTTCCACATCCCAGCGCCGGAACACCATCTTGCCGCCGTCGCGATCGACCACGGCCGGCAGGGCCAGGGTCCATCCGGACTCGGCCATCTGTTCGGCGAGAAGACGCGGGGAAATCTCCGATCCCATCCCGTGATAGAGCGCGGCGATCTTGCCTTTGGGATTGGGAAACAGTCGCTGCAGAGGCGCGCGGGCGACCTCGGCGATCATCCAGTCGGCCTCGGGATGCTCGCGCGCCAGCTGCTTGCGCTGGTTGCGGAGAAACACGCGAAGGGCCGTCTTGGCCGCGATCGGATCGACGATGGTCATTCCGTGAAGGCTGTCATCCCGGTCCAGCGGCCGCAAGGCAGCGCCGAACCGGGAGCGCAGCGCGCCCGACGCTTCCGGCGATCCCGGCTCGGCGTGCTGCGCACTTGGCCGGGAAGACAGTTTTACAGGGAAAGGGTGGCGGCGCCGCGAAGAACCGTGAAGACGTTTCAATCCACTCGAACCTGTCAGTAACAGGTGGGCCCCGTGTTCCCGCAGCCACGGCCACGGGAGGGAACAGGTCCCGATAGAGAGATTAAGGTCCCTGGGATAAGAAATCTTCGACGAGAGCCACAGCAAGACCCGCCATCGTGTAAGATAGGGACTTAGGTGGCGGAACGCCAGCGTCGCGGTAACGCGACTGTTCGATCCGCCTAGTCGATCGCGAGCTTTTCGATCTTCTCCGCCGCCGCGTCCAGCGCGCGGATGGCGGCGATCTCGGCCTTGGTGCCTTCCTGCTGCATGCGGGCGATCTCGGCGTTGGCGTGGGCCAGGCGCAGCTTCATGTCCGACAGCTCGTCGGCCAGCAGCAGGGCGCCCATCAGGAAGAGGCGCGTCTCGCCCAGTTGGCCCACGTCCTGGCTGACCTGGCGCACCTGACGGTCGAACAGGCGCGCCAACTCGGTCAGGTGCGGCTCTTGTCCGTCCTCGCAGCCGACCATGTAGGGCCGGCCGTTCACCTGGATGGTCACCTGAGCCATGGGTCAGGCCTCCTCGGAGTCTTCGAACAGGTCATCGTCGTCGCTCGGGGCATGAAGATCGTTGGCGACGCCGTCTTCACCAAGGGCGGCGCGGATCTCGGCGATGGCGCGGCCCAGCGCGACCGAGGCCTGCTCTCCGGCCTCCTCCAGCGCCTTCTCCCGTTCGCGGGCGGCTTCCAGGTCGGCGAGCAGCCGGGCGCGTTCCTCGTCCTCGAACAGGCCAGGCTCGGCCGCCATGACCGGCGCGGAGGCAGCTGCGGCCTTCGCGGCGGCGAGCGCGCGCTCGGCCTCGGCCGCCTTGGCGGCCAAGCGTTGCTCAAGTTGGCTCACCGCCCGCTCCAGGCGGCGCACGGCAAGGTCCAGGGCCGTACTGTCAGCCGGCATCATCGGCGGAAATCCATCATGCGACGCAACATATAGATCGAACGGGTCTAAGCCAGACGCGGGGGCGATATTTGGGCGACGCGCAGCCCATAGCAGCTTTCTAAGGAAGGTTGTCAGTTTCTCGGGCTTGACTTCGCGACTTTCCCCCGCAAAACGCGCAGCAAAATAGGGAACGCCGGTCGATATCGTCCGGCGGCCACATATCAGGAGAAAGACCCATGGCTCTTCGCGTCGCCATCAACGGCTTCGGCCGCATCGGACGTCTGGTCCTGCGCTCCATCGCCGAGCATGGCCGTCGCGATATCGAGGTCGTCGCCATCAACGACCTGGGCCCGGTCGAGACCAACGCCCACCTGCTGCGCTACGACAGCGTCCACGGCCGCTTCCCGGGCGTCGTCACCTCGGGCGAGGACTGGATCGACGTCGGCATGGGCAAGATCAAGGTCACGGCCATCCGTAACCCCGAGGAGCTGCCGCACAAGGACCTGGGCGTCGACATCGCCTTCGAGTGCACCGGCATCTTCACCGCCAAGGACAAGGCCAGCGCCCACCTGAAGGCCGGCGCCAAGCGCGTCCTGGTCTCGGCCCCGGCCGATAACGCCGACAAGACCATCGTCTACAAGGTCAACCACGAGACCCTGACGGCCGACGACATCGTCGTCTCGAACGGCTCGTGCACCACCAACGCTCTGGCCCCGGTCGCCAAGGTCCTGCACGACCTGTTCGGCATCGAGCGCGGCTACATGACCACGATCCACAGCTACACCGGCGACCAGCCGACGCTGGACACCATGCACAAGGACCTCTACCGCGCCCGCGCCGCGGCCCTGAGCATGATCCCGACCTCGACCGGCGCCGCCAAGGCCCTGGGCCTGGTTCTGCCGGAACTGAAGGGCAAGCTGGATGGTTCGTCGATCCGCGTCCCGACCCCGAACGTCTCGGTCATCGACCTGAAGGTCGTCGCCGCCCGCGAGACCTCGATCGACGAGATCAACAAGGCCCTGCAGGCCGCCGCCGACGGCCCGATGAAGGGCGTTCTGGCCGTGACCACCGACCCGCTGGTCTCGACCGACCTGAACCACATCGCCGCCAGCTCGACCGCCGCCCTGCCCCAGACGCAAGTCATCGAGGGCAAGCTGGCCCGTGTGCTGTCGTGGTACGACAACGAGTGGGGCTTCGCGACGCGCATGAGCGACACCGCTCTCGAAATGGCGAAGTTCCTCTAAGGAACCGAATGATCCAGCCCCCGCTCCGCAAGGAGCGGGGGTTTTCCTTGCCCGTTATATTACCGAGACGCTCGATGACCTTCCGCCCCCTCGACACCGCCGATCTCGCCGGCAAGCGCGCCCTGGTCCGGGTGGACTTCAACGTCCCCGTCGACGGCGGAAAGGTCGCCGACGACACCCGCCTGCGCGCGGCGCTGCCGACCATCGCCTACCTGTCCAAGCAAGGCGCCAAGGTGGTGCTGCTGGCCCACTTCGACCGCCCCAAGGGCAAGGTCGTGCCGGAGATGAGCCTGGCCTTCGTCGCCGAGCCGCTGTCCAAGCTGCTCGAGCAGCCCGTCGCCTTCGCCAGCGACTGCGTCGGCGCTGAAGCCGCCAAGGTCGTCGACGCCCTGGAAAACGGCGGCGTGGCGCTGCTGGAGAACGTCCGCTTCCACGCCGGCGAAGAGAAGAACGACCCCGAGTTCGCCAAGGCCCTGGCCGCCAACGGCGACGTCTATGTCAACGACGCCTTCAGCGCCGCCCACCGCGCCCACGCCTCGACCGAAGGCTTGGCCAAGCTGCTGCCGGCCTATCCGGGCCTGTCGATGCAGCGTGAGCTGGAGGCGCTGGACGCGGCGCTGGGCAAGCCCAAGAAGCCGGTCATCGGTATCGTCGGCGGCTCCAAGGTCTCGACCAAGCTCGATTTGCTGCGCAACCTGGTGACCAAGCTGGACTACCTGGCCATCGGCGGCGGCATGGCCAACACCTTCCTCTACGCGGCCAAGATCGATGTCGGCGCCTCGCTGTGCGAGACCGACATGGCCGAGACGGCGCGCCAGATCATCGACCTGGCCGGCAGCGCGGGTTGCAAGCTTCTGCTGCCGACCGACGTCGTGGTGGCCCAGGAGGTCAAGCCCGGCGTCGCCGCCACCGTCCGCAACGTCTACGAGGTCCAGCCCCAGGACCGGATCCTCGATGCCGGCCCAGAGACCGTGGCGACGCTGAACGCCACGATGGCCCAGTGCCAGACGCTGATCTGGAACGGCCCCTTGGGCGTTTTCGAAGTGCCGCCGTTCGACGAAGCCACCGTCTCCGCGGCGAAACATGCCGCTTCGCTCGCCAAATCCGGTAAGATCGTGGCGGTCGCGGGTGGTGGTGATACAGTCGCGGCGCTGAATCACGCGGGCGTGTCGGCCGATTTCACCTTCGTCTCGACGGCGGGCGGCGCGTTCCTGGAATGGATGGAAGGCAAGACGCTTCCGGGCGTCGCGGCCCTGGAGGCCTAGTTCGAATTGGTAAACCGCCCGTCCCGGCCTTCGCCGGGAAGGGCGGGAGAGCTTAAGTACGTAGACTGACGACCTGGGCAGAGAGCGCTTCAGCGCCGGGCCCCAAAAACAAGAAACGACCCAAACCACTTAAACGCTTGCAGGAGAAAATTACGTGGCTCGCATCACGCTGCGCCAGCTGTTGGACCATGCCGCCGAGCATGAGTACGGCTTGCCCGCCTTCAACATCAACAACATGGAACAGGGCCTGGCGATCATGGAGGCGGCCGACGCCGTCAACTCGCCGGTCATCATCCAGGCCTCGCGCGGCGCGCGGAACTACGCCAACGACATCATGCTGGCCAAGATGATCGACGCGCTGGTCGACATCTATCCGCACATCCCGGTCTGCATGCACCAGGACCACGGCAACGGCCCGGCGACCTGCGCCACGGCGATCCAGTACGGCTTCACCTCGGTGATGATGGACGGCTCGCTGATGGAAGACGCCAAGACCCCCGCCAGCTACGAGTACAACGTCGAAGTCACCCGCAAGGTCGTGCAGATGGCCCACGCCTGCGGCGTCTCGGTCGAGGGCGAGCTGGGCGTGCTGGGGAGCCTGGAAACCGGCATGGGCGAGGCCGAGGACGGCCACGGCTTCGAGGGCAAGCTCAGCCATGACGAGCTGCTGACCGATCCGGACCAGGCCGTGGACTTCGTGGCCCAGACCGGCGTCGACGCCCTGGCCATCGCCATGGGCACCAGCCACGGCGCCTACAAGTTCACGCGCAAGCCGGACGGCGACGTCCTGGCCATGAACGTGATCGAGGAAATCCACCGCCGCCTGCCCAACACCCACCTGGTGATGCACGGCTCCTCGTCGGTGCCGCAGGACCTGCAGGACATCATCAACCAGTACGGCGGCCAGATGCCCCAGACCTGGGGCGTGCCGGTCGAGGAGATCCAGCGCGGCATCAAGCACGGCGTGCGCAAGATCAATGTCGACACCGACAACCGCATGGCCATCACCGGCGCGATCCGCAAGATCCTGGTCGAGAAGCCCGGCGAGTTCGACCCGCGCGCGTATCTGAAGCCCGCCAAGGAAGCCATGCGCAAGGTCTGCCAGGCCCGCTTCGTCGAGTTCGGCTCGGCCGGTCACGCCGACAAGATCAAGGCGTTCTCCACCGCGACCATGGCCAAGCGTTACGCCTCGGGCGAACTGCACGCCAAGTTCGGCGCCAGCACGGCCAAGGCCGCCGCCGAATAGGCGACGCTGTTTCGGTCAGGGCTGTTTGGATCGGGGAGGCTTTGGCCTCCCCTTTTCTTTTTGATCAGACGCCGACGACGCTCTCGACAGCCTGACCTCGCGTCCGCCGCAGCCGTCCGAACACGCCGACCAGCAACAAGCCCGCCAGACCGCAGACCAGCATCCCCGCCGTGTGCCAGGGCGCGATGATGGCGAAGCTCGAGAAGGAGCAATGCAGGCCGAACACCATGTCGGCCACCGCCCCGCAGGCGACGCCTCCGGCGAAGCCGACGAGACGCGGCCGCTCGGGATCGACGCTGGCGAGGCCATAGCCGGCGAACAGCAGCATCGGCGTCGCGATCGCCAGGATCTGCACGATACAGACCAGCGCCGCAGGCCAATACAGGCCGGCCAGCGCCGCCGGGGTCATCGCCAGCGCCTGGATGGCGCCGAGCGCCAAGAAGCCGCCCGCGACGCCCGCAGCGGCGACGAGGGGGGCTCGCCCCCAGGTCCGGTCGCGCGCCAGGCGACAGGCCGAAAGACCCGCGCCGGCCGCGATGAAGGCGGCATAGCCGATCTTGATCCAGAAGACCGGCGTCTGCAGCGCCGCCTCAAGATCGGGCCGCAAACCCAGCCAGGCGAGGATCATGAGAATGCCGCCCAGCACGCCGGCGGCGGCGACTTCCGTCAGACGCCAGGGCAGGTTTCCTGCAGACCATATGGGAGAACCGCCGCCCGCCGGAGCGAGGGTGTCGTCGATCGTCACGCGCCTCTCCCCCAAAGAACCGTATGGCGTTTATCGTTCGGCCATGCGCGCTCCAGTCGCGAAGGCTGCGGCACTTGATTGGCGTAACGCCGATTTGTCAATCGACCCTGGCGCGAGTTTCGGGCCTACCAGCGAAGCGCCCATCGGCCGACCAGCGCGCCAATCGCGGCCAAGGCCAGAACGCCCAGGCTGTACCAGAGCGCGATGAAGGTGAAGGTGTGCTCCGGACAGTGCAGGCCATAGACGGTGGCCACCACGCCGCCGGAGAACAGCCCCATGGCGAACCCCGCCAGGCCCGGCCGGGTCGGCGCTGTCCCGCGCAGCGTCCATAGACCCAATCCCAGCATTGGCAGGCCCAGCAGCAGGATGCGCGGGCTGCAGGAGCGCCATGAGTGGCCGTGGAGCATCTTCAGCGCGGCCTGCACATCGGGACTGACCAGCGCCTGGTACACCCCCGCCGCCACGCAGAGCGCGAAGATCGCCGCGCCCAGCATCCAGCCGCGTCGCCCCGATCCTTCGGGCCGCGACAGGCGTTCGACCGCCATGTAGCCCGCCGCGCCCAGGGCGGCGGTATAGACCGCCTTCATCCAGAACATCGGACCCAGCAGCGCCTGCGCCAGATCCTGGCGCGTCCCCAGCCAGGCCAGCACCAGAACCAGCGCCGCCAAGGCGCCCAAGGCCGCCACCAGGGCGAGCCGGCGGGGCGGGGCGGGGTCGCGCGTCCCCTCCGCATCGCGGGCCAGGGCGTCGATCAGGTCATCCGTCCGCACGGCGCATCCTTTCAGCCAGGGCCTTCAAGGCCCGGTGCAGGGCGACCTTCGCCGCGCCTTCCGACATGCCCGCCCGCGCGCCGGCTTCGGCCAGCGAGAGTCCCGTCAGCTTCACGTCGCCGACCAGCCGCCGCTGCCGTTCGGGCAAGCTGGCCAGCGCCCGGTCCAGTTCCAGACCCACGCCGGGATCGGGCTCTTCGGCCGCCAGGAAGTCGATGTGATCCTCGATCGGCAGGGTCTGGCGAACGCGTCGACGTCGCCAGTGGTCGATCAGCTTGTAGCGCGCCACCGCATGCGCCCAGGCGGTGAACGACTGGGCGCTATCCCATGTCGACCGCTTGAGATGCACCGCCAGCAGCGTTTCCTGCACAAGATCCTCCACGTCTCCGGGCGCGCCGCTCATGCGCCGCGCGAAATAGGCGCGCAGCCGGACGCCGAGCAGGGCCAGACACGCGCGGTAGGCGGCGGCGTCGCCGTCCAGCCCGCGCAGCATCAGCGCCTTCAATCGGGTTTCGGTGTCCGTCACGCCACCCCCTGATCCGCGCGAGAGAGCCCAATGGTTACATGCTGTCGCCTCGCGCCGAAAAGGGCGGTCGGCGGCGTCGTGAAATTTTGTTCGCCGACCGGTGTAACCTTGGCCGCCCGGTCTCCGTACTTCCCCATCGACCGGGCGGCGAGAGGCCGCTTCGGCGCGAACCCACCAAGGAGAGCCTCCATGACCCGCACCGCCACCACCCTCGCCCTCGCCGCCGCCCTGGCCCTTTCGGCCGGTGTCTCGATCGCCGCCGCCGACGAGCACAAGGCCGGCGCCAACACCGAAAAGTGCTACGGCGTGTCCAAGGCCGGTGAGAACGACTGCAAGGCCGGCGCCGGCACCTCGTGCGCGGGCACCTCGAAGGTCGACTATCAGGGCGACGCCTGGAAGATGGTCAAGAAGGGCGCCTGCACCACGATCAAGACGCCCAAGGGCATGGGTTCGCTGACGCCGAAGGCCTAAGCGCCAGCCTCTGGTTCAAACCCCGTCACTCCCGGCCGCCCCGAAGCAGGCCGGGAGTGACGCGCCTTGAAGATCGCTCGATGACCCCCACCGCCGGCCTTGGCCTGAAATCGCAGCACTATGACGACGCGATCATCTGCGACGCCGACGGTCTGTGGTTCGAGGTCCATCCCGAAAACTACATGTCGGCCGGCGGCCCGCGCCTGACGGCGCTGGAGGCGGTGCGCGAGCGTCATCCCGTCTCGCTGCACGGCGTAGGCCTCTCCCTGGCGGCTGACGCCGACCCGGATCCCGATCACCTGCGCGCCTTGAAGCGGCTGGTCGATCGCTTTGAGCCGTTCGTGGTGTCCGAGCACCTGGCCTGGTCGACCCATCGCGGCGCGCACCAGCCCGATCTCTTGCCTTTCCCCCGGACGCGAGCGGCCCTCGATCGCATCTGCGACAATGTCTGCCGGATGCAGGACGCCCTGGCGCGCCGCGTTCTGATCGAGAACCCGTCGCTCTATCTGCCGCTCCAGGGCCATGCGATGGACGAGGTCGCGTTTCTGAAGGCCCTGGTGACGCGCACCGGGTGCGGCCTGCTGGTCGACGTGAACAACGTCTTCGTCAGCGCCAGCAATCTGGGCTACGCGGCCGAGAGCTATCTCGACGCCCTGCCCGCCGAGGCGATCGGCGAAATCCATCTGGCGGGACATGCGCCTGACCCCGGCGGCTCCGGCCTGCTGATCGACACCCACGGCGCGCCCGTCGCCGATGCGGTCTGGGCGCTGTTTGAGCGGCTGATCCGCCGGATCGGACCACGCCCGACCCTGATCGAGCGCGACGACGACATCCCCGCCTTCGCCACCCTGCTGGCCGAGCGCGATCGGGCCGCCGACGTGCTGGCCTCGGTCAAGACCGTCGAGCCTCATCATGTCTGACCTTCTGACGTTCCAGGACGCCTTTGTGGCGGCGCTGTCGGGCGATCGCGCGCCGCTGTCGCCCTGGCTGCCGGAGTCGCAGGCCGACGCACCGGGTCTTGCGGTCTATCGCAACACCATCACCAAGGGCTGCGTTGACGCCTTGGCGGACAATTTTCCGACCGTCCGCGCGATCGTGGGCGAGGAATGGTTCACCGGAGCGGCTGTCCTGTTCTCGCGCGAGTCTCCGCCCGAGCATGCGGCGCTGCTCGACTACGGCGCGGCGTTCCCGGCGTGGCTGGAGCGGTTCGAGCCCGCCGCCGATCTTCCCTACCTCGCCGGCGTGGCCCACCTCGACCGCCTGTGGACCGAGGCCCTCTTCGCCGGCGAGGCGGCCCCGCTCGAGGCGGCCGCGCTGGCGTCGCTTCCGCCCGACGCCCTGGCGGCCGCCCGCGTCAGGCTCCACCCTAGTTTGCGGCTGGCCAGCTTCGACGCGGGCGTGCCCGGGCTCTGGCTGGACCTGCGCGCAGGCGCCGAAGCGCTAGAACTGGCGGAGACGCCCCAGACCCTGCTGCTGATCCGTCGCGCCGGAAGCGTCAGCAGCCGCATCGCCGACGAGGGCGAGGCCGCCTTCCTCCGCGCCTGCCGCGACGGCGACACGCTGGGCCGCGCCGCTGAGCATGCGGCGAAAGCCCAACCCTCCTGTTCCATCCCCTCCCTTTTCGCCGCCCTGATCGCCGACGGCGCCTTCAGTGGCCTAGACCCGGATCGTCACACATGACCGCCACCCAAGCCTCTTGGCGCGCTCCCTTCGTTCACCTGGCCCAGATCGCCGAAAAGCTGTTGCCCGAGGATGTCCTGGCGCTGGTCGCGCGCCTCGGCGTCGCGGCCATCTTCTTCCAGTCGGGACGCACCAAGGTGGACGGCCTCCTGCACATCACCGATGGGACCTATGCGCTGTTCGAAACCGAGTATCACCTGCCGCTGATCCCTCCCGTATGGGCCGCGTACGCCGCGACCTATTCGGAGCACCTGTTCTCGATCCTCCTGGTTCTGGGCCTGTTTACCCGCGTCTCGGCCCTGGCCTTCCTGGGCATGACCGCCGTGATCGAGATCTTCGTCTATCCGGACGCCTGGCCGACCCACCTGTCCTGGGCGGGGCTCCTGCTCTTCTTGATCGCCCGTGGCGGGGGCGCGTTCAGCCTTGATCGCGTCGCGCGACTGCCCTGAACAACACACGCCCTGCGACAATTCGCCTCAAGCGAGAGACGTTATGATGGATGCCCGTTAAGGGTGTTTTTGCCCCTTGGGATCATTGTTCCCAGAACGCTGTTCACATTTCAGGGGTGCGACGTGGGCAAGCACGAGACTACGTTCAGGTTTCAGGACGCAGCGGTTCTGATCGTGGACGAGAACGCCGGCTTCATGGATCTCACCGCGCAGATCCTGATGGGCTTCGGCTTCCGGAAGCTGGAGCGGCGCGGGCTCAAGCACGCCCAGACGGCCGCCGGCTTCGACCCGGACCTCATCATCCTGGACCCGTTTCCCGACCTGGAGGCGGGCCTGCGGCTGATCGAGGATCATCGCCGCCGACAGTCCGCCAACGCGCCCCCAGCGGTGGTGATCGTGGTGACGGGTCACACGCCCCGCCCCCTGATCGAACAGGCGCGACGGGTCGGGGCCGACTACATCGTGGCCAAACCCTTCTCCGCCAACACTCTGCTGGATCGCATCCTGTGGAGCACGTCCTCGGTGTTCGCTAATCTCGCATCGGCTGAGACCGACGCCGAGGACGCCGCAGACGCCGGGGACGACGCCTATCGGGCGTCGATCCAAGGCGCGACAGCGGCGCTGCTCCAGTGAGCGCCAGTCGCCTGACCCGCTTTGCCGACCTGCCGGGCGGAATCGACCCGCAGACCGCCCTGCTCCGCGCGCAGACGAACATCGAGGCGTATCGCGGTTCGGCGATGGCGCTGATCGATCAGGCCATAGACGCCCTTGTCGCCGCCGGACCGGCTATCGATGCGCGCACGGCGGCGCGGCTGGCCGAAAGCGTCCGGTCGCTGGCGGGCATGTTCGGCCTATCGGTGCTGGAGCAATCGGCCGGCGGGCTGTGCGACATGATCCGGGCCCTCATCGAGCGCGGGGCATGGGACGCGACCGCCGTGCGGATCAACGTTCAGGCGCTTAAGCTCATCCGCCAGCACGGCGACAGCGAGGACCTCGGAGATATCCTGGAGGGCCTGCGCCAGTTGGGAGCCAAGGCGGCCAAGAACCAGCCAGGCTGACCTCCCGCGCCGCTCGCCTAGAGCAATTTTCCGATCTGTTTGGACCGGAAAAACTTCGTCGGAAGACGCTCTCGCTTAGTGCAGGGTGGGGCCGCGCGGGATGGGGCGGCGCCACAACTGGCTGGTCAGCGCGTTGGCCAAGCCCACCCAGCCCAGGTCCGGCGCCGTGCCGCCGCCGACCTTGCGCGCTTCCAGAGCATACGCCGCCGAAGCCGCCAGAGAGGCTGTCGCGGCGCCAAGTTGGCCGCCGACGCGCTTGGCGCCCAGGCCCAGCCACAGGGCGTTGAAGCCCTGCACGAGGCTCCAGATCGTCAACGCCCGCGTGCGGGCGGGGCTGGACGGCGCGTTCCAGGTGCGCAGACCCGACAGGGTCATGGCGATGAACAGCGGCGGCAAAAGAAGGCTGGTCAGCGGCTTGGGCTGATGCGCCACCGGCTCATGCATCTCGGCGAACTCGACGGCGTACATCTCATCGTCCAGAGCCCGCTCATGGCGTCGACCCATGATCATGGCGGCGATGATCGCGCCACCCGCCAGGGCCGCCCCGAGAGCCACTTGGCCCACCGGATGATGACGCTCGCCCTGGTCGAGCTCGAACGCCTCGCGACCGGCCAAGGCGCGGTGTCGCGCGGTTCCATTGGCGATATGCATGCGGCGCTCCCTATGAACTCTATGGGTTCAAACAGTCCAGTTCAGCCTTGGTTCCAGGCCGCTCCGACCGCTCCAAAGGATCATGACCGGATCACGCTTGCGAGGCAAAGGCCAGCCCCCACCGAGAGGGCTGGACTGTGGGGCGATCACAGGGGACTTTCGCCCATGACCATCAACATCCGCGCTGCTCGGTCTGAGGAGTTGTCCGCCATACAGGCGATCGAGGCCGCTTCGGGGCTGCGGTTCGTCGGCCTGATGGACGCTATCGCCAACGACGCCCCAACCTCGCTTGAGCTTTTGGCCGCTCGCCAGGCGGCGGGCCAGCTTCTGGTCGCAGAGACTGACGCCAGCGGCGCTCCGACACTTGCCGGGTTTGCGATGTTTCGGCCGCTCGAGAAAAGCCTCTACATCGAACAGGTCGACGTGCTGCCGGCCTTCGAGCGACAACGGATCGGCGCGACGCTGATCAACGCGGTGGCAAGTCAAGCGCGCGCCATCGGCCTTCTTGGGCTGACCTTGTCGACATTCCGAGCGATCCCGTGGAACGCGCCCTACTATCGACGCCTCGGGTTCGCCGACATTGAGGACAGCGCCTTGACGCCCGACCTGACGGCGATCCGTCGCGAACATCAGGCGCGGGGGCTCGATGAAAGCGCCCGCGTCTTCATGGCGAGAACGCTTTAAGCCGGCAGCTCGCCCATCGCCGATTGAAGGTAGTTCGCCTCGCCCAGCGACTTCACCAACGACAGCTGGGTTTCCAGGAAGTCGATGTGCTCCTCGGTGTCGCTGAGGATCTCGCGGAGCAGCTCGCGGCTGACATAGTCCCGCGCCTGCTCGCACTGGATGATGCCGGGGATCAGGGTCTCACGGCCGGCCAGCTCGACCTGCAGGTCGCTGTTCAGGCACTCGGGCACGGTCTCACCGATCTTCAGCTTGTGAAGGTCCTGAAGGTTGGGAAGCCCCTCCAGGAACAGGATGCGGTTGATCAGCATGTCGGCGTGCTTCATCTCGCCGATCGACTCGTCATAGGTGATCTTGCCCAGGCGCTTGAAGCCCCAGTTGTCGTACATCCGAGCGTGCAGGAAGTACTGGTTCACCGCCGTCAGCTCGTTGGTGAGCACCGCGTTGAGCAGTCGGATGATGCTGGGATCGCCCTGCATGGCGGCCTCCTTAGGCGTCTGGGATTCGCGTTGGCGGCGACCGTGGGGCAAGCGCAAACGGCGTTCAACCTGAATGTGTGCAAGTGTTTCGCGGTCTCACGGAATTCGGCGAGAACGCTTCTTGGTCGCGAAAACCTTCGCGCGACGGGGACTTACTCGGCGGCGTAGGCCAGCGCTTCGCGGCTTTCCTGGATCATCTGCCGCATCTCGCACACGCACTTGGCGCACTGGGCCTGACAGCCCTTGTGGCGGAAGATATCGGCCG
The DNA here is from genome assembly GCF_002742645.2 of Caulobacter sp. FWC26. Classification (NCBI taxonomy): domain Bacteria; kingdom Pseudomonadati; phylum Pseudomonadota; class Alphaproteobacteria; order Caulobacterales; family Caulobacteraceae; genus Caulobacter; species Caulobacter sp. FWC26. The sequence goes on from NZ_CP033875.1 coordinate 3,889,114, forward strand.
GCCGCGTCGCGCCCGCGTCGATGGCGGCGCGGACTTCGCGCTCGCGGATGCCGTTACAGTTGCAGACGTACAAGGAAAGAACGCCTTACCCGATTGAGTGTCATTCTCATCTAGCGCAGGGCGACGGCTTTTGCAACTGACTCTCACTCTGGTTCGCAGCGACAGGAGGTCGCAAGCGGCGGCGAATTGGCCTAAAGCGACGGCATGACGCTCGACTGCCGCCTCTATCTGATCACGCCGCCCACGCTGAATGACCTCGCCGCGTTTGGTCGCCAGCTGGCCCAGGCGCTTGACGGCGGCGACGTGGCCGCCCTGCAGATCCGCCTCAAGGACGCGCCCGACGCGGTGGTGGCCGCCGCCGTGGACGCACTCGCGCCGATCGCCCAGGCGCGCGACGTCGCCGTGATCCTCAACGACCGCCCTGATCTCGCCGCCCGGCTTCCGGTGGACGGCGTCCATGTCGGCCAGTCCGACATGTCGTGCAAGGACGCCCGCAAGCTGATGGGCGACCGCATGGTGGGCGTGACCTGCCACGACAGCCGCCATCTGGCGATGGAAGCAGCCGAGGCCGGCGCCGACTATGTCGCTTTCGGCGCCTTCTTCCCGACCACGACGAAGGACGCCCTCACCAAGGCCGAGCCGGACATCCTGACCATCTGGCAGGAGACGATGGAGATTCCTTGCGTGGCGATCGGCGGGATCACCGCCGCGAACGCCGCAGGTCTCGCCCAGGCGGGCGCGGACTTCCTGGCGGTGTCGGCCGGCGTCTGGTCTTACCCCGAAGGCCCGGACGCCGCCGTCGCCGCCCTGAACGCCGCCATCGCCGAGGGCCTTGCCGCCCGCGTGGCCGCCCGTAAGTAGTTCCAGGTAACGCCGGTCTCTTGTGACGCGCCGCACATCGTCCTAGCGTCCTCCCAGCGAACAAAAGCAGGGGGAGACGCTGACATGAAGCGGCTCGTAGTGTGTTTGCTTAGCGTACCGATCCTGGCCCTCGGCACGGCCGCGATCGCGGAAGACTGGAAACTGGCTCCGGGCGAAACCAAGACCTATTACGACGCGGAGTTCAGCCGGGTCGACCAGTCCACCGGGCTGATCGTCACCCGCATCGCCGAGGGCAAGGCCAACGGCCCCTACAAGAACTGGCCCGCCTCGAAGGGCCCCATCCTGATCTTCGCGCTCGACTGCGCGGCCGACAAATGGATGGACCTGGGCATGGACTTCGACGGATCCAAGGGCCTGCCCAAGGGCTGGCGCAAGGAAGGCAAGATCGACGACATCTCCGGCGCCGTCGGCAAGGCCGGCAAGCTGCTCTGCGAGACCAAGGACAGCCTGCCGAAGGTCGACCTGCCCTAAATCTCCGATCTCCCCGGCGAATGCCGGGGAAATCGGTGTTTCTGGCGGCCGAAATCCCCGTTAAGCCTGCCGAATCAACGGCGCCTTGCCTTCCGCGCGTTCGGCGACTAGGTTCCGCGCCCGTTCTTTCACACCGTCGACCTACCGCTCCGCCGCCGGACTTTCCGGCGGGCGTCGACGGCTTCTTGAGGATAGCCCGCCCGTGCCCACGCCCTCCGCCCTGCTCAACGTCATGATCGAAGCGGCTCGGAAGGCCGCCCGTGGCCTGGCTCGTGACTTCGGCGAAGTCACCGAACTGCAGGTCTCCAAGAAGGGCGCGGCGGATTTCGTCACCAACGCCGACATCAAGGCCGAACAGACCCTGTTCGAGCTGCTGACCAAGGCGCGTCCGGGCTACGGCTTCCTGGGCGAAGAGCGCGGCATGGTCGAAGGCACCGACAAGACCCACACTTGGATCGTCGACCCGCTGGACGGCACCACCAACTTCATGCACGCGATCCCGCACTTCGCGGTGAACATCGCCTTGCAGCGCGAGGGCGAAGGCATCGTCGCCGGCGTCACCTACAACCCCATCACCAACGATCTGTTCTGGGTCGAAAAGGGCAAGGGCGCCTTCCTCGGCGCCGAAAAACGCCTGCGCGTCGCCGCGCGTCGCCAGCTGGACGAAGCGGTCCTCGCCACCGGCGTGCCGTTCGCCGGCAAGCCGGGCCACGGCCAGTTCCTGAAAGAGCTGCATCAGGTCAGCCAGAAGGTCGCCGGCGTCCGTCGCTTCGGCGCGGCCTCGCTCGATCTGGCCTGGGTCGCCGCCGGTCGCTTCGACGCTTTCTGGGAGCGCAACCTCAACAGCTGGGATGTCGCGGCCGGCGTGCTGATGATCCAGGAGTCGGGCGGCAAGATCACCACGATCGACGAGAACGATCACGACGTGGTGCAGGGCAAGTCGATCCTGGCCAGCAATCAGGACCTCCACCCGCAGATCCTGGAACGCCTGCGGGCGGCTTAAGGGAACGTCACAAGCGCCCCCTCCACCGCGGAGCCTGTCCTTGGGCGCGCGCTTCGCGCGACCCGGGGGCGGTCCCCCTCCCCCGCTTCACGGGGGAGGATGGGCCGATCCTCCTCACCCGCATCGCGGGGAGGTGGCGCGGCGCGGATACGCGCCGTGACGGAGGGGGCGTTCCCCTCTAGCCAAACCGTCACATCCGCGCGCTAAATCGCGGTCCATGACCCTGCTGACCCGTCGCGCCCTGACCACCGCCGCCCTCGCTGGCACGTTCCTGCCGGGCCTCGCCCGCGCCCAGAGCAAGAAACCGATCGTCATCGGCCACCGCGGCTGCAGCGGCGAGCGGCCCGAGCACACCGCCCTGGCCTACGAGCGCGCCATCGAGCAGGGCGCGGACTTCATCGAGCCGGATCTGGTTCCCACCAAGGATGGCCATCTGGTCGCCCGCCACGAGAACGAGATCGGCGGCACGACCGACGTCGCCAGTCGCCCCGAGTTCGCCGCGCGCAAGGCCACCAAGACGATCGACGGCGAGCAGGTCACCGGCTGGTTCACCGAAGACTTCACCCTCCCCGAGCTGAAGACCCTGCGGGCCCGCGAACGCCTGCCGCAGCTGCGGCCCGCCAGCGCAGCCTTTGACGGCCAGGCCCAGATCCTGACCTTCGAGGAAGTCTCGGCGATCGCCCAGGCGGGCTCCAAGCGCACCGGCCGCACGATCGGCGTCTATCCCGAACTGAAGCACCCCACCTACTTCGCCGCGATCGGTCTGCCGACCGAGGATCGCTTGGTGGCCAAGCTCAAGGCCGCCGGCCTCAACACCGCGACCGCGCCGGTCTTCGTGCAGTGCTTCGAGGTCGGGCCGCTCAAGCGTCTGCGCGCCAAGACCGCCGCGCGGCTGGTGCTGCTGGTCGACGCCGAAGGCGGGCCGGCGGATCAGCCGAGCGTCAAGTACGCCGACCTGATCACCGCGCAAGGACTGAAGGACGTCGCCGTCTATGCCGACGGCCTGGGCCCGAACTGGAAGCTCGTGGTCCCCAATGACGGCCAAGCGCTATTGCCGCCCACGGATCTGATCCGAAACGCCCACGCAGCGGGCCTGGCCGTGCATCCCTGGACGGTGCGGGCCGAGAATGCGTTCCTGCCGGGATCACTGCGCCGAGGCGACGCCGCCCAGCCGACCTTCCTGGCCCAGCATGGCGACGTGGAGGCGGTGCTCAAGGCGCTCTATGCGGCGGGGGTCGACGGCGTATTCAGCGACTTCCCGGCCGCCGCAGTCGCCGCGCGCGGCTGATCAAGACGGACCGCTCCTGGCTCTTGCCTAAGCGCCGCGCGCCGGTGCAGCGTGCGCGCCTTCGAAGCCGCCTGCGAGAACCGCCATGAAGATCCGTCACGCCGCCTCCGCCGCTGCGCTCGCCGTCGCCCTGGCGGTTCTTGGCGCCCCGGCCCTGGCCTCGCCCGGCTCCGAGGCCCTGGACCGCGTCGCCGTCGACTTCGTGCGCCTGACGCTGGAGGCGGGCGAGCGGGAGCCCGGCTATGTCGACGCCTATTACGGCCCCAAGGACTGGCAGGACGCCGCCAAGGCCGCGCCGCGCCCGGTGTCGGTGCTGCGCAAGGAAGCCGACCGCCTGCAGATGCTGCTGGCTAAGGTCCCCGATAAGGACCTCACGGCCGACCAGCGCCGTCGCAAGCTGTTCCTGCGCGGCCAGTTGAAGGCGGCCCAGACGCGCCTGGCGATGATCGCCGGCGACACGTTCAGTTTCGAGGACGAGGCCGAGGGCCTGTTCGGCGTGCGCCCGGTGCTGAAGCCCCTGAAGAGCTACGACTCCGTCCTGGCGCGCCTGGAAAAGATCGTGCCCGGCCAGGGCGATCTGGCGGCGCGCGTCGATGCGTTCCAGAACCGCTACGTCATCCCGACCGATAAGGTCGGCGCGGTGATGGAGGCGGGCATCGCCGCCTGCAAGGCCAAGACCGAGCAGCACATCAAGCTTCCGCCCGGCGAGCGCTTCGACCTGGAGTTCGTCACCAAGAAGCCCTGGAGCGGCTACAACTGGTACAAGGGCGGCGCTCACAGCCTGATCCAGATCAACACCGACCTGCCGATCTATATCAGCCGCGCGCTCGATCTGGGCTGCCACGAGGGCTATCCCGGCCATCACGTCCTGAACGCCCTGCTCGAGCAGAAGCTGACCAAGGAAAAGGGCTGGGTCGAGTTCAGCGTCTATCCGCTTTTCTCGCCGCAGTCGTTCATCGCCGAAGGCTCGGCCAATTTCGGAATCGAACTGGCCTTCCCCGGCAAGGCCAAGACCGCCTTCGAGCGCGACAGGCTCTACCCGCTGGCGGGCCTGGATCCGAAGACGGCCGAGGCCTTTGACGAACTGCAGCAGGCCAAGGCCGCCCTCGCCAGCAGCGGCAATACGGTCGCGGCCCTCTACCTGTCTGGCAAGATGACCAAGGAACAGGCCGTCCAGGCGCTGATGAAATACAGCCTGTACTCGCGGGGCGCCGCCGAGAAGCGGGTGTCGTTCATCGAGACCTACCGCTCCTACGTCATCAACTACAATATCGGCCAGGACATGGTGCGCGACCACGTGCTTCGCGCCGGCAAAACCGAAGACGCCCGCTGGAAGGCGATGGAGCGCCTGCTCAGCGAGCCGACGACGCCGGCGGATCTGAAGCGCTAGCCTTCCACTCCTAAGCCGCCTCGACCCCAAACTGGAGACGCGCCAGACGCGCATAGAGGCCGCCCTTGGCGAACAGCTCCGCGTGCGCGCCCTGTTCGACGACGCGACCTTCCTCCATCACCACGATGCGGTCGGCCTTGAGCACGGTGGCCAGGCGGTGGGCGATGACGAGGGTGGTGCGGCCTTCCATGGCCGTGGCCAGGGCCTGCTGAACCAGCTGCTCGCTCTCAGCGTCGAGGGCGCTGGTGGCCTCGTCCAGCAGCAGGATCGGCGCCTCGCGGACCAGGGCGCGGGCGATGGCCAGACGTTGCCGCTGGCCGCCCGACAGGGTCTTGGCGCGCTCGCCGACGGGCGTATCGAAACCCTCGGGCAAGGCCGACAGGAAGCCGGTGGCCTGGGCCGCTTCGGCGGCGGCGCGGACCTCTTCGTCGGTGGCGTCAGCGCGGCCGAAGCGGATGTTGTCCATCGCCGAGCCCGAGAACAGCGGCGAGTCCTGGGCCACCAGGGCCATGCGGGCGCGCACCTCGGCGGGTTCGGCGTCGCGCAGATCCACGCCGTCCAGCAGGATGCAACCGCTCTGGGGGTCGTAGAAGCGCAGCAGCAGCCGCAGGACGGTGCTCTTGCCCGCCCCTGACGGGCCGACCAGGGCCACGGTCTCACCGGGCTTCACGCGGAGATCGAAGCCGTTCAGGGCGGGCAGATCGGGCCGTCCCGGATAGGCGAAAACCACATTCTCGAAGGCGATCTCGCCGTGGCCCGGAACCGGCAGCGTCTTTGGCTTCGGCGGAGCGGCGATGTCGGGCTTGGCGTTGAGCAGTTCGGAGATGCGGTCCATGGCGCCCGAGGCCTTCTGGACGTCGCCCCACACCTCGCCCAACGCGCCGATCGAGCCGGCGGCCATCACCGCCAGCATGGCGAACTGGGCCAGGGTGCCGCCGGTCATCTCGCCGGCCAGCACCAGACGGGCGCCGGTCCACAACAGCAGGGTGATCCCGCCGAACGCCAGGGTGATGACCATGGCGGTCATGGTGGCGCGAGTGGTGATCCGGCGGACCGAAGCCTTGTAGGCGTCTTCGACCGCCGCGCCGAACCGCGTCGACGAGGCCGACTCGCGCCCGAACGCCTGTACGGTCTCCAGCGCGTCCAGGCTCTCGCCCGCATAGCCGACCGCATCGGCGAACTTGTCCTGAGCAGTGACGGTCAGCTTGCGCACCCGGCGGCCCACCAGAAACATCGGGGCCAGGATCACCGGCACCATCAGCACGATGAAGCCGGCCAGCTTTGGCGAGACCACCGCCATGGCGGTGAGACCACCAATCAGGTTGAGGATGTTGCGCAGGGCGATCGAGATCGACGCCCCGACCAGTTGCTCCACCAGCGCCACGTCGGTGGTCAGGCGCGACAGGACCTCGCCCGTGCGTGTCTTCAGGAAATAGGGCTGATCCAGGCTCAGCGTGTGGCCATAGAGCTTGCGCCGAAGATCGGCCACCACCCGCTCGCCCAGCCGGGTGATGAAGAAGAACCGCAGCGCCGTCGCCAGGGCCAGCACCAGGGCGACCGCGCCCAGGCCGATAAAGGCGCTGTTGATCGCCGCGCCCTGGCCCTTGGAGAATCCGTGGTCGATGACGTTCTTGAAAGCGTAGGTCAGGCCCAGCGTGGCGGCCGTCGAGAACAGCAGGAAGAAGCCGGCGGCCAGCCCGTCGCCCTTGTGGGCGATGACGAACGGCAGCAGATGCGCCAGGGGACGGATGTCCTTGCGACGCGGCCGGCGGGCCTTGGCCTCGGCCATGCCCTGGACCAGCTCGGCCCCCGCGCCGGGGCGACCTTCGACCTTCTGGTCGCCGCTGTTCGCGTCAGTCATCAACAGTCCCTTGCCAAAATCGCGCGGGTTCTTTATAGCCGCGCGTCTTCGAGGGCCACCCCGCGCGTGCGCGGTTTGGCGCTTACCCCATTCTCACTCGCCGGCTTAGTCGGTCTGGATCGCCGCCATGAAACAAGACATTCACCCCGACTACCACTTCATCACCGTCACCCTGACCGACGGTTCGAGCTACAAGACCCGCTCGACCTACGGCAAGGAAGGCGCGAATCTGGCGCTCGACATCGATCCGCGCACCCATCCGGCGTGGACCGGCGGCAACGCCCAGCTGATGGACCGCGGCGGTCGCGTTTCGCGCTTCAACGCCAAGTTCGCCGGCTTCACCGGCAAGAAGGCCTAAGCCCCCTTCTCGCCGTAAGGGCGACGAGAGGCCGGTTCCGCGTTTGCGGGCCGGCCTTTTTCGTGTCTGGAGGTCGGGCAACGCCCCCTCCGTCACGCCGCCTATCGGCGCCGCGCCACCTCCCCCGCAAGCGGGGCAGGAGGTTTGCGGCTGTCTTCCTCCTGCCCCGTGAAACGGGGGAGGTGGCGCGATGCGGATACGCATCGTGACGGAGGGGGCGCCGCCTATTCCTCTTCCGGCTCGTAGAGATCGTCCCCGCGATCGCGCATCAGATCGGTCGCGACAAAGTCCATCGCATCCTCGGCGTCCTTGAAGCTGAGTTCCGACACCGTCTGGTTGCGGATGGAGATCCCCGCCTTGTGCGTGCTCTCCGGATCGCCGGTCACCAGCGGATGCCAAAGCGGGAGGTCCTTGCCCTCGTGCAGTCGCCGATAGGCGCAGGAGCGCGGCATCCACTCCAGGTCCTCGATATTGTACGGCGTCAGCTTGATGCAGTCGGGCACCGTCTTCTTGCGGTTCGGATAGTCCTTGCAGCGGCATAGCCGCTCGTCGAACAGCTGGCAGTGCACCCGCGTGGGGATGATTTCGCCGGTATCTTCGTCTTCGAAGCGAACCAGGCAGCAAAGGCCGCAGCCGTCGCATAGGCTCTCCCACTCGGGGACGGTCATTTCGGCGAGCGTCTTCGTCTGCCAGAAAGGTTTGCGTGGCGTCATGACGCCGTCCTAAACCCGATTTACCCGGCGACCAACTAGAGCCTGACCGACACCGTGAACGACTGGACGCTGCCGCCCTACAAGTTCGACGACGGGAAGAGCCCCGGAGAGCCGCCGAAGCCTGGTCAGGCCTCGATGGGCGACGGCGCTTCGCAAGATCCCTGGACGCCGCAGGACCATGATCCGTTCCGCCTGTCGGACAATGCCGCGCCGCCTCCCTCGCCGGAGCCGCCGCCCGAGGAGCCCTTCCGCGCGGATCTCAAGCACGCCGCAGCCAAGAAGACGTCCCGGAAATGGGGATGGATCTGGGGAACGCTGCTGGTCGGCCTCCTGCTGGCCGTTCTGACCGCCGCGGGCGGCGCGGCCTATGTCTGGTTCAAGTATCTGCAGGACACCCCGCCCCTGCCCTCGCGCGAGGCCCTGTTCGCGGTCAACCGCGCGCCCGGCATCCGCTTCGAAGACCGCAGCGGCCAGGTCATCGCTACACGCGGTCCGCGCTATGGTCAGCGCATCACCCTGGGCTCGGTGCCCAACTACGTGCCGATGGCGTTCCTGGCGGCCGAGGACCGGCGGTTCTATGAGCACGGGGCCATCGACGTACAGGGCATCGCGCGGGCGGCCTGGATCAACTACCGCGCCGGGAAGACCCGGCAGGGCGCCTCGACCCTGACGCAGCAACTGGCCAAGGGGCTGTTCCTGACCCCCGACCGGGTCGTGAAGCGCAAGCTTCAGGAGATGCTGCTGGCTTACCGGCTGGAGCAGATCCTCACCAAGGACGAGATCCTCGAGCTCTATCTCAACCGCATCTATTTCGGCGCGGGCACCTATGGGATCGACGGCGCGTCGCAGACCTATTTCGGCAAGCCGGCCAGCCAGCTCACCCTGTCGGAAGCCGCTCTGCTGGCCAGCCTGCCCAAGGCGCCGTCGCGCCTGGCCCTGACCCGCGACATGGAGCGCGCCCTGGCCCGCTCGCGCCTGATCCTGGCGAATATGCGCAAGGAAGGCTGGATCACCGCCGAGCAGCAGAGCCAGGCCCTCGACGACACGCCCCGCCTGTCGCCGATGGCGCTGCAGGACGAGGGCGACTACGGCTGGGTGCTCGACTACGCCACCGCCGAGGCGGTCAGGATCGCCGGCCAGAACGCGCCGGACCTGGTGGTGCGCCTGACGATCGACCCGGTGCTGCAAAGCGAAGGCGCCGAGGTCGTGCGCCAGACGATGGCGATCGAGACCACGCGCTCGGGCGCCAGCCAGGCGGCGCTGTTGTCGCTGTCGGCCGACGGCGCGATCCGCGCCATGGTCGGCGGGACGGACTATTCGGAAAGCCCGTTCAACCGCGCTGTCCAGGCCAAGCGACAGCCCGGTTCGACCTTCAAGCCGTTCGTCTACGCCGCCGCCGTCGAGAAGGGCGTGCTGCCGACCGACATCCGGGTGGACGAGCCCGTAAAGTTCGGAACCTGGTCGCCGGAGAACTACAGCGGCGGCTATCGCGGCCCCATGACCGTCGAACAGGCGCTGGTCACCTCGATCAACACCGTCGCCGTGAAGCTGGGCCAGGAAGCCGGCGGCGCGGCGATCGGCGATCTTGTCCGCCGCTTCGGGATCACCAGCCTGCCGCCGACGCCCGACCTGTCTGTGGCGCTGGGCTCCTACGAGGTGAACCTGCTGCAGCTGACCTCGGGCTTCCAGGTGTTCCAACAGGGTGGGATCCGGATCGAGCCCTATGTGATCGAATCGATCAGCACCCAGGGCGGCGAGCAAATCTTCCAGCATCAGCCGCCGCAGGCCGAGCGTAGCGTCTATGACGTGGCGCACGCCAGCATCATGGTGAAGATGATGAAGAAGGTCGTCACCCAGGGCACCGCGCAGCGCGCCGCCTTCGGGCGGCCCGTCGCGGGCAAGACCGGCACCAGTCAGAACTGGCGCGACGCCTGGTTCGTCGGCTTCACGCCCGACTATGTGACCGGCGTCTGGGTCGGCAACGACGACGAAAAGCCGATGAACAAGGTGGTGGGCGGCGACATTCCCGCCAGCATCTGGCGTCGCTTCATGATGACCGCGCATCAGACCCTGGCGGTCCGCGACTTCGAGTGGCTGCTGCCCGACCCGGCGCCCCAGAGCGAACCGGACCCGCGCAACGGCTTCTACGAGACCCTGTCGGCCGAGTTCTCCCGCGCCGCCTCGGAGCTGGAAGCGCCCCCGCCCGTCGCGCCCGCGCCAACCCCGCCGGCTCAGGACAATCTACCCTACTAGCTGACCGGGCTCAGCGCCCGGTCGACCGCCGCCATCGCGTGCAGAGTCGTGGTGTCGAACACCGGAACCGGGCTGTCGGCCTGCGAGACCAGCAGCATGATCTCGGTGCAGCCCAGGATGATCGCCTGCGCGCCCCGCTGCGCCAGCCGCGCGATCACCGCCCGGTAGGCCTCACGCGAGGCGTCCAGCACGCGACCGGCCACCAGCTCCTCGTAGATGATCCGATGCACGACGGCGCGGTCGTCGGCGTCAGGCGTCAGCACCGTCAGGCCGTGCTTCTTCTCCAGCCGCCCGCGATAGAAGTCGTGCTCCATGGTGAAGGCCGTGCCCAGTAGCCCCACGGTGGAAAACCCCGCCGCGCGGACCGCCTCGCCCGTTGGGTCGGCGATGTGCAGCAGCGGGATGTGAACCGCCGCCTCGATCGCGTCGGCCTCGCGATGCATGGTGTTGGTGCACAGCACCAGAAAGTCCGCGCCCCCCGCCTCCAGAGCCCGCGCTGCGTCGGCCAGGCGTCGCGACAGTTCAGGCCAGCGCCCCGCGTGCTGCAGCGCCTCGATCGCGGCGAAGTCGAACGACCACATCAGGGTCCGCGCCGACGCCACGCCGCCCAGACGATCGCGCACCGCCTCGTTGATCAGCCGATAATATTGGGCCGAGCTTTCCCAGCTCATCCCGCCGATCAGTCCGATCAGGGCCTGTTCGCTCATCGCGCGCTCCGCGTTACTCACGCAAAGCGCTCTAGCAGTCCCGGGCGCGCTAAAGAACCTCTCGCCGCGACAGATGGAGGATCGCCGCGATCAAGGCGATCAGCCCAAGGCCGCCGCCGAGCGCCAGCGCCGTCTCGATCCGCCAGGCGTCGCGCGCCAACATGTTGACGGGCATCTGCCAGGGGAAGAACACACCCTGCTTGGCCGAGGTCGCGACCACGGAGAAGAAGGTCCCGCCGATGCCCAGCGCCAGCGCCGGCACGAAGCTGGCGAACCGCAAGGCGGTCCACAGCTGGATGGCGATCATCAGCGTGGCCGCCGCCAGGACCTTGACGAGCAACAGCGCATGCTTGGCCAGGTCCGGCGCTCCCGTCGGCATGACCGCTGGCTTGATCGTCCCCGCCAGGACGACCGCGCCCCAGGAGAGGAGCAGGTTCAGCACGCTCATGGCGGCCACGAGCGCGACGACACAAATGGCCTTGGCGGCGTAGAGTTTCCAGCGCGCCACGGGCAGGGCGCGCAGGTGATCCCAACTGCGCGGGGCGTGCTCCATCTGCGCGACCAGGGCGGTCAGGGCCGTCACGCTCATCGGCAGCATGAAGAACGCCCAAACCACGCCCGACATCTGTAGGCCCATCTCCCACGGCGGCGCCTTCTTGCCGCGTAGTAGATTGAAGAACAGGAAGATGGCGATCAGCGTCGGCGCGGCGATGGCCAGCAGGGCCGCCAGCGAGCGGTTGAGCTTACGGACTTCGACGGACAGAACGGCGAGCATCAGGCGGCCTCGGGTTGCGACGAACGGGATGCGGCCACGCCGCGATAGATGTCTTCCAGAGAGCGCGGCTTGGGCCCCACGGCGAACACCGGCGCGCCGCCTGCAACGAGCACGCGAACCAGTTCGGCGGCCGCTTGGTCGAGGTCCTGGCCAGGGCGCAACGCCACCGACAGTCCGCCCTCGAAGGCGACCGGCGAATGGCCGGCAGCCAGCAGCGCCTGAACGGCGCGCGCGTCATCGCCCGTCCGCAGCAGGATCTCGGGCGCCAGATCAGCCTTCAGTCGTGACAGCTCCCCTTCCAGGACTAGCCGCCCGTCATGGACCACCCCGACATGGGTCGCGGTCTGCTCGATCTCGCCCAACAGGTGGCTGGACAGCAGCACGGTCGCGCCGGTCCGCTCGGACAGGCTTCTCAGGAACCGGCGCATGTCGGCGATGCCGTCAGGGTCCAGGCCGTTGGTCGGCTCGTCCAGCACCAGGATCGGCGGCGCGCCCAGCATGGCGCGCGCCAGGCCCAGGCGCTGGCGCATGCCCAGCGAGTAGCCGCCCACCTTACGGTCCGCGTCGGCGCTCATCTCCACGACCTCCAGCACGCGGTCGATCTCGGCTTTGCGCAGGCCAAGGAGCGTGGCGGTGAGGCCCAGGTTCTCGCGGCCCGTCAGATTGCCATAGAAGCCATGCGCCTCCAGCAGCGCACCGACCTGCCGAGCCGCGCCGATGCGGTCGCGGGCGACGTCGATCCCGTTGACCCTCACCGCCCCTGCGTTGGGCCGGATCAGACCCAGGATCATTCTCAGGGTCGTGGTCTTGCCCGCGCCGTTGCGGCCCAGGAAACCGTAAACCGCCCGCTCGGGCACGGTCATCGACAGGTCTTCGACCGCGAGGCGCGCGCCGAAACGACGGGATAGGCCTCGGGTCTCGATAGCGGCGGACATTGGCGGCGCTCACGAAATTTAAGTTAGAGATAAAGTTGCGGAGCCGCGATCTTTAAGTCAAGATTAAAGACAAGACAGGTTCCCAACCCGCCGTAGATCATGACCCAGACCGAAATCCTCGCCTTCCGCCGCCGCTGCCGTCAGTTCCGCTGGCTGGCGATGTTCATGGTGATCAGCGTCGGGCTGCTGATGGCGCTGATGGCGTGGATCGCGCCGATCCTCATCGCTCTAGTCAAGGGCCGCCCTCTGCAGTGGGGCTCCATGGCGGCCATGACCGTCTGGAACCTGCCGGTCGCCTGCTACCTGTTCGCCGTCTGGACGATCGGGAGCACGCTCGGCGAACTGGCCAAGGGCCGGCTGATTCAGGCCGCCCTGCCGCCCGCCCTTCGACGGGTGGGGATCGCTTTGGGTCTTGGCGGTCTGACCAGCGTCTTCGTCGTCAGCAATCTGATGCGTTTGATCGGACAGGCAAAGGGCGGCTATCTGCACTTTGACGTCGCGGCGATGACCCTGGGCATGATCGGCGGCGCGCTGTTCCTGCTGGGGCGCGTGATGGACCAGGCCCTGGCGGCCCAGGCCGAACTCGACGAGATGATCTGATGCCCGTGCGCGTCACGCTAGACGCCCTGATCGTGGCCAAGGGCCTGAAGGCCCGCGACCTGGCGGCCGAGGTCGGGCTCAGCGAAACCCAGCTGTCGCTGTTCAGGTCCGGCAAGGTGAAGGGGATTCGTTTCCGCACCCTGGCCCGCCTCTGCGCGGCCCTGGACTGCAAGCCCGGCGATCTTCTGGACTACGACTTCGACGCCGACGACCTGAGCGCCCCTGACGACGCCAACTAGTCCCGCAGCGGTCGCAGTCGATTGACGTGACCCATCTTGCGGCCGGGGCGCGCCTCGCCCTTGCCGTACAGGTGCACGCGGGTCTCGGGTTCGGCGGCCAGCTTCTTCCAGGCGTCGACATCGGCGCCCAGGAGGTTGGTCATCTCGACATGGTGATGCGGCGCCGTGGGACCCAAGGGCCAGCCGGCGACGGCGCGGATGTGCTGCTCGAACTGGTCGACCTCGCAGCCGTCCTGGGTCCAGTGGCCGGTGTTGTGGACGCGAGGCGCGAACTCGTTGACCAGCAGCTTGCCGCCCGAAAGCTCGAACAGCTCGACGCCTATGACGCCCACATAGTCGAGCGCGGTGAGGATCTTGGCCACGATCGACTCGGCCTGGTCTCGCGTGGCCGGCGTGATCTTGGCCGGCGCGACGGTGCGGCGCAGGACTCCGCCTTCGTGGTGGTTCTCGCTGACCGGATAGCAGGCGATTTCGCCGTCGCGGCCGCGCGCGGCGATGACCGACAGTTCGCGACCAAAGTCGGCGGGCGCTTCGAGGATCGCCGGCTGGCGGCCGATCTTGTCAAAGGCGGCCTCCGCGTCGCCGGCCTTCTGGATCCAGGCCTGCCCCTTGCCATCGTAACCCTCGCGGCGGGTCTTGAGCAGGGACGGCGCGCCGATGCGGGCGACGGCCTCGGCGAGGCTCTCGCTGTCGTGGACGGCGGCGAAGGCCACGGTCGGCACGCCGATCTCGGCCATGAAGGTCTTTTCCGCGACCCGATCCTGTGCGGCGGCCAGGGCCTTGGAGCCCGGCGAGACCATGGCCCCCAGCGCGGTCAGTTCCGAGACGGTGTCGGCGGGGACGTTCTCGAATTCGTAGGTGACGACGTCGCAGGCTTCGGCCAGGCGCTTGAGCGCCCAGCGGTCGTCATAGGCGGCGACGATCTGGCGGGCGGCGACACGGCCGGCGGGCGAGCCTTCCTCGGGGTCCTGGATCACGACGTCGAACCCGAGGCGCGCGGCGGCCAGGGCCAGCATGCGCCCCAGCTGTCCCCCGCCGAGGACGCCGATGGTGGAACCGGGAACCAGGGGGAACGAAGCCATCGTGATCAGTCCTCGACGCTCTCGGCGACGCTGTCGGTCTGGGCGGCGCGGAAGGCCGCCAGGCGCTCGCCCAGGGCCGCATCGGAAAGGGCTAGGATCTGGGCCGCGAGCAGCCCGGCGTTCTTGGCGCCCGCCTCGCCGATGGCCAGGGTGGCGACAGGCACGCCGCCCGGCATCTGCACGATCGACAGCAAGCTATCGAGCCCGCTCAGCGCCTTGGACTGCACCGGCACGCCCAGCACGGGAAGGTTGGTCATCGAGGCCGCCATGCCCGGCAGGTGCGCGGCGCCGCCGGCGCCGGCGATGATCACCTTGTAGCCCGCCTTCTCCGCGCCCGTGGCGAAATCGAACAGGCGCTGGGGCGTGCGGTGGGCCGAAACCACCTTGGCCTCCCAGGCCACGCCCAGGCTGTCCAGCGCGTCGGCCGCGCCCTTCATGGTCGGCCAGTCCGAGCGGCTGCCCATGATGATCGCGACAGGCGGCGTGGTCGAAGGCATCGGCGTCGTCCCTTGAACTCGGCGGCGGCGGATGAAAGCCGCCCCGTAGGCGGGCCGCCCTCCGCGCGCAAGCCTAAAACGACACGAGCGCGTTCAACTTGGCGTCTGAACATGGGTTTGACAGCATCATGAGACGACATGTCCCTGCGACTCTTCGGCGCCCCGATTGCGCCGAACGCCGTTCCCGTTAACCATAGGCGAGCTGTGCCATTCGATTCCCCGTAAGGTCATGAAGATTTCCGGCGCCCGGACCGAACCTTTCGCCGCCATTCGCAAGCGTGCGCTGGCGCGCGCCGGCGCTCAGGTGACGGCTCGCGAAGTCTCAGCCCCCGACAGCGCGGCCTTTCTGGGCCTGACCGAGACCGACCTGACGCCTAAGGTGGTCGAGGCGCTTCAGACCCTGATGAGCGAGATCGAGGACCTGCGGAACGAGGTCTCGGTGCTCAAGCTGCGCCTGAACGAGGCGCAGGGCCTGGCCGACATGGACGTTCTGACGCCGGTCCTGAACCGGCGCGCCTTTCTGCGCGAGATGAAGCGGGTGGCTGCTTTCGCCCAGCGCTACGGATCGCCGGCCAGCGTGGTGTTCTTCGACCTGGACGGCTTCAAGAGCGTGAACGACCGCTTTGGCCACGCCGCCGGCGACGAGGCCCTGAAGGCGGTCGCCAAGCGCCTGCTGGCCAATGTCCGCGAGAGCGACATCGTTGGCCGCATGGGCGGCGACGAGTTCGCGGTGCTGCTCGCCCAGGCTGACAAGGAAACCGCCCTGGCCAAGGCGCAAAGCCTCGCTGAGGCCGTTCGCGCCGAGCCGGTGGAGTTCGGTGAATGGTCCGCCCCGCTGCACATCTCGTTTGGCGTCCGCGAGATCGAGCCCGGCGCTGATCCGGAAGAGGCGCTGGCCGAAGCGGATGCGGCGATGTTCCTGCGGAAACGCAAGAGCGCCTGATCGCGGCGACGCCACCCTCGGCGCCCAAGCCTTGGCCATGACAACCGCCAGGCGTGCGACCTTATCGCACGGGGACTCGCCTGACGTCGGCACGCTAGTTAGCTTTACGGTTTGTTAAGCATGCGCGCGAGATTTGAGGGTCATGCAACGTATACTGGTCGCCGAAGACGATCCGGTTCTGTCGATGATCTATGAGATCACTCTGACGGAAGCTGGATTTGACGTCCTGCTCTGCAGCGACGGCCAGGAGGCGTTTGAAGCGCTCAAGTCTTTCAGTCCCGACCTGGTGATCACCGACCACACCATGCCGCGGATGAGCGGCGGCGACCTTGTTCGGGCGGTGCGCCGCGACTTGCCGGGCGCCGCCACCCTGATGGCCTCGGCGGTGGATCCGCGATTGCTTGAGAATGACCAGCACGCCGACGCGCGCCTGGAAAAGCCCGTGACGCCGGGCCGCCTTCTGCAAACCGTGCGTGAGCTGGAAGCCGCGCCCCCGCGCGCCTGACAGAACTTTAAGCTGACCCGACATGCCCCGCCCGCCTAGGGTGAGGTCGCGTTTCGGGGGCTTTCGATGATCGTCAATCGTATTCTGGCCGCGTCCGTCGCTCTGACGGTGGGGGGCCTTGGCGCGCTGCCGGTCGACGCGGCGTCCCCGCAGCGAAACCTCGACGTCTATCGAGTCTCGCCTTTGGTCGAGAACGGCAAGATCCAGGCGCTGGCTGTAGAGGTCAGACTTCCCGCCGACGCCGACGGCGAGACGCGGATGCAACTGCCGGCGGAATGGGGCGGCGGCGAGCGTCTTTGGCGGTTCCTGAAGGACCCCGTCGTGACCGGCGGTCAGCTTTCCCAGCCTGACGAGAAGACGTGGGTGATCACCTCGAAGCCGCGCGCGCGCCTGACGCTTCGCTATCGGGTCGTCAGCGCCTACGACGGTCCCCCGCCGCCGGACAGCCCCAACTACGGCCAGCCCATCATCGGCCCGGAAGGGTTCTACGTGATCGGCCACACGATCTTCGCGACGCCCGAGGACCGAGAAACGGACCTGGCGCGCTTTGAATGGGATCCCGCCAGCTCGGCGCTGCAGCTTTCCACGGACCTGACGCCGCTGCAGCGGGCGCCCGCTTCGATCTCGCAGCTGGGTCCGAGCGTGCTGATGGCCTACCCGGACACGGTGGAGGCCCGCCGTGACGTCGGCGGCGCGCCGCTGACCGTGGCCACGCGCGGAACGTTCAGTTTCAGCGCCGAGGCGTTCGCCGACATGGCGGCCCGGTCGATCGGCGCCGTCCGCGCGTTCTGGGGTGATGGCCGCGCGCCGTTCCTGATCACCCTGGCCGGCCAGCCCGCGCCGCAAGGCTGGACCTCGTATCGCGGCAGCGGACTGGACGACGCCTTCGCCGTCATCTCCACCCAGAACACCAAGCTCGAGGACTATCGCCTCTTCCTGACGCACGAGTATCTCCACACCTGGATCGCCGAGCGCCTCGGCGGGGCCATCGACGGCCCCGGCGAGCCGGCCGGCTATTGGTTCAGCGAGGGCTTCACCGATTACTACGCCCGCCGCTTGGCGCTGCGGGCCGGGCTCGTGGACCTGGAGACCTTCGCCGCCGCATGGAACGAGGCCCTGGACGCCTATGCGACCTCACCGGCGATCGGCGCGAACAACGCGCAGATCGTCGCCGGCTTCTGGAGCGACAGGGCGGTGCAGAAGCTGCCCTACCAACGCGGGGCGCAACTGGCGGTGCTGCTGGAGAACAGGCTGAAATCCAAGGGCGGGCTGGACCGGGTGATGCTGGCCCTACGCGATCAAGCGGCCAAGCGGCGCGATACGAGCCGCCGGGTTCCGGCCTCTCAGGCCTTCACCCCGGTCGCCAGAAGCGTGACCGGGGTCGATCTCGCCCCCGAGATTGACCGCTATGTAAGCCGGGGCGAGCGCATCCTGCTGCCAGCCGACGCTTTTGGGGGATGCCTGACCGTTGAGACGCTGACGCGCCCCGCCTATTGGCTGGGCCTCGATCTCGCCGAGACCGACAAGGCCCGAACCCTCGTCGGCGTCGATCCGTCGGGTCCCGCCTACGCGGCGGGCCTGCGCGAGGGCATGAAGTATCTCGGTCGGCACGGCGGCAAGCCGGGCGACAGCACCGTCGAGGTCGGGCTGGCGATCGAGGAGAACGGCAAGCCGCGCGTGGTCCGGTTTCTGCCGAAGGGGCCCGGAGAGGTCACTGTGCAACGGATCAAGGTCCCCACAGCGCTCGGGCCCGACGCCCGCGCCGCCTGCGTGAAGGCCGTGGCCGGCTAGCTAGGCGATGATGTCCGGGGTCAGCAGGTCTTCGAGCCGGCCGATCTCGTCCTTGAGGACCAGCTTCTTCCGCTTCAGGCGTGCAATCTGCAGCATGTCGGGCTGGAAGCGCTCCTCCAGCGCCCGGATCGAGTCGTCGAGGTCCTTATGCTCCTCGCGCAGCTCGGCGAGGCGACGTTCGATCGCGATGTCGGTATCTTCCGACGGATCATCGTCGTTCATGGACGTCATCTCGGTGGGGCCCCTCTGAGGGTCATAGATAGCAAAGGCTGACGAGCGGTAAAGGCGCTCACCGTTGCGACATCTCCAGCGCCGCCGCCAGCTGTTCCAGCGCCGCCCGGCGCGGGGGATCGCCGGACGCCTCGGCAGCCGCGCTGAGGCCGTCGACCAGGCTTGACGGGGCGGACGGCGGCCCAGCCAGAGCCTCCAGGCTTTCCATCAGGACACGCTCACCTTGCAGCTCCACCGCCTTCACGGCGTCGCGAAAGGCCTCCTTTGCGACGTCATCGACAGGCGGTCTCGGCGGCTTCAAGGCGCGTCGGACCCCGCGCAGGGGCGCGCCGACCTCGCTGTCCCAGCGGCGCATCAGCCCGGCGGCGGCCTTGAGGTCGGCTTGCCGCCCCTGCTCGGCCATCCAGGCGGCCCAGAGCAGATACGGCACGTTCTGACCATGACCGTCCTGCAGATTCAGGCACGCCTCTGCGACAGGTTGACGCGCATAGGCTCGCAGCGCCCAGTCCCAAAGTCCGAGTGTCGCGCCCATCGCGTTAACCTTCCGCCTTGCCGGTGATCGTTTCCAGGTCTTCGCCCCAACGCTTCACCGGGCGCCAGGCCAGGCCGAAAAGGTCGAGGACGCGCCCCACCGACTGATCGACCATTTCCGCGATCGAGGCGGGCTTGGCGTAGAGCGCTGGCAGCGGAGGCGCGATCACCGCGCCCATCTCGGCCAGGCTGGTCATGGTGCGCAGATGGCCAAGATGGAACGGCGTCTCGCGCACCATCAGCACCAGGGTCCGGCGCTCCTTCAGCACGACATCGGCCGCGCGGGTCATCAGCGAAGACGTTACGCCGGTGGCGATTTCGCTCATCGTACGGACCGAACAGGGCGCGATCAGCATGCCCAGCGTGCGAAACGAGCCCGAGGCGATCGACGCCCCGACATCGGCGGCGCGATGGACGACGTCGGCCTTGGCGTTGACGTCGGAGACCGAAAGGCCCGTCTCCTGGGCCAGGGTCAGGGCGGCGGACTTGGACATGACAAGGTGGCTCTCGACGCCCAGATCCCGGCAGGCGTCCAGCGCACGCAGGCCATAGGCGACGCCGGAAGCGCCCGTTATGCCGATCACGAGGCGGGAGCGATCAGCGTTTTTCGAACCGTCCGACATGGTGAATTTTTGTCCGTCATGGGAGCAAGCCGCGCCACGTCAAGCGGGGCCGATTGCAATCATATGTGATCTGACAGCGCCGCGCAGCGGGTGTTCACTTTGGTTTCCAACAGCAAGGAGCCGAGAGCCATGGCCATCGAATCCCATATCCGCGAGCTTGGGTCCCGTCACGAGAACCTTGACCGCAAGATCCAGGAGGAGACCAATCGACCCGGTAGCGACGGAACGGCGCTCAGGGAGCTTAAGCGGCAGAAACTGCGGCTGAAGGAAGAGATCGAGGGCCTCAAGGCCCGAATGCACTAGCTGCTAAAGGCAGCCGAAAAACGAGAGGCCCCGCTCCGGCAAGGAACGGGGCCTCTGCTTTTTCTGCGAGGCGCGGAGGCTTAGTCCTCGTCTTCCTCATCGACATAGCCGGTGGACTTGCCGAACACGTCCTCGGCCTTGAGGTCGCCACGCGGCGCGCGGAAGTCTTCTTCCTCTTCCTCGACCTCGGGCTCGAACTGGCCGGCTTCCGAAGCCGGACGCAGGGTCGGGTCTTCCGGAACGATGCCCTTCTTGAGGTCGTCCTTGGCCTTCTTCTCGGCGGCCTTCTTGACCAGGGCGTCCAGCTCCAGCTGGCCCACCAGGCCCAGGGTCACCGGATCGACCGGCTTGATGTTGGCGGCGTTCCAGTGCGTGCGCGCGCGGACCTGCTCGATGGTGGCCTTGGTGGTGCCGAGGATCTTGGAGATCTGGGCGTCGGTCACTTCGGGGTGGTGGCGCAGGAACCAGGCGATGGCGTCCGGACGGTCCTGACGGCGCGACACCGGCGTATAGCGCGGAGCCTTCTTCTGCGGCTTCAGCAATTCGGCGTGGCGGCTGACCAGCGCCTTCATGCGGTAGTCGGGGTTCGCCTGAGCGCGGTCCAGCTCCTCGCGGTTCAGCTGGCCGTTGCCGATCGGATCGGCGCCGCGGATGTCGCGCGCCACTTCACCGTCGGCGATGCCGCGCACTTCCAGCGGGTGCAGGCCGCAGAAATCGGCGATCTGCTCGAAGCTGAGCGAAGTGTTGTCCACCAACCAGACGGCGGTCGCCTTGGGCATCAGGATGTCGGACATGCGGTCCTCCAGAAATGACGGCGCCCGGCCTTTCGGCCGGGCGGGATGTGGATGAACGCTATAATCCGGTTCTCGCGAAAAGGGAACGGGGGACAAGCAGAGACGCCGCCCCCGGCGCTCAAAGCCAGGCGGCCATTACTTCACACCACCAGCACCACCTTGCCCACATGCTCCCCAGCCTCGAGGTGCGCATGCGCCTGGGCCGCCTCGGCCAGCGGGAAGGTCGCGTCGACGATCGGCTTCAGCTGGCCCGCCGCCACCCACGGCCAGGCGACGCCCTCGACCTCGGCGGCTAGGCGCGCCTTCTCGTCGGCCGAGCGGGGGCGCAGGGTCGAGCCGCTGATCACCGCCCGCTTCTGCATGATCTTCATCACCGGGACCTCCAGCGTCGAGCCGCCAAGGCTGGCGATGTAGACGATGCGGCCGCCGGTGTTCAGGGCGTCGAGGTTCTTGTCGAAATAGCTGGCGCCGACCATGTCGAGCACGACATCCGCGCCGCCGGCGGCCTTGACGATCTCGGCGAAGTCCTCGGCCTTGGTGTCGACGGCGATGTCGGCGCCCAGCTCAAGCGCCTTGGCCTTCTTGTCTGCGCCGCGCCCCGTGGCGATGACCTTGGCGCCGGCGGCCTTGGCCATGGCGATCGCCGTTGTTCCGATTCCGGACGTTCCACCGTGAACCAGCAGCGTCTCGCCCGCCTTCAGCGCGCCATGCTCGAACACGTTGGCGAAGACGGTGAACACGGTCTCGGGCAGAGCCGCCGCGTGGATCAGATCGAGATCGCCGGGGATCGGCAGGGCGTGGCGCGCGTCCACCACCGCGTACTCGGCGTAGCCGCCCCCGCCCAGCAGGGCGCAGACCTTGTCGCCGGCCTTCCAGCGGCCCGCGCCCACCACGACCTCGCCGGCCACCTCCAGCCCCAGGGTCGCGGGCGCGCCCGGCGGCGGCGGGTAAAAGCCCATGCGCTGCAGCAGGTCGGGACGGTTCACGCCGGCCGCCGCCACCTTGATCAGGATCTCGCCGGGTCCCGGCGCGGGACGCAGGGCCTCGGTGGCGTGCAGCGCTTGCGCCGGCCCCTTGCCGCCTTCGATCGCGATCGCGGTCATCATCTCAGCCATGCCGGGCTCCTTCGTGGTGCTTGCCTTGCGGCCTAGGTAGGCGTCAGATGTCTGACGGAAAAGGGAGAAAAGCCGATGTTCGAGGAGCCTGCGGAACCCCGCGCCTTCAGCGGACGCGCCTTGAACGAGACGACCCACGAGGACCTGGAGGTCTACGGCGTCTCGGAACTGGAGGAGCGCATCGCCGCGCTGCAGGCGGAAATCGAGCGCACCAAGGCCCAGCTGGCCAAGAAAAAGGCCGGTCGTGACGCGGCCAATGCGCTGTTTGGTCGCCTGGACTAACGGTTCCTTTAAGGTTTCGGTGAGGTTACTGGCGGCTTAAGGCGGTGTTCCGCCTTCAGAGGTTTTAGGTCGGTTCGAAAGGGGCGGGTCGCGAAACGGGACGGTTGGCTCTGGCACGGGCGTTGCAGTTCGGTCGTCAGGCGAGACGTTCTCGCGGCCTTTCGAAGGGGCATTGAGTAGCTATGACCGAAGTGAACGCGTTCGCGGACACGCCTTGGCGCGCTGGAGTGATCCAGGATTTCGCGCGATCGGAACTGTTCGACCGGACGTTCGAGGAAGGCATGCAGCTGGTCGAAGAGACCGCCGCCTATCTCGACGGCGCCGGGCGCCATGACAGCAAAATTCTGTCCCGCAACGCCGCCCTCGGCTACGCCGCCGAAAGCATGCGCCTGACCACACGCCTGATGCAGGTGGCGTCGTGGCTTCTGGTGCAGCGCGCCGTCCGCGAAGGCGAGATGCCGCCTGAGGCCGCCTGCGCCGAAGCCTATCGCCTGGGTGAGGAAGCTCCTGGCGATGCGCCGGCCGTCGAGGAACTGCCCTTTGGCCTGATGAACCTGCTGCAGCGCTCAGAGCGCCTCTACGAGCGCGTCCGCCATCTGGACCGCCGCATGTACGTGGAAGCCCCCAACGAAGAAGCCCCGCGCCCCGTGCAGGCCCATCTCGATCGCCTGACCGCCGCGTTCGGGGGCTAAGCCCCCCTCGCCTACTTGCCGAACCGCATCCGGGCCAGCGCAGAGACCATCTCGCTGGCCAGGTCCATCGGCTTCAGACCCGCCTTCCATTTCTCGAAGGCCATCACGTTGTCGATCCGCGCGTCCAGATGCGACAGCGCCGACACGCGGCCCGACGCCATGTCGACCGCCAGGGTCGAGATCAAGATTCCCGACAGGATCGCCCGCTTGGAATAGTGGTTCTCGTCGGTGGCCGTGTCGCCGGCCCAGCGCCAGATCGCATCGGCCGACTCCCAGGTGAGCCTCAAGGCCAGCGCCAGATTGGTCGGAAACGCCAGGAAGGTCGCCAGCGGGCGCAGAACGTCGGCGTTTTCCTGCGCCGCGTCGAGTCGGGCGACCACGCCCTCGCGGATTCGCTGGCGGATCTTCAGCGCGGCGACATCGAAGGCCTGCAGACGCGCCAGCGCCGCCGCGTCATGGCGTCGCGACAGCAGGGCGGCGAGGTCTCGCTGCCCTTCCGGAAGCAGCAACTGCCCCTCGGCGTCCGAAAGTCCGGCCGCCGCCAGCGCGCGGCTGACGAGTCCGCTGTTCCAGCCGGTTTTGGGCGCGAGACGCAGGGCCTCGTCCAGAACGCGCTGTTCGGCCTGATCGGCCCAGTTCAGGCCAGCTTGATCGGAAGCTTGGCCGGAGGTGTCGACGGTTTCGCTCATGAATCCGAGTCTACACCGTGGTTTAAGCCGCGTCGCGCATGGACAGCCGCCGTTGGCTCTGCTATCAGCCCCGCCTCATCGCCTGGAAGCACCCCTTCCGGGGCACTGGTTTTATTCGCCCGCCCGGCCCCTCAAGAGGGACTTGGGAATTTTGGTCGGGCTGTCGAATGGAGAGATACCCCTGGTCCAGATTTTCGTCCGCGACAACAACGTCGATCAGGCGCTCAAGGCCCTGAAGAAGAAGATGCAACGCGAAGGCTCGTTCCGCGAAATGAAGCGGCACGTGCACTATGAAAAGCCGTCGGAAAAGCGCGCGCGCCAAAAGGCCGAAGCCGTCCGTCGCGCGCGCAAGCTGGCCCGCAAGCGCGCCCAGCGCGAAGGCCTGCTGCCGATGCCGAAGAAGCCGGGCCGGTAAGACCCGCTTCTCTTCGCATCGCTGAAGATTTCGAAGGCCGCGCGGTGATCCGCGCGGCCTTTGTTGTTTCGGCTCTGGGGTCATTTCGGCTTAGGGATCGTTTCGGCCTCGGGCTAGCGAGGCTCTAAGTCAAACATTTCGAGCGTGACTCGCGCCGAAACCGATTCCCAGGTTCGGCGTCACGCTCTAGGCGGCCTGCTTGCGGACGATCCGGCCGATCAGGGTCTTCAGGTCGATCTTGCCCGTCGCCAGAGCGCCGACGTGGAACGCCCGGGTCGAAAACGCCACCAGGGCCACCGTCGTCACCGCCATCAGAATCGTCGTCCCCACCACCTGCATGAGCGGCGGATCGCTGGCGATGCGCACGGGCATCAGGAACGGCGTGAAGGGCGGGATCCACGACAGGGTCGAGAGAATCGGCGAGTCGGGCGAACGGATCGCCTGGCTCATGAAGATGATCGGGATCGACATCACCAGGATGATCGGCCCCAGCAGGGTCTGCGCGTCACGCTGGGTCTCGCAGAAGGCCCCGACGCCCGCGAACAAGGCCGCGTACATCAGATAGCCTCCCACCAGATAGGCCCCGAAGTAGAACACCAGGCCCTTGCCCAGCAGCACGGCGGCGAGATCACCCGCCAGGCCCGGCGCGAAGTTGATCAAGGCCACCCAGCCGGCCATGGCCCAGACGCCCATCACCGTCAGGGTCAGGCCCGCGACGCCGAGGATCTTGCCGCCCATGATCTCCGGGACCGAGGCGGACGACAGCAGGACCTCGAGGATCTTGCTCGACTTCTCCTCGATCACGCTGTTGAGCAGGATGCTGGCGCCGGTCATCACCATCGACCACAGCAGGAAGCCCGCTGCGAGGCCCACGTAGGTCGGCAGGCGATCGCGCAGCGCCACCTTGGCGCCGGAAGCGGCCTTGGGCGACAGGCTGTTGAAGGCCGGCTTCAGAGCATCGGCCTTGCTCAGGGTCTCCTGCGAAACCCCCGCCCGGGCCAAGGCCCGCTCGCGCATGATCTCGGTGACCGTCTGACGCAGATCGCTTTCCAGCACGGGCGCGGCGAGGTTGCGGCTCCAGAGATCCAGGGTCACGTCGGTATCGCGCCCGCTGACGATCAACATCGAGTCGAGGCGCTTCTCGCCGACCTCGCGGCGCGCGATGGCCCCGGCTTCGGCGGGCGTCCTGGCGGCTCGCGCCTCCGGCGGCGCAGGTAGGACGACAGCGTCGACCTTGGGCGGCTTGAAGCGCGCGGCGGCCGTGGGGTTGAAGCGCGCCAGGGCTTCGCGTCCGGCGGCGTCGCCGCCTTGGAGCTGGGCCTTGCGGACGGCCTCCTGCGCCTCGGGACCCGCCGATGACAGCGCCGCCGCGCGCAGAGCTCTCGCGGTCGCGCGATCCTGATCCTCGGCCATGGCCTTGGCGATGGCGGGCGCGAAGCCCTGACCGGTCAGATCGATGATCGCCAGGCGCTCGGGCTTGGCCGATTTCATCATCATCAGCGGAGCCGAACTGCTGATCCCCATCACCAGCGGCAAGGCGATGATCGACAGCCAGAAGCCGACCGTGCGGACATAGGCCAGGTACTCCCGGCGCGCGATCTTCAGCAGACGGCTCATGCCTGGCCTCCGGTCAGAACGATGAAGGCGTCATGCAGGCTGGGCTCCTTGAGCTCGAACCGTCGCAAAGACAGATCCCGCGCGAACGCCGCCTTCAGGGCGTCCTGTCCGGTTCCGATCTCAGGCAAGCGCGCCACATGGCGCCAGCCGCCTTCGGGCAGAGGTTCGGACGTGATCTCGCCAAGACCCGGCAGGGCGGCGACCTCCTCGGCCAGGAGATCACCTTCCAGAACCAGCGCGCGCGGCGCGGCGCAACGCGCGGTGGCGACGTCGCCGTCGAACACCTTGCGGCCGCGGGCCATCAAGACGACCTTGTCGCAGAGCCGCTCGGCGTGCTGCATTACGTGGGTGGAGAACAGCACGGTGGCCCCGCGCGCCGCGATCTCGCGGATCATCGTCTCCAGCGCCTGCTGATTAACCGGGTCCAGACCGGAGAACGGCTCGTCCAGCACGACCAGTTCAGGCTCGTGCGCCAAGGCGGACAGGAGCTGAACCTTCTGGGCCATCCCCTTGGAAAGGTCCTTGATCGGCCGCTTCATCGCAAAGCCCAGGCCTTGGGCCTCCAACAGCACCTGAGCCCGCTTGCGCCCCTCCGCCTCCGGCACGCCCTTCAGGCCGGCGAAGAAGGCGATGGCGTCGACCGGCGTCATGCGCTTGTAGAGGCCGCGCTCTTCGGGGAGGAAGCCGATCCGGTCACGGACCTTGGTCGCGTCGTCCGCGCCGAGCACCGATATGCGCCCGGCGGTCGGCGGCAGCAGGCCCAGGATCATGCGAAGCGTGGAGGTCTTCCCCGCGCCATTGGGGCCAAGGAAGCCCGTGATCCGGCCGGCGGGAACCTCGAAGCTGACGTCGCGCACGGCGTGGAAGTCGTCATAGGTCTTGCAGACCCCTTCCAGGGTGACGGCGTTGACCATGAGACGGCTCTCCGAATCGATCCTGCGCTCTGGTTGTATCAGCCCTTTTGGCGAGCGTCGGCCACGAAGGCCACCGCGCGTACGATGTGGTCGGCGAAGCGGCGGCCGATCAGCAAGGTATGGGTCGCCGCTTCGACATGGTCGACATAGCCGTGCTCGGAGCGACGCGCTGGGGCGGCCTGCATCTCCTTGCGTAGCTCGCGTCCCGCCACCGGGCCGGCCGTCACCACCGCCAGCGGCCACTTGGGATCGAACGGCGGCTCGGCGGCGGCCTGAGCCGAGGCCTCGGCCCACAGCCCCACCTCTTCCGCCGAGGTGCGGTTGTGCTGGCCGTTGGCGAACGCCCAGCCCTTCTCGGCCTTGGCCGGGGGCGGCAGATCGATCTTGTCGCCCAGGCGCGTATGGATCAGCGGCTTGTAGAGCCCCAGCGAGGCGCCGACGGCGGCCCACTTCGACACGCGGGCGAAGGTCTTGATGAAGCCCTGCATCGAGGGGTTCAAAGCGGCCTCGGGCGTCGCCGCGTCGACGAGGACCAGGCCGGCGACCTTGTCGGGATTGCGGCCCGAGAACGCCCTCAAGCGTAGCCCCGCCATCGAATGGCCGACCAGAATGTAGGGACCCGGCTCGCCGGACGCGGCGACCAGCTTCTCGAAATCCGAAACGATCGCGAGGCCGTCGCGCGGGCTCGGTCCCTTCGGTGAAAAGCCCATGCCCGCCCGATCATAGGCGCAAGAGCGCCAGCCCGCCTCTGTCAGCGCCGCCTGGGTGGCGCCCCAGTCGGCGGCGAAGCCGAAGGCCCCCGCTTCCAGCCAGACGACGGGACGATCGCTGCTGGGCCCTTCGCAGACCAGACGCAAGGCGCGCCCGGGCTCGATCTCGACCATCTGGCCGCGCAGCTTCGGCGCTCCGGTCGCGCTCATCAGGCCGCCTGCGGCGATGTAGAACACAAGGACAAGAGCAAGGACCGCCGCGCCCCGACCGAAAAACTGGATCATGGCGTCCAATGTAGTGGCGGTTCGCGAACGGTCGAGACCGGCGATATCAGTTTCGACCTTAAATCGCCGCGTCGGTCGAACTTGAGCCCGTCGAAGCGGCCGGCGCCGGAACCGTGGCCACGGGAAGCGTGGCCCGGACACGTCCGTTCTTCAGACGCGCCAGTTGAACCTGCCCCTTGGCGGACTTCGCCACACCCGGGGGCCAACGCGACACCGTCGCCTTGTGGACCTTTCGCGACACGCGGCCAGCCGCACGCAACGGCAGGTCATCGGCCTCGGCGAAGGAGCGCCCCATGAAGAAGCTGGGATTGAGCGGCTTGTCGCCCTTGCGGATCTCGAAATGGAGATGCGAGCCCGATGAGCGGCCCGAATTACCGACGAAGGCCAAGGTCTGACCTCGACGAAGATAGGCGCCGCGCTTCACGCCTTGCGCAGGCCGCGCCAGGTGCGCGTACATTGTCGAAAGGCCGCCCTTGTGGACGACGAGGACGTAGCGGCCATAGGTGGCGCTGACGCCGGTCGTCTTGACCACCCCGTCGGCCGCGACCTTCACCGCCGCGCCGGCGGGCGCGGCGATATCGACGCCCTGATGCAGCCGGCCGCTTTCTTCCCACGGAAGCTGCCGCAAGCCGAACGGCGAGTTGATGACCCGGCCAGGGAGCGGGGCGTCAAAGACAAAGGCCGGCGGCGGCGCCTGGACCTCAGGCTCCAGCTCGGGCGCGGGCTGAGCGGGCGCGGGGGGCGTCTGGCTCAACGGCGCGCGCGCCACCCACTCGCCCATGGCGACGGCGCCGTTCAGCGCACCCGCCATCGCGGCGACGCCCAGCATCGAGAACAACGCCACGCGCAAGTGCTGAGGCGAGAGAGCCAAGCTCCTGGAGACCAAAACCGCTTCCTCTTCGACGTTCGGTCAGTCGAGAGGACCGCGTCTGGGCGATCTTGCTCTCATGCTTGACCTTTCGGGATGGTGAATCGGCGGCGTGTATGAATGTCGCATGGGGCGAAAACGGGGCGCAACTTAACCATTTGCGAACCGTGTTGGCGCCGCCACCCCAGCAGTCTCAACTACACACAGAACATTACAGCTATTTTATAATATTAAAGAGCCGTAATTCTCTTAATTACACGTCATGACTGAGACGTAACGGGACTTCGAGCACCCTCGCAGGTATTCAATATTCATCGGCGCACGGAAAAGCGCCCAACCAGAGGGATACTTCAAATGCGCAAGTTCATCATGAGCCTGACCACCGTCGCCACCCTGAGCCTGGCCGCCGTGCCGATCCTGGGCCTGACCCAAGCCGCCAACGCCGCCGAGCGTGACCCGAGCGTGACCATCGTGGTGTCCGACCTGAACCTGTCGAACCCGGCCCAGGCCTCGGTGTTCAAGGCGCGCGTCGACCAGGCCGGCACGGCGCTCTGCCGCGCCAAGCTCCGCAACAACGACCTCAATATGTCGTTCGGCCAGTGCAAGATGGAAGTCCATCGCGAAGCCCAGCGCCAACTGTCGACGCCCCAACGCCAAGCCCTGGTTCAAGCCAAGCGCGCCATGGCGGTTGAGATGGCGGCTCAGTGATCGCCAAGACCGACGCCACACTCCCCCACACCACCCCGCGACAGAGGCCTCAGGTAACCCTGAGGCCTTTGCTTTAGACACGAAAAAGGCCCCGGCGGCGTCGCCGGGGCCTTCGTCGTTCCGATGACCTGGGATCAGAGTCCCTTGAGGATGCCCTCGACCATCTTCTTGGCGTCGCCGAACAGCATCATCGTGTTGTCGCGGAAGAACAGCTCGTTCTCGACGCCGGCGTAACCCGAGGCCATGCCGCGCTTCACAAACAGCACCGTGCGCGCCTTTTCCACGTCCAGGATCGGCATGCCGAAGATGGCGCTGGTCGGGTCGGTCTTGGCCGCCGGGTTGGTGACGTCGTTGGCGCCGATCACGAAGGCGACGTCCGCCGTCGAGAACTCGCTGTTGATGTCCTCCAGCTCGAAGACCTCGTCATAGGGCACGTTGGCTTCGGCCAGCAGCACGTTCATGTGGCCCGGCATCCGGCCGGCGACGGGGTGGATGGCGTACTTCACCTCGACGCCCTCCTCCTTCAGCTTGTCGGCCATTTCGCGCAGAGCATGCTGGGCCTGGGAGACGGCCATGCCGTAGCCCGGGACGATGATGACCTTCGATGCGTTCTTCATGATGAAGGCCGCGTCGTCGGCCGAGCCCTGCTTGACGGGACGGGTCTCGACCTTGCCGCCAGGACCGGCCGCCGCCGCGTCGGCGCCGAAGCCGCCCAGGATCACCGACACGAACGAGCGGTTCATGCCCTTGCACATGATGTAGGACAGGATCGCGCCCGACGAGCCGACGAGCGCGCCGGTGATGATCAGGGTGGTGTTCTCGAGCGTGAAGCCCAGCGCCGCCGCCGCCCAGCCGGAATAGCTGTTCAGCATCGACACCACGACCGGCATGTCCGCCCCGCCGATCGGGATGATCAGGGTGACGCCGATCAGCAGGCTCAGGGCGAAGATGCCCCAGAAGGCCCAGATCGCCGAACCGCCGCTGGCGACCAGCACCACGATCAGGGCCACGATGGCGGCCGCGATGAGGATGTTGAGCAGGTGACGGGCCGGCAAAAGGATCGGCGCGCCGCCCATGTTGCCGTTCAGCTTGGCGAAGGCGATGACCGAACCGGTGAAGGTGATGGCGCCGATGGCCAGGCCCAGCGACAGCTCGATCAGGCTGTTGAGGTGGATGGCGCCGTCCTCGCCGACGATGCCGTAGGCGCCGGGCGTGTAGATGGCGGCCACCGCCACCAGACAGGCGGCCATGCCGACCAGCGAGTGGAAGGCGGCGACCAGCTGCGGCATCGAGGTCATGGCGACCTTGCGGGCGATCACGGCCCCTACCGCGCCCCCGACGGCGACGCCGCCGAGGATCAGGCCCAGGGTCACCACGTCCAGAGCGCCCTGGCTCCAGAGCGTGGCCAGGGTGGTCCCCACGGCGATGGCCATGCCGATCATGCCGTTGCGGTTACCCGCCTGGCTGGTCACGGGGCTGGACAGGCCGCGCAGCGCGAGAATGAAGAGCACCCCTGAGACGAGGTACAGGATGGCGGCGAGATTGGCGTTCATTGGACTGGTTCCCCCTGCTCTCGCCCGCTCACTTCTTCTCTTTCTTCTTGTACATCGCCAGCATGCGCTGGGTGACCAAGAAGCCGCCGAAGATGTTGACCGCCGCGAAGGCCGCAGCGATGGCGCCGGCCCCCTTGGAGATCCAGGTCGAGCCGGCGACGGCGCCGCCGGCCAGGTCGGAATTGGCGCCATGAGCCGCTGCGGCCAGCAGGGCGCCGACGATAATCACCGACGAGATGGC
Source organism: Caulobacter sp. FWC26 (assembly GCF_002742645.2). Taxonomy (NCBI): domain Bacteria; kingdom Pseudomonadati; phylum Pseudomonadota; class Alphaproteobacteria; order Caulobacterales; family Caulobacteraceae; genus Caulobacter; species Caulobacter sp. FWC26. Next base: position 3,919,978 of record NZ_CP033875.1, read on the forward strand.
GTTGGTGACGGCCATCAGCGGCGTGTGCAGCGCGGGTGTCACGCTCCAGACGACGTAGTAGCCGACAAAGATGGCGAGCACGAAGATCGCCAGACGGAACACGGTGGGGTCGACGGCTTCCATGGGAGCCTCCCTTTCGATTCTGGAGTTAGGCGGTCTTCAGGTTCGGGTGGACGATCGCCCCGTCACGGGTGACGACGGCGGCCTGCAGGATCTCGTCCTCGAAGTTGGGGGCGAAGGCGCCCTCCTTGGTCATGAACAGCGAGGAGAGGGCCAGCAGATTGCGGGCGTAGAGCGCGCTGGCGTCGGCGGCGATCCGACCCGGCAGGTTGGCGTGACCGAGGATCTTGGCGCCGTTGGCGGTGACGACCGTCTCGTTGAGCTTGGCGCCCTCGACATTGCCGCCCTGCTCGATCGCCAAGTCGACCAGGATCGAGCCCGGCTTCATCGAGGCGACCTGCGCGGCGCTGACCAGCTTCGGCGCGGGACGCCCCGGGATCAGGGCCGTCGTGATGACGATGTCCTGCTTGGCGATGTGGCTGGAGACCAGTTCTGCCTGCTTGGCCTGGTACTCCTTGGACATCTCCTTGGCGTAGCCGCCGGCGGTCTGGGCGTTCTTGAACTCCTCGTCCTCGACGGCCAGGAACTTGGCGCCCAGCGACTCGACCTGCTCCTTGGTGGCCGGACGCACGTCGGTGGCGGTCACGACCGCGCCCAGACGGCGAGCCGTCGCGATGGCCTGCAGGCCAGCGACGCCCACGCCCATGATGAAGACCTTGGCCGCAGCGACGGTGCCCGCAGCGGTCATCATCATCGGCAGGGCCTTGCCATAGGCTTCGGCCCCCTCGATCACGGCGCGGTAGCCGGCGAGGTTGGCTTGAGAGGACAGCATGTCCATCACCTGCGCACGCGTGATGCGCGGGATGAACTCCATGGCGATCGCCGTCGCGCCCGCCTTGGCCAGGGCGTCCAGCGTTTCCTTGTCCTGATACGGATTCAGCGCCGCAGCGACGATCGCGCCCTTTTTCAGCGCCGCGATCTCGGACGACTCAGGCGCGCGCACCTTGAACAGGATGTCGGCGTCGTTCAGGGCGTCCTTGGCCGTCTTGGCGATCTTGGCGCCGGCGGCCTCGTAGTCGGCGTCCGGATAGGACGCGGCCGTCCCGGCACCCGCCTCAATCACCACCGAGAAGCCGGCGGCGCCGAGCTTCTTGACGGTTTCAGGCGTGGCCGCGACCCGCGTTTCGTTGGCGCGGGTTTCTTTCGTGACGGCGATGACGGCCATCGGCATTCCCCTCCCCAGAGCGGTGTTACCTCACCAGCATGAGGGGCTCTGTAGGGGATAGTCTTGCCTCTTGTCGAGGCATGACGTGGAGGTCAGGGAAAAATTCTACCGATGGCCACCGGTGTCAATGGCTCGAGCCGGGCTTTTCCTTCAGGAGCAGCACACCCGCCACCAGGAGGACGACCGAGGCGATAGCGCTACCAATGAAGCCGGCCGGCGTGCAGAACAGCAGGGTGATGAAGAGCAGCAGGACCGCGACGGCCAGCGAACCCCACTTCGTCAGTTTACCGAACGCCGCGTAGGTGGCGGCTTGCTCGTGGATGTCCATTTCACCGCGGTGATAGTCGCCGGCCATGTGTCGTCCTCAGGAGAAAAGAAGAAACCGAGTTCGCCCGATACAACGCGGGCGACGAAGGCTCAAGCGCGCGCATCGCCCCAGCGCTCGGCCACGAAGCGCGCACGGACCGCCGCGACCGCTTCATCGACCGTAATATCCGAAATGCGGCCCTGCCCGCCATCCAGGCGCGACAGCCAGCGCGAATAGGCCGGCACGGGCGCCGTGCCCATCAATCCGACGCAGGGCGTGCCGACGGCGGCGGCGACATTCAGCGCGCCCGAGTCGTTGCCGAGGAACCCGGCCGCCAGCGAGATCAGCGCCGCCGACTGGTCCAGCGGCAGGTCGCAGGCCACAACATTGCCCGGCAAGTCACCGATCGCAGCCCTGGCGATCCCAGCCTCGTGCGGACCGCCGACCCAGAACACCGTGCCGAACAGATCGGCGAGTCGCCGGGCGGCCTGCGCGAAACGCTCGGCCGGCCAGGTCCGCGCGGGCTCGCTGGCGCCGATCCCCAGGCAGAGCCAGGGGCCGGGCCGATCGGCGAAACGGGTCCGCACCGTCGCCACCGCCTCGGGATCCAGCCGGAGCGCGGGCTCGCGGCTGGCGACGACAAGACCGTGCGCCCGTTCGAAGGCGTCCAGCTTCTCGATCCTGTGGGCCGGGCGCATCGTCTTAGGCAGGAAGGGTCCGGTCGTCAGGAAACGCACCTGACCATGGCCCAAGCCAAAGCCTCGTCGCTCCGGCACGCCCGCCAGGGCTGCGGCGATGGCGGGGCGGTCGATCTTTTCAAGAATCCACACCGCGCGCGGCGCCTCCGCCCGACAGATCCGGTAGAAGTCCAGAGTCTCGCGCACGCCCTTCAGGCGATCCTTGTAGTGGGGGGCGTAGACCACCCGCGCCACCGACGGCTCGACCTTGAGGACCTCGGAGGCCCGGCTCGACGGCCGCGCGACCAGCACCACCTGGCCTTCGGGCGTGGTCGCGGCGATGGCTCGGATCGTCGGCAGGTGCCACATCAGGTCGCCGATGCCGCGATCCGGCGCGTAGACGAGGACGGAGCCTGGGGACTTCTCTGCGGGCAAGACGGTCGTCTCTCGGCGAGGGGGTCCCGCCGATTAGCGAGCGCCGCGGAGGTTGTCACCTAGGGCGGCCGGTCAGGGCCAGTTTGACAGCAGTCCGCGCAGCCCGGCGACACAGGCCAGGGGCTGATCAACCATCACGTGGTGATCGGCGTCGGGAATGGCGAGCTTCAGGACCCTGGAGGGCATCCGTCCGACCATGTAGTTTAGCGTCTCATCGGTCATCAGGTTCGAGCGCTCACCCCACGCCAGCGCGGTCGGACAGGCGATCTGGGGCAGCAAATCCCCCAGATCCGGCATCTTGAAGTTCCGCCAGAGGTCCGGATCGAACTTCCAGGTCCAGCCCTCGGCGGTTTCCTTCAGCGAGCGCCGGGCGATAAAATCGGCGATGTAGAGGTTGTCGCACGGCTGGGGCGGCGCCAGCCGGAAGCGGGTCAGCGCCTCTTCCAGCGTCGCATAGACCGGCGCGCCCTTGCCTGATCGGGGCGGCGGCCCTTTCCAGCGCTTTTCGGGCGGTTGAATGGTGGTGTCGAGCAGGATCGCCCCGCGCAGCCGGTCCGCATGGCGGGCGGCGCAGTAGAGCGTCGGGAACCCGCCGAACGAATGGCCGACGACGATCGGCTTGACGCCGCCCGCCTCCAGGCCGGCCGCCTCCACCGCTGCGAAGATCTCCGTCGCGAACAGTTCGGCGCTGTAGGCCGGGCGCCAGTCGCTGCCGCCCATCCCCGACCAGGAGATCGCCGCCACGCGCCAGTCCTTGGAGAAGAAGGGCGCGATGAAGCTCCACCAATCGGCGTGGGCGCCGTTGCCATGCAGCAGCAGGAGGCCCGGCTTGCCCACCTCGCCCCACGTGAGAAGCTCAATGTTCGCACCCTCGACAGCAATCATCGCGCGCTCGGGCGTCTCGGCGATCGCGGCGTCGAACCAAGCGGGCGCGGGCGGCGGCGCGCCGTGGAACGGCGCCAGCAGCGACGCGGGCGCAGATTGATCGTCGGCCATCGGTTACGCCTGTTCCTTGTAAGCCAGTTCGCCGGGTCGCGGCTTTCGCGGGCTCAGCGCCTTGAAGACGCCTGTGCCGGTGATCAGCGTCCGGTCGCCCGCCCAGATCCTGCCGCGAACCGTGAACAGCAAGTCCTCTTCGCCGATCAACTCCCCTTCGCCTTCCACCCAGTCGCCCAGCTTGGCGCCCGAGAGAAAGTCGCACATCAAGCGTACGGTGACCCAGCTGTAGGACTTCTGCAGCGAGATGATCCGCCCCCAAGCCATGTCGGCGAAGCTCATCAGCATGCCGCCATGGCAATTGCCCAGGCCGTTGGTGTGGTGCTCCTCGACCCGAAACGCCAGGCGCGCCTGACCCGGCCCCTCGCGGTGCTCGAACAGCGGCCCGATCTGGCGACCAAAGCCCCGCGACCAATTAAGTTGAGAGAAGCCGTCCGGAATCGCGGCTGTCTGGGCGTCTGTCAGATCGTCGGACATGACGTCAGGCTAACAAGCGTTTGAAAAAAGGAAAGCCTTCCCTAAAGCCTGTCTGGTTTAGATGGCATCATCCAAACCAGATAAATACGCTCTATTTCATACACTTAGGGCGCGTTCGAGCGGTTTAGCCGCTTACACTTAAACCTCACGCGCCCTAGGGACGGCTGCGCCTACAGCCCCACTGCCGCCAGCGCCTGGGCCTGGCGTGCGGCCACGGCCTCTTCGGAGAAGCCCTCCAGCGAGGCCTCGAACAGCTGCTTCCAGTTGTGGCTGGCGCCCAGGTGCAGGAAGGCCGCGCCCAGGCCGATCGCGGCGCGGTCCATGAAGACGAACTCGCGCGGGATCGTCACGCCGCCGACGGCCTTGAGAGCCTGGCGCACCTTGAAGGCCTCGCGCCGACCGTATTCGCCGGGCGGGACGTCGTCGGCGACCGTGCGCGCACGGTCGTCCAGAAGGGGGCCGTAGATGAACCGCGCCCAGACATTCAGCGCGTCGACCAGCGGATCGCTGAGCCCCTGGAAGCCCCAGCTGCGATAAGCCTCCACCTGCTCGGCGCGATCATCATTGGCGAGCGCCCGGTACAGCCTGACAACCCCCGCCACGAACTTCGGGGGGAAGATGCGGATGCAGCCGAAGTCGAGAAGGTTCAGGTGCGCGGCCCCCTCGCCCGCGAAGGTGTAGTTCCCAAGGTGCGGATCGCCATGGATGATCCCCAGATGGGTCATGGGGCTCCACCAGGCCTCGAACAGCAGGGCGGCGATGCGGTCGCGCACGGCCTGGGGGGCCGCCTTGAACGCCAGCAGGCCCTGACCGTCCAGCCAGGTCATCGACAGCAGGCGTCCGGTCGAAAGTTCCGGGACCGGCGATGGGGTGCGGATGTCCGCGCGGTCGGCGAAGAAGTTGGCGTACAGCGCCATCAGCTTGGCCTCGCGGGCGTAGTCCAGCTCCTCGCGCAGGCGGTCGCCGATCTCGACAATGGCCTCGGACGGGTCGAGCGCGCCGTCCATGCGCTTGATGAGGGAGATCAGGGCGCGTAGCTGGCCAAGATCGCTTTCGACGGCGCTCTGCATATCCGGGTATTGCAGCTTCACCGCCAGAGCGCGGCCGTCGTGCGTGGTGGCGCGGTGAACCTGACCCAGCGAGGCGGCCGCAACGGCTTCGTGCTCGAAACTGGCGAACCGCGCCTGCCAATCAGCGCCAAGCTCGGCCGCCATACGCCGCCTGACAAACGGCCAGCCCATCGCAGGCGCGTTGGTCTGCAGCTCTGCCAGCTCCTTGGCGAACTCGGGCGGCAGGAGGTCCGGCACGGTGGCGAACATCTGCGCCGCCTTCATCAGCGGCCCCTTCAAGCCGCCCAGCGCCGCCTTCAGGGCCTTGGCGTTGCGCGCGTCGGCCTCGTCGCCGCCGAACATCCGGTTGGCGCCGTAGGACACGGCGGCGCCCGACAGCCCCGCCCCGACCTTGGCGAAGCGTGAGAGGCGGCCGGAGAGGCGGTCGCGTTCGGGATCTTGCACCATCAGATCAACGCTCCAATCCCTTCTCCCCTTGCGGGAGAAGGTGTCGCGAAGCGACGGATGAGGGGTCGCGCGGACGGTCGGAGAAACCCCTCATCCGACCGCCTGCGGCGGCCACCTTCTCCCGCAAGGGGAGAAGGACGCTCACACCAAGGCTTCAAACTCATCCACCAGCCGCTCCAGCTGGGCGCAGCCGGCGGCCCAGAACGCCTTTTCGCGCGGGTTGAGCCCAAACGGGGCCAGGGCCTCGACATAGGTCTTGGTCCCCCCAGCGGCGAGCAACTGCTCATAAAGCGGCGCAAACCGCTCCGGATCCTCGCGACGCTTCTCCATCAGCCCCCGCACCAGCAGATCCCCGAAGGCATAGGCGTAAACATAGAACGGCGCGTGGCAGAAATGGCTGACATAGGCCCAGTAGTGCTCGTAGCCAGCGTTCAGCTTGACCGCCGGCCCCAGGCTCTCGCCCATGACATCCAGCCATAGGGCGCCGATCTGATCGGGCGACAGCTCGCCGTCCTGACGCGCCTCGTGGAAGCGGCGTTCGAACCTGTGAAAGGCGATCTGACGCACCACGGTGTTGAGGCCATCCTCGATCTTGCCGGCCAAGAGGCCCTTGCGGTCCTCGGGCGTGGCTTCGGCCAGCAGCCGGTCGAACACCAGACCTTCGCCGAAGATCGACGCCGTCTCGGCCAGGGTCAGCGGTGTGTCGGCGAGCAGCGTGCCCAGCGGCTGGCACAGGGTCTGGTGAACGGCGTGACCCAGCTCGTGCGCCAGGGTCAGGACATCCCTGCGCTCGCCCATGTAGTTCATGAACACGAACGGATGGCGGTCGGCCGTCACCGGGTGGGCGAAGGCCCCCGACTGCTTGCCCGGACGGGGCCGCGCGTCGATCCAGGGCTTGTCGAAGAAGACCCGGGCGGCGTCGGCGAACTTGGGCGCCAGGTCCTGGAAGCTCTCCAGCACCATGCCCTTGGCCTCGTCCCAGCGATAGGCGCGGGGCGCGGCGGCCGTCAGCGGGGCGTTGCGGTCCCAGTAGTCCAGCGAGTCGACACCCATGACCTTGGCCTTCAGCGCGTAGTAGCGGTGCGACAGGCGCGGATAGGCCTCGACCACCGCCTGCTCCAGGGCGTCGACAGCGTCGGCGTCGACCTCGTTGGCCAGGTGGCGCGACTGCGCGGGCGTCTCATAGCGCCGCCAGCGGTCCTCGACCTGCTTTTCGAAGGCCAGGGTGTTCAAGACCAGCGCCTGGGTCGAGGCGCGCTCTTGCAGGGCGCTGGCCAGGCCATCGGCGGCGGCCTTGCGACGGTCGACACTGGGGTCCGACAGGCGGTTCAGGGCTTCGGCGAGGGTCAGGGTCTCGTCGCCGACCTTGGCGGTCAGCTTGGCCAGGGTTTCGTCGTAGAGCCGCACCCAGTTGGCGACGGCCGGAGCCTTGTCGACGATGAACCGCTCCAGCTCCGGCGACAGCTCATGCGGCCGCGACAGACGCACGCGGCGCAGCCACGGCGTCCAGCGCGCGGCCTCGGGATGGGCCTCCAGCGCCTTGGCGATCTCGCTGTCCTCCAGCTGGTTCAGCTCCAGCGTGAAGAACAGGCTTTCGGCGGCGATCTGCGACGAGCGGGCCCGCAGATCGGCCTCGAACTTGGCCCAGGCCGGGTCGTCGCGCGCGACCGAAGCGGCAAGACCTGCATAGGCGCCCACGCCCCACAGGCCGTTGGTCGCCTGCTCGTAGAGGGTGATCCCGCGATCCAGCAGCACGCCCAGCCGCTGGGGCTCCTTGCGGGCCTCCAGGAACATGCCCTCCAGCGAGGCCAGTTCGTCATTGGCGGCCTTGGCGGCGGCCAGATCGACCTCGATGCGGGGATCGTCACGACCAGCGTAGAGATCGCCGAGATTCCATTCGGGCGGGGTGTCGGGCTTGAAGGGCGCGTTCATAGGGCAGCAGATAGGGCTGCGGCCCCCACAGGCGCAATGCTCCAGCCCCCTAGACCCGCGCTTTCCCGGTTCGCGGCTCGACGAAAACAGCCACCAGGCATGTCGCCAGATAGGTGGCGACCGCCGAACCGCCCAGGCCGACCGGGTCGCCGGCGAGCGGCTTCAGCATTGGAACCACCTGCAAGACCAGCAGAAAACCCAGGAAGCCGACAGCCCCGGCCCAGCCGTGTCCTTGCTGACCGCGTCGCCAAGCCCAGGCGGCCCCGGCCATCCCCAGCAGGCCCATCTCGACGGCCTGTTCGAGCACGGCGTGGTTCCATAGGCCCAGGCCGACCTTGGGTCCGCTCCAGATCAGCGGCAGGTCCGGGCGATGGACCAGAAAATCCAGCAGCCAATGCGACAGAACGGCCAGACCGATGAACAGGCCCGCCCGCCGGGGTAATTTCAAGAGCAGAACCAGCGCGGTCGCCACGGCGACGGACCAAAGCGCCGCCGCCGGCAGACTATGCGTATAGGGCATGTGCGAAAGGATCAGGGCGCTGCCCGGCAGGCTGTGATCGACGGACGCCTTCTCGACGCCGGCGATGAGCAGGCCGCCCCAGGCGATATCCATGGCCTGACAGGCCAGCACATAGCTCCAGAGCGGCGCGCGCGGCTCGATCGCCTTGGCGGCCAACGCCCCCGCATAGTGCCCAACGAACATGACGCCCCCCCGGGTCTCGGCCTCGCACGCCGCGCGAGGCCCTGATCCACGATCCGTCAGCATGGGCGTGGAAGTCCAGCGCGATGATCGACGTCGCGGCGCGAGATCAGGTCGAGCTTTCCGGCGCCTTCGCGGCCGGCCACACCCTTCGATGCTGGGAAGTCACTGTTAACTATAATGTTTAAGGTTCGCGACACCTCTCTGAAAGCCGGTGTTTACCCGAGAGCTGTATCACTCTGAGCCAACAAGAGCCCTGCTCCATGTGGGCACGGCCGGTTCTGGTGGATGTTTCAATGACCAAAACGGTCCTAGTCGTCGATGACGACCCGACACAACGTCGGTTGATTCAAGCGGTGCTCGAGCGCGACGGGTTCGCGGTCTCGCACGCTGAAGGCGGTGACGCGGCGATCGCGCACCTGACGTCCGGCGCGCCAGCCGATGTGATCCTGCTTGACCTCGTCATGCCCGGCCTGAACGGCCAGGAGACGCTGAAGGAGTTGCGCGCGCGCGGCTTCCAGCAACCCGTGATCGTGCTGACCGCCAGCGGCGGCGTCGACACCGTGGTCAAGGCGATGCAGGCCGGCGCCTGCGACTTCTTCATCAAGCCCGCCTCCCCCGAACGGATCACCGTGTCGATCCGCAACGCCCTGTCGATGGGCGACCTGAAGGGCGAGGTCGAACGGCTGACCAAGCGCGCCGGCGGCAAGACCACCTTCGCGGACCTGATCGGCGCCTCGCCGGTCATGACCATGGTCAAGCGCATGGGCGAGCGGGCCGCCAAGAGCGGCATCCCCGTGCTGATCACCGGCGAAAGCGGCGTTGGCAAGGAATTGATCGCCCGCGCGGTGCATGGCTCGTCGGATCGCGCCGGCAAGCCGTTCGTGGCCGTGAACTGCGGCGCCATTCCCGAGAACCTCGTCGAGTCGATCCTGTTCGGCCACGAGAAGGGCGCGTTCACCGGCGCCACCGACAAGCACCTGGGCAAGTTCAAGGAAGCCGACGGCGGCACCCTGTTCCTCGACGAGGTGGGCGAACTGCCGCTGGACATGCAGGTCAAGCTGCTACGCGCCCTGCAGGAGGGCGAGATCGATCCAATCGGCTCCAAGCGCTCGCTGAAGGTCGACGTCCGCATCGTGTCGGCCACCAACCGCGACCTGCACCAGGCGGTTTCGGCCGGCCGGTTCCGCGAGGACCTCTACTACCGCCTGAACGTCTTCCCGATCGAGGCTCCGTCCCTGCGCGAACGTCGCGAGGATATCCCTGCGCTCGTCGAGGCGTTCATCCGTCGCTTCAATGTCGAGGAAGGCAAGCGCGTCATCGGTGCCTCGCCCGAGGCGATGCGGCTGCTGACCAGCTTCGACTGGCCCGGCAATGTCCGTCAGCTCGAAAACACGGTCTATCGCGCCATCGTCCTGGCCGACGCCCCATATCTGCAGCCGTTCGACTTCCCGGCGATCTCAGGTCTGGCCGCGCCGATCGAGGCGGTCTCGATCCCGCCCGCGCCGCCGCCCGCCGCGCTGCTGCAGGCGACTCACGCGGCCATGGCGGCCGCCGTCGGGACCGAAGCGCCCGTGCGCATTCTCGACGATCGCGGCCATCTGCGGACGCTGGAGGAGATCGAGCGCGACCTGATCCAGCACGCCATCGATGTCTATGCCGGCCACATGAGCGAAGTCGCCCGGCGCCTCGGCATCGGACGCTCGACCCTCTATCGCAAGGTTCGCGAGCAGGGGATCGAGGTCGACATGAAGGAAGCGGGCTGATGAGCCCGCTGATCCTGCGCCCGCTGTCGCGCGAACAGCGCCTGAAGGCCCTGCTCAAGCCGGCCCGCGCGACGGTGAAGCCTAGAGCGTGAGGCCGAAAGTGGGAACCGGTTTCGGCTATTCTCACGCTCTAAGTATTTGATTTAGAGCCTTTTTAACGCCCAAAATCGACTCCGATTTCGGGCTAAAGGCTCTAGCCGGGGCTGACGGCGAGGCCGAATTGCGATCAGTCTTCCTGGACCTCCGGTTCAGGTTCCGGTCGCCCGCGACGCTGGAAACCCTTGCCGCGCTTCATCGGCTTCTTCTCGCCCTTGGCCTTGCGGGCGATCTCTTTCAGCTTGATGGCCTGGTTGCCTGACAGGGCCTGGCCGCGCGCGCCCTTTTCGGGATCGGCGAAGGCCCGGCCGTAGGTCTCGACCCGCTGGGCGACGCTGGTCAGGAACTCCCCCTCCCACTCGGAGAGTTCGACGCCTGACTTCTCAGCCGCGCGACGCGCGCGCTTCAGAGCGTTCAGCGCGGCCCGCTTGGCCTGTTCTTTCGGATCGGGCGGCTTGGCGCGCATCGGCAGGGAGTATCCCCGACCGCGCGCGCCGACGCACTCTCAAAAACCTAGATTTCGCCGATCGCCGACAGATAGAGATCCAGGATGGCGTCTTCTTCCTGGCGCTTGGCGCGGTCCTGCTTGCGGATGCGGACCACCTTCTTGAGCACCTTCACGTCGAAGCCGTTGCCCTTGGCCTCGGCGTAGACTTCCTTGATCTGCTCCATGATCTCGGCCTTCTCGACCTCCAGGCGCTCAACGCGCTCGATGATCGACTTCAGCTGGCCCTGGGCGGTCGAGTTCAGGACGTCGGTGTGGGGAATGGCGTCGTCGGCCATGGGCGGTCTCGCGGAAAAGGCTGGAAATCGGAGGCGCGGAACCTAGTTCGAAGGCGCGCCGCTGGGAAGCGCGATTCAGCGGCCGTCCACACGTCCTCTCGCGATCTCGGCCAGGGCGGCCAGGTCGAGCCCCTTGTCGTCCCCGTCGAGCAACATCTCCAGACTGGCCTCGGCCAGATCGGCCTGCGGCATCGAAAGGCCCTTGGCCTCAGCGGCGTCGAGCACGAGGCGCACATCCTTCAGGCCCAGCTCAGCCGCGAAGCCAGGCGGGCTGTAGCGTCGCTCGGCGATCATGCCGCCGTAGATCTTGTAGATCGGGGCTGCGAACAGGGTGCTGCTCAGCATGTCCAGCAACTCAGGGGCCGGAACGCCGTAGGCTTCGCCCAGGGCCACGGCCTCGCCCATCGACTCGATGGCCGAGACGATCATGAAGTTGCCGGCCAGTTTCAGGGCGTTGGCGCGGACGGGGTCCTCGCCCAGCGGCCAGACCTTGGCGGCCAGTTGCTCCAAGACCGGCATGGCCGTTGCGACGGCGTCCGGCGCGCCGGACGCCAGCACGTTCAGCGCCCCGGCCTGGGCGACGAGCGGGCGCCCGAACACCGGAGAGGCGACATAGCCGAGGCCGAGCTCGGCGTGCAGGGTGGCGAGCTCGCCGGCCAGGGCGGTCGAGATCGTGGCGAGGTTGACGTGGACCACGCCCTTGCGCGCCCGGGCCAGGACGCCGCTATCAACCAACACCTCCCTCACCGCCTGGTCGTGGGCCAGCATGGAAAGCACGATATCGGCCTTGAAGGCTTCGTCGGCGTCGGCGGCGGGAACGGCGCCCTCAGCGACCAGCGCCTCGACGATGGCGGGCGACCGGTTCCACACCGTCACCTTCATCCCCTTGGCCAGCAGATTGCGGACCATGGCCGCGCCCATGGCGCCAAGGCCGATCATTGAGATGTTCATGGAGAGGCTCCGAATCCTACTCGCCCCCAGATAGGCGTCACCGCCCCATCACGCCATGGCGAGGAAAGCCGTTGTCAGATCAAGCCGTGCGCCGCGACCGCGCCCCGCAGGGCGCCGGGGTCGGTGAAGTGATGGGTGTGGAAGCCGAGGGCCTCCGCAGCGGCGATATTGGCGACGCTGTCGTCGATGAACAGGAGGTCCTGTGCGGATAGCCCGGTTCGCTCCAGCACGATCTCGTAGATCCGGCGCGCAGGCTTGATCACCCCTTCGTCTCCCGAAACCACCGCGTCGCGAAAGTGGCCGAAGTGCGCGGGCGAGATCGCCTGGACGACCGGCCACTTCGATTGCGGCATGTTGGTCAGAGCGAACTGAGGAACCTGGCGCGCCGCCAGCGCGTCGATGACCTCTGCCGTCTCGGGGATCGGCCCCGACAGCATCTCGTCGAAACGGTCGTCCCAGGCCCGGATTTCGGCCTCATGTTCGGGAAAGCGCGCGATCAGCGGCGCGGCGTTGTCGGCGAACGACACGCCCCGGTCATGCGCCACATGCCATTCCAGGGTGCAGACATGCGAAAGGAACCGGTCGAGATCGGCCGGTTCCTCGAAGATCTTCGCATACAGTGCGCGGGGGTCCCAGCGCACGATGACATTGCCAACATCCCAGAGCACGGCTCTGGGAGGCGAGCCCGTCATCAGCCTTGCTTGGCCTTGAAGCGCGGGTCGGTCTTGTTGATGATGTAGATGACGCCCTTGCGGCGGACCATCTTGCAGTCGCGGTGGCGACCCTTGAGCGACTTCAGCGAGCTGCGAACCTTCATGACCGTCTCTGTCTGTACTCAGCGGAGAGGTTCGGGCGCGCACAAGACGACGGCCGGAACGTCCGGGTGTTTCGGAGGCGGTGCGTATAGTCAGGACGGGGGCGTGAGTCAATGCGCTCCTGGGCCTTTCGCGCCACGCGGCGGGAACTTCACCCGTCTGGCGCGCTTGTGATTGAAGCTTTCCCTCGAACCCCGGTAGCTTCCTCGCATGGCCATGGATCGTCGCGTCTTTCTCGTTCTCTTGCTCGCCGGCTGCGCGGATACGTCTCCGCAGGGGCCGCTGACCGCCATCAGCCCGCCGCCCTCGCCCGCGCCGAAACCGCAGACGCCCGTCGCTCCGGCGCCTACGCCGCAGACGCCTGTTCCCGCCGGCGAGCTGGCTTTCGACACCTGGATGCAGGATTTCCGCGGCCGGGCCCTCGCCGCCGGGCTGTCGCCGGCGCTGCTGGATCGCGAACTGAGCGGGGTGATTCCCGATCCGAAGGTGATCAGTCTCGACAGCCGCCAGCCGGAGTTCTCCAAGCCGGTCGGCGACTATATCCGGGGCGTCATCAGCGATGACCGGGTCGCGATCGGCCGTAACAAGCGCGAGCAGTTGGCGTTCCTGCCGCCGATCGAGGCGCAATATGGCGTGCCGCGCGACATCCTTCTGGCCGTCTGGGCCATGGAGTCGGCGTTCGGGCAGCTACAGGGCAATTTCGACGTGGTGCGCTCGATGGTCAGCCTGGCGGCCGACGGTCGCCGCCGCGCCTGGGCCGAGGGCGAACTGATCGCCGCCCTGAAGATCATCGACTCGGGCGAGGTGACGCGCGCCCAACTGAAGGGGTCCTGGGCCGGAGCCATGGGCCAGACCCAGTTCATTCCGTCCAGCTATCGCGCCACCGCCGTCGACTTCGACGGCGACGGGCGCCGGGACATCTGGGGATCGGACGCCGACGCTCTGGCCTCCGCCGCCAACCTGCTCGCCCACGGCGGATGGAAGCGCAATGTGGGTTGGGCCAAGGAAGTGATCCTGCCCCCCGGCTTCGACTATTCGGTCACCGAAGGCCCCAGGGAAATTCCGGCCTGGTGGGAGGCGCGTGGCGTTCGACGCGCCGACGGCCTGCCCTGGACCGCTCAGGACGCCGCTTCGCCGGCCATGCTGATCCTGCCGGCCGGCGCGGCGGGACCCGCCTTCCTGGCGCTGCCCAACCACTTCGCGATCCGGACCTACAACAACTCGACGTCCTACGCCCTGGGCATCGGCCTGCTGGCCGATCGGTTCGCGGGCGGCGGGCCGCTGGTCACGCCGTGGCCGGTCGAGACGCCGCTGTCGATGTCGGACCGCATAGCGGCCCAGATCGCGCTGGCGCGCGTGGGCTTCAACCCCGGGCCCGCCGACGGCGTCATCGGCGCCGGCACGCGCCGCGCCCTGCGCGCCTGGCAACAGAGCCAGCAACTCCCGGCCGACGGCTACCTGTCCAACGACATGGTCGCCCGCCTGAAGGCCCAGGCGGGCATAACACCCTAGGTCTGACGCGGCTCACCGCCCGGCGGCGATCTCCATCCAGATCGAGCGGCTCTCGCCGGGCCGCAGCGCGGCCATGCCGGTCTCCCCCGCGCCGAAGGGATTGGGACGGCTCGCGCAGGGCTCCACGCAATAATAGCCCTCTTCGGGAGGCACATAGACATGCAGCCAGGCGCAGTCCGTTGAAGCGCTGACCACCGTGTCGGGCTGGCCCGGCGCGCTGAGCACCGCGCGCTGAGTCCAGCCGGTGTAGCAATGATCGATCAGGTCATGGCCCGCCACCGGCGCGCCCGTCGCCCAATCCGGCCCCCACGGTCCGGCGTGGTGGACGGTGGGCAACACGTCGGCGTCGATCATCCAGACCCCGTCATGGGCCGCCGTCAGGCGCTCGCCGGGCCGCGCGGGAAAATAGGGGTGGAACCCAAGGCCTGCAGGCATCACCGCGTCGCCCGTGTTGGTCACGCTCAGCGTCACCCGAAAGGCCGCCTCGCGAAGCTCGAACCGCTGCTCGGCCCGATACGCCCACGGCCAGTCGCCGGGCGCGTGATCAAAGGTCAGCACCGCTTCGCCGCCCTCGGCCCTCTGTACGGACCAGGGCCGCCGCCAGCCCTGGCCGTGCAGCGGATGAGGATGATCCCCGAGGTTGGGCGGCAGGACGACCTCGCGTCCCTGAAACTGGAAGCGGCCGTGGGGGATACGATTACAAAACGGGACCAGCGGAAAGCAGGCCGTCAGCAAGGCGTCGGTCGATCCGCCCGGCGTCGGCCGCAGCACGTCTCGCCCAGCGACGGTGAAGCCGGCCACCGCGCCGCCGACCTCGGGGGCGAACACCAGGCGGGAATCTCCCGTCTCGATCGCGACCATGACCTCTGCTCCCTGGAACCGACGGCCGCATCGGTAGGTCCATTCGCCCTCTTCGCCAAGCCTGATGGTAGCGGTCTCAACACCTTGCGCGCCTCGTCGGCGCGGGCTCAACTGTGTTCATGGTCGAAACCCTCACCGCCAAGGAAGCGCGGCGCATCGCGCTGGCGGCTCAGGGATTCGGGCGACCGCGACCGGACAACCCCGGCCGCAGACATCTGCTGTCCACCATCGAGGCGCTCGGCGTGGTGCAGATCGACTCGGTCAACGTGGTCTCGCGCTCGCACTATCTGCCGTTCTTCTCCCGGCTGGGACCTTATGATCGCGGTCTGCTTGAGGATCTGGCCTGGGGGCGCAAACCCGCCCTGGCCGAATACTGGGGGCACGAGGCGTCCTTGACGCCGCTCGCCACGCACCCGTTCCTGCGCTGGCGCATGAAGGACGCCCAAGACGGGGTTGGGGTCTGGAAGAACGTCGCCAAGTTCCTGCGGAGCCATGCCGACTTCATCGATCAGGCCCTCGAGGCCGTCGACCAGCGCGGACCGCTGGCCGCGTCCGAACTGGATCTCGGCGCAAAGGGCGCGGGCGGCTGGTGGGGCTGGAGCGAGGGCAAGCGGGCGATGGAGTGCCTGTTCTGGACGGGGCGGCTGACCACCGCCACCCGCCGCAACAGCTTCGAGCGGGTCTATGGCCTGCCCGAGCGTGTCCTCCCCAAGGCGATACACGAAGCCCCGACGCCGTCCCGCGACGAAGCCTGTCGCGCCCTCCTGATGATTTCCGCCAAGGCCATGGGCGTGGCGACCGAGCGCGACCTGCGGGACTACTTCCGGCTCGGCCTCGTCGATGCGCGCCAGGGCGTGGCCGCCCTGGTCGATCAAGGCCTGCTGACCCCGGTCGCGGTCGAGGGCTGGGATCAGCCCGCCTATCTCTGGCCGCAGGCGCGGCGTCCTCGGTCGATCAAGGCCAACGCGCTGTTGTCGCCGTTCGACAACCTGATCTGGTTTCGCGAGCGGACCGAGCGCATGTTCGGCGTCCGGGTTCGCCTGGAGATTTATACGCCGGCCCATAAGCGCACTCACGGCTACTACGTCCTGCCCTTCTTGCAGAACGAGGCGATCACCGCCCGGGTTGATCTGAAGGCCGATCGGAAGGCGGGAGTCCTGCGGGTTCTCGCCGCGCACGCCGAGCCGGCCGCCGACGGCGACACCCCTCGCGCCCTGGCCGAGGAACTGAGCCTGATGGCGGGATGGCTCGGGCTGTCCCGCGTCGAGGTGAAACCGGTCGGCGACTTCGCCCCCGTCTTGGGTTCGGCGATTGACGAACAGAGCGAACTCGGCTCGACCCGACTGTAAACCATTGTAAAAATGCCGCCTCAGGTCGAGCGTGCAATGGCGGAGCAAGGTACAGATGACTGGCTGGACGCCTGCTTGTCGCCCCACCGACGGCCGGACGACCGCGGCGCGTCTCGCTCCCCCGCGGGGCGCGCCACCTCCCAGCTTAAGTGAGCATATGAAAGTCGCCCTGCTCGACGACGACCAGAGTCACAACGCCCTCGTCGCTTCGGTTCTGGATCCGGCCGGCTTCACCTGCACGAGCTTCACGACGCCCTCTCGCTTGCTGGCCGAGTTACGCAAGCAGACCTTCGATCTCATCATCCTGGACTGGAACATGCCCGAGTTGTCGGGCGTGGAGACGCTGAAGCTGCTGCGTGAGGATCCCCTCACCGCGCCGCCCGTCCTGTTGCTGACCAGCCGCTCGGTGGAAGCCGATCTCGTCGAGGGCCTGAACGCCGGCGCCGACGACTATATCGTCAAGCCGCTACAGCCTCAGGTGCTGCTAGCTCGCGTGAACGCTGTGGTGCGGCGTATTCATCGCCCCCCGAGCCAGCCGCAGCCCGAACAATACGGCCAGTACCGGCTGGATCCCGGGGCGCAGACCGCCAGTTGGGATGGACGCGTCGAGACCCTGACCCCGAAGGAGTTCCAACTGGCGTCGCTTCTGTTCAGCAACCTTTCGCGTCCCCTGTCCCGCGAGTACCTGCTGCGACGCATCTGGGGCCAACGACCCGACCTGGAGACCCGGACGCTGGACGCCCACGTCTCCCGTCTGCGGTCGAAGCTGCATCTTCGCCCGAACAACGGGTTCCGGCTGAGCACCGTCTATGGCTTCGGCTACCGCCTGGAAGCATGCGACCCGGACACTACGGGCGAGGGAGATTGACCATGTCCAGGGCGGCTACAGCGCGCCTCGCGGCGCTTGCGCTGTTGGGAGCGGCGACGGCGCGGGCGGAAACGGCGCCTGTCGATCCTCCGGTGGCCTACATGGTCAAACCAGGAGACACGCTGATCGGCCTGGGACGCGCCTACCTGAACCGTCCGAGCGACTATCGTCGGGTTCAGAAAGCCAATGGCGTGACCGAGCCCCGGCGGCTGCGTCCGGGCTCCCGGCTCGCCATCGACCCGAACTTGCTGAAGTCGACGCCGATCGCCGCGACGCTGTCGGCGCTGACGGGGCCCGTGCAGATCGAGACCAACGGCCAGCGGATACCCGGCCGCGTGGGCATGTCGCTGTCGGAAGGGCAGTGGATCATCACGGGTCCTGGCGCTTTCGCGACCTTCGAGCTTGAGGACGCCTCACGCGTCACCCTGCCCTCGAACACCCGCGTGCGGATCGCCAAGCTGCGCCAGACCTTGCTGAACAACGCGCCCCAGCGCGTCTTCCAGCTCGATCAAGGCAAGGGAACGATCTCGGCCACGCCCACGCCGACGCCCGGGGCGCGGTTCGAGGTGCGCACGCCGGTTTCGGTGTCGGCGGTGCGCGGCACAGAGTTCCGCGTCGCTGCGGCGGCCGACAGGGCCCAGACGGAGGTCCTGAAAGGCGCCGTCGGGGTCGCCGCAGGCGAGACCGTCTCGGACGCCCCGCCCATCGCGGCCGGCTTTGGCGTCAGCGCTTCGGCGAACGGCGTCAGCGCCCCCGTCGACCTGTTGCCCGGGCCCAAGCTGGGCGCGGGCGGCCAGACCCAGAGCGACGCGCTGGTTCGTTTCAGCCTGGAACCTGTCAAGGGCGCCGCGTCCTACCGCCTGCTGCTGGCGCGGGACGCGGGCTTCGTCGACATTTTCGCCGAGGCCACGACCCAGGCGACGTCCCAGGAGAAGCCGAACGCGGACTTCGGCCAGATCGCGAACGGCACCTACTTCGTTCGGCTCACCGCCATCGACCCTGGCGGGCTGGAGGGGTTCCCGGCCGACTACAGCTTTGACCGCGACCTCGACACCCTGGACGCCGCGTCGCCCAATGACACCCGCCAGGGGAAGCATCGCAGCTTCCTGTTCCGGTGGAGTTCCGCCGGCGACGGGGTGCGGAACTACCGCTTCCAGATGTTCGCCGAAGCTGACCCAAAGACCCCGATCGTCGACCAGCCCGGCCTGACTGAACCGCGACTGACGCTCACCGATCTCGCGCCCGGGGCCTACACATGGCGGGTCAGCGCTCTGCGCTTCAAGGACGGCGTGATGACGGAAAAGCAAGGGCCGCCGCAGCAGTTGCAGATCGGGAAGTGACGGCGTCCTCCACCCGTCCGCCCCGGCTGCAAGGACGCCGAGCCTCCTGGTTCTGGCTGGCCGTCGTCGCGAGCCTGGCGCTGGCCGTCGTCGCGGCGCGCGCGCCCAGCCGCCTGGACAGTCTCCTGTACGACGTCTTGACCCGCGCCAATGCGCGCCCCGCCGACGACTCGATCCTGATCATCGATATCGACGAACGCAGCCTGGCCAGGTTGGGCGCCTGGCCGTGGGCCCGCGACAGGCACGCCCGGATGATCGACCAGCTCGATCAGGCGGGCGCTGGGACGATCGTCTACGATGTCCTGTTCAGCCAACCCTCTCCAGACCCCGCTCAGGACCTTGCCCTCGGCGAAGCCATCAAGCGATCCGGACGCGTCTACCTGCCGGAGTTCCTGACCGATAGCGGCCAGAACGCGCCGCCCCGTATCGTGAGCTCGATCCCTGAGATCGCCCAAGGCGCGGCCGGTGTCGGTCTGGCGCACGTGCGCTTCGACAACGACGGCGTCGTGCGGCGCATGGCGCCGTTCGAGGCCGACGGTCCAAACCTCCGCCCTGATCTGATGACCGTGGTCCACCGCGCCACCCGACCGCCGGGCTCACCGGATGTCACCCGGAGCGACGCCCAAACCTTGCTGATCCCCTTCGCCGGACCGCCGTCCATCTACCGACATGTCAGCTTCGTCAGCGTGTTGGAGGGCGAGGTGCCCAGAGAGCTGATCGCCGGGCGTACGGTGTTCGTCGGCGTCACCGCGCCAGGCCTCGGCCCGGCCTTTCCGACGCCTGTGACGCCCGACGCCGCCAGCATGACCGGCGTTCAACTACAGGCGAGCATCCTCGACGCCCTGCGACGAGGACAGATGATCAAGCCGGCGGAGTCGGCGAGCCGCGTGGGATTCAGCCTGACCCTGCTGTGGCTGCTGCTGATCGGGTTCATCGCCCTGCCGCCCCGCGCGAATCTCTTGCTGACGATGGGCCTGTGCCTTGTGGCGCTGGGCTACTCGGCCGCCCTCCTCTGGCTGGCCCATGTCTGGCTTTCGCCGATCGCCACGGTGATCGGCCTGATACTGGTGGCGCTGGTCTGGGGGTGGGGGCAGTTGAGCCGGGTCAGCGACCTGATGGGGCGGGAACTGGCGCGCGTGCGGTCGATCGTGAGGGCGCGCGGGGCGAAGCCGGCGGCCTTCCAGGGCGACGTCATCTCGCGCCAAGCCTCCAGCCTCGGCGAGGCGATCACGCACATGGACGATCTGCGCCGCTTTTCCGCCGACGCCTTGTTCAGCCTACCCGACGCCACCTTGGTGGCGGACGCCCACGGCCGGGTGATCGCCGCGAACGCGGCCGCCCAAGCCCTGTTTGGACCCCATCAGACCGCCTTGAACGGCGCCTCTATGGCCGACCTGATCAATCTGCTGGATCCGCTCGGGCGACGGTTTGAGCTCGACTGGCCGCACGCCACCGACCAGCAGGACCCCGTCGATCTGCATCTGCCGGACGGCCGGACCCTGCAGCTCCAGACCGTGTTCCGGCGTGACGACAACGGCGCGCCGGCCGGGTGGATCGTGCGGTTGGCCGACATCTCGATCCTGACCGCCGCCATGCGCCAGCGGGAGCAGGCGCTGCAGCTTCTGACGCACGACATGCGCTCGCCCCAGACTTCGATCCTGGCCTTGCTGGCGACGACGCCGGACCTGCCGAGCGAAACCGCCGAGCGGATCGCGGCCTACGCCCGCCGCACCCTCGCTCTGGCCGACGGCTTCGTTCAACTGGCCCGCGCGGAGGTCACGCCTGTTTCCCTGGAGCCACTCGATCTGGCCGACGTGGCGGTCGAGGCGATCGACGAGGTCTGGCCTCAATCGGTGCAGCGGAAAATCCGCATCGAGCAGGTCGGCGGCGACACGCCCCTGATGGTGCTGGGCGATCGTGGCGTACTGGCGCGCGCCTTGGTCAATCTGCTGGGCAACGCCGTGAAATACAGCCCGCCCGGCTCCACGATCACCGTCACCCTGTCCGAGCAGGCTTCGCCGAGCGGCCCGGTGGTCAGCGCCGCCATCGCCGACCAGGGGCCGGGCTTGTCACGCGAGGAGGCCGCCTCCGCCTTTCGGGCCTTCCAACGGTTCGAGCGTCCGGGTCAAACCCTGGCGGGCGGCGGCGTCGGACTTGGACTCGCCTTCGTTCAGGCGGCCATCGCGCGTCATGGCGGAGAGGTGTCCTGCCGCAGCGAACCCGGCGTCGGCGCCGAATTCACCGTCCGCCTGCCTCGACACGGAGTCGGATAGATCCTATCGCGCCTTGGAGACGCTGAGCGCGTCAACCAACAGGTCCGCCACCTGCGCCGGCGTCTCGCGCCTGGTGCGGATCGAGGACCAGGCCAGGGTTCCGCCGTCGCGTGCGTTGATAACGGCCAGGGTGACGACACGCGCTTTTCCGCGCTGCCCCCACAACCGCCACCACGGCGCTTCATCGGGCGCGCTGCGCCAGGCGTTTTGATCCAACGCGCCCACGGCGCTCGAGACCCCAACGGTCGGGAGCGGCTGGGCGACGCCGACCTGAACCAGATACACGGGCTTTTCCGTGTTCGCTGCGGCGCCTAGCCGGCTCAAGACCCCGATCTCGACCGCACGGGCGTACGTCGCCGCCTCGCCATCGGTCTGACCTGGATATGCGGCGACCGCCGCCCCCTTCATCGACGCGATATCGCCCTGACCAACCGCGCGGGGCGAGGCGCAGGCGCCGAGCAGAAGGCCGCACACCGCCAGGGCGAAAACCGGGTGACGCATGATCTCAATCCTCTTGAGTCGTACGAAACGACCCTAGCGCGGGCGACTCCAAAGATCATCCACGCGCCCACGACCCGGGCGGCGCCAGAGCGGCCGGAGACGGGAGTTGACCCTTCCGTAAGTTTGCATCGTTATTCCGCCCCAAAAATGGATATTGCTTCGCTGTGAGGGGCTACGGGCTTCGGACTTGGGAGATCTTTTGAGCGATACGGACTCGGACAAGGCCGCGCTGCTGCGCCTGTACGAGGAGAAGCGCGCCAATCTGGTGCGCGTCTTTGCGGCGCGCCTGAATTCACGAGCCGAGGCCGAGGATCTCGTACAAGATCTCTTCATCCGCATCAGCGGCCTGGAGGTCCTGGAGCCGATCGACAATCCCTCCGCCCTGCTCCATCGCATCGGTTCAAACCTGATGCTCGACCGCCTGCGCAGCCAGAAGCGCTCCGGAGCGCGCGACACCGACTGGCGTGACGTGAACACCACGGTGCTGGCGGGCCAGGAGGTCGCCGACCAGCCCTTGGCGGACGAGGTCGTCAATAGTCGCCAGCGCCTGCAGGCGCTGGTCAAGGCGGTCGAGGATCTGCCCGAGAAGACCCAGCAGGCGTTCCGGCTGCACAAGCTGGAGGGCCTCAGCCATGCCGAGACTGCACGGCGAATGAACATCAGCGTCAGCACTGTCGAAAAGCACATCAGCTCGGCCCTAAAGACCCTGACGAGGCGACTGCGTTGATTTATGCAATGCTAGATGGGGGACGGAAACGGTCGGCGCCGTCGACCCTCTTGGGGATGATGGATCCTTGCGGGAGCCACGCCGGATGAGCCGGTCTGCGCAATATCTTCAGGAGGCGGCCGACTGGCTGACCCGGTTGCAGCGGCCGGAAGCCGGTGAAGCCGACTGGCTTGCGTTTGACGCCTGGCTGGAAGAGCCCGGCGCGCGCGAGGCCTATGACGCCGTCCAAGCCGTCGACGAGGAGATCTTCGAACGTGGAGCGGCCTTGCGGGGAGCGTTGACGGAACCTCGGCGCGTCGCGGGCAAGCGGCCCTTCTCGGTCGACTGGCGCTGGCTGGGCGGTCTGGGCGCGACAGCGGCTGCCGCCGCCATCGCCTTGACGCTCGCACCGTGGGGAGAACTTCTGCCCCAGCCAGACACGCTCTATTCGACCGCCAAGGGCGAGAGCCGGGTCATCCAGCTGGCGGATGGCAGCCGCATCGACCTGAACACCGACTCGAATCTGTCGGTTCGACTGGAAGACGACGCTCGGCGCGTCACCATCCACGATGGCCAGGCGCTGTTCGATGTGGCGCGTGATGAGCGCCGTCCTTTCCTGATTACCGTCGGCGACGAAACCGTCCGCGTGCTCGGCACAAAATTCGACGTGCGCCGTCGGGACGGCCGGCTGGCCGTGACCGTTCTGCGCGGCGCGGTCGAGGTGTCGACCGAAGGCGAGGGCAAGCCCGTCAGGCTACGCCCCGGACAGATGCTCGAACATGTCGACGGCTCCGGCGCCCCCGTGGTCCGGACCGTGTCGACAGAGGAGCAGGTCAGCTGGCGCTCCGGGCGCCTCGTCTATCGAGACCAAACCCTGGGGCGGGTCGTCAGCGATCTGAACCACTACTTCGAGCGGCCGCTTCGTCTTGAGGGCGTGAGCACGGCCAATCTGCGCTTCTCCGGCGTATTGATCGTGGATGGTCAGGATGCGATGGTTCGCCGCCTCACCAGCCTGATGCCGATTTCGGCGACGCCGACCGATGACTCCATTCTTCTGCGCGAAAGATCTTCCCCGGCGAAGTGACGCCTCGCGGCTGGTTCGATCCTGAAACGAGCCCGCCTCCTCGTCGCCGCTGGCCTCTTTGGCCTCGGCGTCCAAGGCCCCGCCGGGGCTGCGGAAACCCGCGCGCGCCTGGATATCCGCAAGTCCACCGTCGGCGAGACCCTGATTGAACTGGGCCTTCGCCTGGGCGTCAGCATGGGCGGGGTCGAGGCCTGCAAGGGCCCCGGCGCGCCGCTGGTCGGAACGTTCAGCCTGCGCGAGGCGCTGGACCGGGCGACCGCCGGAAAGGGGTGCGCGTACAGTTTCGTGGACGCCAGGACGATCCGATTCTCGGCGCTTCGTCCGGCCTTGCCGCCTCGCCCCGCCGGAACGACACCGGCTCGCGTGGTCATAGAACCCATGGCGCCGCTCGCGCCCCTCACCATCAGCGCCGGCAAACGACCACTTCGTCTGGGTAGCCTTCCGGGCGGGGTCAGCGTGATCAACGCACCACAGCTTCGAGACACCGGCGCGAGCGACACGAATTCAGTGGCGCGGCAAACGGCGGGTTTCATCACCACCAACCTGGGAGCCGCGCGAAACAAGATCCTGTTGCGGGGCCTTTCGGACGGCACCTTCACGGGACGCACGCAGTCGACCGTCGGGACCTATCTCGACGACCTGCCCATCAACTACAACGCCCCGGATCCTGATCTGCGGCTGATCGATGTGGATCGCGTCGAGATTCTGCGCGGCCCTCAGGGCGCGCTGTATGGCGCAGGCTCGCTGAGCGGCATCTATCGGATCGTGACCCGCCCCCCGGAACTGGGGGTCGCCTCGACCTCGGTCGGCGCCACGACCGCCAGCACCCGGTCTGGCTCGCCCAGCTATAAGCTGGAGAGCGTGATCAACCTCCCCACCGGCGATAACTCTGCGGCCAGAGTCGTCGCCTACCATGATGTGGACGGCGGCTATCTGGACGACGTCAATCTGCGCCTTTCCAATGTCGACCGAACGACGCGAAGGGGGGGGCGGGCGGCTTGGCGGGTCGATCTTGGCGACTGGCGGATCAAGCTGGGCGCCGCTCGGCAGAGTGTGTCCTCAAAGGACACCCAATACGTCACCCTGGCGCCCGGGGGCCCTCGACGCGCTAACCAGGTGCGCGAAACCCACCGCAATCGGCTGGGTCAGGCCTCCCTCAACATCAGCGGCTCCGGCGATTGGGGCCAAATCGACTCCGTGACTGGCTATGTGCGCCACAACTACGCCAGCCGCTACGACGCCACCCTGTCGCTCAGCCAGTTCTCCCAAACCGCTGTCGAACTGGGCGTCTACGACGAGTCGACGAAGCTTCGGATGGCGGTGCAAGACCTTCTCTACACGGCGCCCGCACGGGGCCGCCTGCGTTGGATGCTCGGCGCCTTCGCCGCGAGGAGCCTGGAAGACGGCGCGTCGGACCTTCGGGCGCGCGCCGGCGGCATGACCCGCGGCGTTTACAACGAACAGCGCGAGGATCGTCTGAACGAGCACGCCCTGTATGGCGAGGCCACCTATGATCTTGGCGGGGGCTGGAAGGCTGCGGTCGGCGGACGGGCGTTCAAAACGATGGTCCAGACACGTTCTCACGTCCTGGCTCCGCCGCCCGGACAGTCCCGTGATCTCGATCGGAAAGCCTCGTTCGACGGCTTCTCGCCGAAGCTATCCCTGCAGCGAGACCTGTCGGGCGGCGGTCTGATCTACCTCCTGAGTTCGGAGGGCTATCGCGCGGGCGGCTTCAATTCCGGCGGTCTTCTGGCGCCCGGCGCGACGCGTCGGGTTTTCCGACCCGACCATCTGCGCAACTACGAGATGGGGCTGGCGCTGAATCCCTGGCGCGGACGCATGAATCTTCGGGCCGCGCTGTTCATGGTGGATTGGCGCAATATCCAGACCGACCAGTATTTCGGATCGGGGCTGTCCTACACGGCCAATGTCGGCGACGGCCGTAATCGCGGTCTCGAGATCGAGGCCACCTGGCGGGCCACCCCCCGACTGGTGGTCAGCGGCAACGCGCTGTTCAACCGCCCTGAGCTGACCAGGATCGAACCCGGTTTCGGCATCGCCGGCGCCGCCAGCCTGCCCGGCGTGCCCGATGTTTCGTTCGGCGGCCTGGCCAGCTACCAGCGGCCGCTGACGCCCCGCGCCTCGCTGTTGCTGACCGCCGAGGCAGGCTATATCGGCCAGTCTCGACTGACCTTCGACCCGCGATACTCGCCGTCGATGGGCGGTTACTATACCGGCAAGCTGTCGGCCCAACTGCTGGGCGAGAGATGGCGCGCGGCGCTCTTCGTCAGCAATCCATGGAACAGTTCGAGCGACACATTCGCTTACGGCAACCCGTTCAGCTTCGGTCAGGTGCGTCAAGTCACCCCGCAGCGCCCCCGCACCTGGAGCCTGTCACTCGCCGCTGACTTCTAGCGAAAGCCGCGCCGCCAAATCGCGACACTGACGATTTTCTTGAGCAGCCGACGGAGGTCGCTTCGGGTCGGCGGCGTCTTCCCCAGGAGACCTATGCGGGGGCGGGGTCGCGCAGTCGGGATTTTGTGATGACCAGGCTTTCAGCGCTCATCTGCGCTCACAACGAGGAGCAGCGTCTTCACGCTTGCCTCTCGGCGCTTTCATTCTGCGACGAAATCGTCGTCGTCGCCGATCGCTGCACCGACGGCACCGAAGCGGTCGCGCGCCAGTATGGCGCCAAGGTCGTCTCCGGCGCCTTCCCGGTCGAGGGCCCCCGCAAGCACGCCGGCCTAGCGCGCTGCACCGGGGATTGGATCCTGGAACTCGACGCCGATGAGGGCGTCAGTGCGGCCTTCGCGCGCGAAGTCCGCGAAACGATCGCTCGCCCCAACGCCGCCGACTGGTACCAGGTGCCGATCGACAACTATGTCGGCGATCAACTGGTGCGGCATGGCTGGGGCGGTTCGTTCGGCACCTCCTCTGCGGCGCGCCTGTTCCGGCGCGGCGTCAAGTCGTGGAAAAGCGAGCGCGTCCATCCGGGCGCACGGCTCGACGGAACCTTCGGCGGACGGCTCAACGAACCTCTGCGGCACATGGTCGATGAAGACATCGCCGACATGTTCGCCCGCCTGTCGCGCTACACCGCTTTGAGGGCCCAGGATCTGGCGGATGCTGGCGCGGTCAAAAGCCTGCCCGACGACGCCTTCCGAGGGCTGCGTCGCTTCTTCAAGTGCTACGTGTCGCGCAAGGGCTATCGAGAAGGCGATCTGGGTTTCCTTATCTCGCTGATGGCCGGGCTCTATCCAATCCTGTCGAACCTGCGGGCGCGCGAGATCCTGCGCCAACGGTCGCGAGGCGCGGTCTCCGAAGCGCCGGTTCCGTCGGCGATACCGGTCCCGTTGCAGCACGCCGAGGCGGTCGCGCGGTAGCCATCAATGCCCGCGCGCCTGCCGCTCGCCTTTCGCCTGATCCTTGGCCCGGAGCTGGACCTTTGGTCCAAAGCGGGTCACGCGCCGGTCATCTGGTGGCGTGACGATGACGCCCGAGCGCCGACCCCGGCGCTGGAGCGTTTGCTGGACCTCTCGCGCCGCCACGCCGCGCCGCTGACCTTGGCCGCGATCGCCGGTCCCGAGCTGACGCAGCTGGTGCGGCGCGTCAGCGAAGACCCGCATATCGAAATCGCCGTTCATGGCTTCACGCATGTCAACCGCCAGCCCGAGGGCGCGGGCTTTGGCGAGATCATCGACAGCGATACGGTCGAGGAAGTCCGTGAACGGCTCAACGCCACCGTCACGGCCTTTCATGAGGCCGGCGCGATGCCGACCCTGTTCGTTCCCCCGTGGAACAATCTGTCCCGCCAATTGCTCGGGGCGCTGCCGGGCTCGGCCCTGAGCGCGATCTCGGCCTTTGATGAGGCCATGAAAGAGACCGACACGGTTCCGCGCGTTGACGCGCACCTGGACGTCTTGCGCTGGAGGGGCGGCGCCCGGTTTCGCGGGCGGTGGAAATTCCTGACGCGAATGCGCCGATTGCTGGCCCACAGGCGCAGAAGCGGGGCCTGGGACGAGCCGATCGGCCTACTGACCCACCATCTCGACCACGATCACCAGACCTGGCGCTTTCTGGAGGCGTTCCTGACAGTCTTTCCGATCGTCGCGCGTCGCGCCTTGCGCGTCGAACCGAGCCAGGACCACCCCGCGCTCAGCGCTTAGAGCTTAGGCCGCTTCGGGTCGGTCGCGCAGACACTCGCCGATGGCTCGCGCGCACCCCGGAAGACCCAAGGCGCCGACAAACGACATCGCAACGGCGCAGACCAGCATGATCGGTTGAAAAATGCGCATCGGATAAGTCTCCACGCAGCGTGTCATCTGCTGACAATCTGTCACGGTTGTAAGACGGAACCTTGACGGTTGTTCCGCGCTCGAATGAAAAAATTCAGTCGGCGGCTTTGCAGCCCATTCAACCGCCCAAGTCGTAGGTCGTTCGCACGGCCTCGATCCGGGCGAGCTTGTCGTGCAACGGCGCCCAATCGTCAGCTTCTGCGATCGGCGCCCAAAGGGCCTCGACCTCGTCGATGAGCAGCTCCTCCGGCTCGTCGCTCTGGAAAACAGGGTCCATCAGTCGTTCCGGACGATCCGGCGCAGCCGCCTCCAGCCTGCGGCGGAAATCGCGGAAGGTCTCGCTGTCATAGAGCGCGGCCCTGGGGCCTCGCAACGCGCGCTCCGCCGACGCCTCGCCGCAGAACCAATCGAAGAAGAACGGCTCCCAGCGGAGGTCATCGCCGCCGGCGGCCAAGGCGCGAAACGCGGCGTTGACCAGGTCCAGGTCGCTGTCAGCCCCCTGGCTCTTGAGGCCCAGCCGTTGCAGCATCGCGCTGCGCAAGGCCGTGCGGTAGGCGTCTGAAAAGCCGTTCAAGGCCGCCAGCAACGAGGCCTGTTCGGCCACCAGACTCAGGCATCCGGCCAGTTGCTGCAGGTTCCAGAACACAGCTTCCGGCTGCCGTCCGAAGCTGTAGAGACCGGCATGGTCGAAATAGGCCGCGACGAAGTTGGGATCGTTGCGCGGCAGGAAACGCCACGGTCCGTAGTCGAAGCTTTCGCCTGTGACGACCATGTTGTCAGTGTTGAGCACGCCGTGCACGAAGCCCGCCGCCATCCAGCGCGACAGCAGCCGCGCGCTGGCCTGGACCGTGGCGTGCATCAGCGCCGCCGCGCGATCAGGCTGGTCGGCGAGCTCGGGGTAATAGGTTTCCACCACATGATCGACCAGCCGGATCATCAGGTCCCGCCGGTCGAAATAGGCCAGCCTCTGGAAGGTCCCAAAGCGGATATGGCTGTGCGACAACCGGGTCAGCACCGCCGAGCGGGTGGGGCTGGGCTCGTCGCCCCGGACCAAGGCCTCGCCGGTCTCAACCAACGAGAAGGCGCGCGAGGTGGGGACGCCCAAGGCCTCCAGGTAGCTGGCCGCCAGGATCTCGCGGACACCGCCCTTGAGGGTCAGCCTTCCGTCGCCGGCCCGCGACCAGGGCGTCTGACCCGACCCCTTGGTCGCCAGGTCCAGCAGCCGATCGGTTCCCGCCTCGCGCAGCTGAGCGAACAGGAAGCCTCGTCCGTCCCCGAGGTCGGGATTGTACACGCGGAACTGATGGCCATGATACCGCATGGCCAAGGGCTTCGGCAGGTTGTCCGGCAAAGGCTCGAAGCGGCCAAAATGCCTTAGCCAAGCCGCATCATCGAGGCCGTCGAGCCCGACGACGCGCGCCGCGCGATCATTCCGGAAGCGCAGGATGAGCTCGGGAAAGGCCGCCGGCGCGACCGGGTCGGCGAACGCCTCGCCCAGGGACTGGAATCGGGGATCGGGGCGGTAGGCGGCCAACGCGGTCATAGGGGGCCAGATGAGACCGGAGCCAAGTCCGCGCAACCCCCTTTCGAATTTCGATGACGCCCAAGGAACGCTGTCGCTTCCCAGCAACAGAGCGTCTCGGAACCCTACATTACAAGGGATTTCACTTGCCGAGACACCGGACGGCGCCTAACCCTACGCTTATCCATTCGAACAATCGTTCGGCGGAACAACGAAAAACAAGCCGGAGGCGGGCAAGCGCTTTCGGCCAATGAACCGAGGTAGGAAATGCGCTTTTCCCAGGTGCTTTGCGGCACTGCGTCCGCTGTTGTCCTCGCCGGTCTTGGCGCCACGAGCGCCGCGCAGGCTCAAACGAGTGACGTTCAAACCGTCGACAGCATCATCGTCACCGCCCAGAAGCGGGAACAGAACCTGCAGGACGTTCCGGTGGTGGTCACCGCCGTCGGCGCCAAGCTGCTGCAAGACACCGGCGTCAAGGACATCAAGGACCTGACGATCCTGACCCCCGGCCTGACCGTCACCTCGACCTCGTCGGAAGCCTCGACCACCGCGCGCGTCCGCGGCGTCGGCACCGTCGGCGACAACCCCGGCCTGGAAAGCTCGGTCGGCGTGGTGATCGACGGCGTTTATCGCCCCCGCAACGGCGTCGGCTTCGGCGACCTCGGTGAAATGGAGCGCATCGAAGTCCTGAAGGGGCCGCAGGGCACCCTGTTCGGCAAGAACACCTCGGCCGGCGTCATCAACGTCGTCACCAAGGAGCCGGAGTTCGGCTTCGGCGCCAACGCCGAAGTCACGCTTGGCAACTACGACGCCAAGGGCGTCTCCGCCTCGGTCACCGGCCCCCTGATGGGCGACAAGATGGCCGGCCGCCTGTACTTCGCCGCGCGGGAGCGCGACGGCTTCAACGACGTTATGGTGGGCAAGGGTCCGTCCAGCCGCAAGCAGGACGCCGACCAGAACTTCTACACCGTCCGCGGCCAACTGCTGTTCGTGCCCGACGACAACGCCACCTTCCGCTTCATCGCCGACTACAGCCGTCGCGACGAAAACTGCTGCGGCGCCGTCCAGGTCCGCACCGGTCCGACGGCGGGCATCCTCGCGCTGGTCTCGGGCGAAGCCACGCCGGTGGCGACGACCGCCGATCCCTACAAGCGCGTCGCCTATTCGAACCGCGGCGCCCCCGCCAAGATCGAGGACAAGGGCGTCTCGCTGCAAGGCGACATCGACCTGCCCATCGGCACCCTGACCAGCATCTCGGCGATCCGCCAGTGGCGCACCGACAACGGCCAGGACTCCGATTTCTCGCTGGCCGATCTGGCCTACCGCAACAAGGACGGCACGAACTACTCGCAGTTCACGACCTACAGCCAGGAACTGCGTTTGGCCGGCAAGTCGGACAAGTTCGACTGGATGGTCGGCGCCTTCCTGGCCGATGAGCGCCTTGAGACTCGCAACAACTTCCTGTTCGGCAACGATTACGAGCAGTACATGGGCCGACTGCTGTCGCGCTCGGCCGCCAATCCGGCCGGCTTGCCCAACTTCATCGCCCTGCTTCTGAACCGCGCCCCGAACACCTCGTTCACGCCGGGTCAGGGCATCTATGACCGCTACGACCAGCGCGCCACCACGGTGGCCCTCTTCACCAACGACACCTGGCACGTCACTGACTCGTTCGAGATCACGGCCGGCCTGCGCTACACGGCGGAGAAGAAGCAGCTCGACACGTTCCAAACCAACAGCGACGGCGGTGTTGGCTGCGGCACGGCGCTGTCGCCCGCGGGTCAGGCGCGTATCGCCGGGATCGTCGGCGCCGCTAACGCCGGCACCATCATCGGCAACCTCTGCCTGCCCTGGGCCAACCCGCTGTTTAACGGCCGCGGCACGAACCAAGAGCGCACCGACAAGGAGTGGAGCGGCACGATCAAGGCCTCATATCGCTTCTCGCCGGAGGTCTTCACCTACGCCTCGTTCGCGCGCGGCTATAAGGGCGGCGGCTTCAACCTCGACCGCACCCAGTCGTCGAACGGTCTGCCTTCGGGCACGTCGGGCGTGACGCCGATCTATGACACGTCGTTCCCCGCCGAGTTCGTCGATAGTTATGAACTGGGCGTCAAGAACACCCTGTTCAACCGCACCGTCCTGTTCAACGTCAGTCTCTTCCAGCAGAAGTTCACCGACTTCCAGCTGAACACCTTCCTGGGCACCTCGTTCGTCGTGCGCTCGATCCCTGAGGTTAAGTCTTCGGGCGTGGACGCGGACTTCATGTGGTTCACGCCGGTGCGCGGCCTGGTCATCCAGAGCGGCTTCACCTACGCCGACACCAAGTACGGCAAGCAGCCGATCCCGAACGATCCGGGCAACGCCTTGGCGCTCCTGCCTGGCAGCAACCTGTCGCTGGCGCCGAAGTACTCGGGCTCGGCCTCGATGACCTACGAGACCTCGCTCGGCGACAACCTGAAGGCCCGCTTCAACCTCGGCGGCAAGTACTCCTCGAAGTACAACACCGGCTCTGACCTCTTCCCGCCGAAGATGCAGAAGGCCTTCATGGTCGTGAACGGTCGCGTGGCCGTTGGCTCCGCCGACGATCGCTGGACGGTCGAACTGTGGGGTCAGAACCTGCTGAACGAGAAGTACACCCAGGTCGCCTTCAACGGCTTCCTGCAAGGCTCCTCTGGCCTCAGTGCTACGCAGAAGACCTACAACCCGGCGCTCGACACCATCACCTATGATGCGTTCCTCGGCGCGCCCCGCACCTACGGCGTCACCCTGCGCTCGAAGTTCTAGTTCTACCGGGAGGGGGACCGGCGGCGCCCACCGCGCCGCCGGCTTTCGGAAGAGGAAGGGCGATCCGCTGGGCGGGTCGCCCTTTTTCCTTGGGCGGAGGGGTTCCGGTTCCGCGCGTATCACCGCAGCATGGCCCAAGAGATTCGCTTTCGGGCGCGGAGACACGCCGATGAAGACCGTTCGCTTCCTCGGATTCTGGATCTGTCTGGCGCTGGGCCTTGCCCTCGGCGCGCTGAGCCAGCGCCCGCCCGCGCCGGTTCCCGTCAGTGCGCCCGCGACCGCTTTCTCCGCCGACCGCGCCATGGCCGACATCGCGGCGATCGCCCAAAGGCCGCACCCAACAGGCTCCGCCGAGATCGTCAGGGTTCGAGACTATCTGCTGGGACGGATCAACGATCTGCGCCTGGAGGTGTCGGTCCGCCCCGGCGAGGGCTTCCGTCCTTACGGGCGGGACGGGCGGGCGCTGGGCGTGGCGGCGGTGCAGAACTTGGTCGGCGTCCTGCCGGGCCGCGATCGCGCCCTGCCGGCGATCCTCGTCATGAGCCATTATGACTCGGTGCATAACTCGCCGGGCGCCGCCGACGACGCCTCGGGAACAGCCGCCGCCCTGGAGATCGCCCGTGCCCTGAAGGCCAGCGGGCCGCACGCCCGCGACGTGATCTTCCTGTTTACCGACGCCGAGGAAGCGGGCCTGCTGGGCGCGGACGCCTTCTTCTCTCGCGACCCCAGTCTGTCGCGCGTCGGCCTGGTGGTGAACATGGAGGCGCGAGGCGACGCGGGACGGGCGGCGATGTTCCAGACCGGCCCCGGCAATGGCGCGCTGATCGGCCTGTTCGCCCGCGAGGCGAAGGGACCATCCGGCAACTCGATGGCCTCCACCGTCTACGAGAAGATGCCCAACGACACCGATTTCACCCACGCGGTGAACAAGGGCCTGCCGGGCCTGAACCTGGCCTTCATCGACAATCAGCTCGCCTATCACACGCCGCTTGCTCGGCCAGACCATCTGCAACGCGGCAGCCTGCAACACATGGGCGATCAGGTGCTGCCCACGGTGCTGGCCCTGGCCAATGCGCCGGCCCTGCCAACCAAGACTGAGAACGCTATCTATTCCGACGTCCTGGGCCTGTTCATGATCCGCTACCCGACGGTGGTGGGGTGGGCGCTGCTGGCGATCGCCGCCGCCCTGGTCGGCTTCTCGGCCTGGCGCGCGCTGGCGGGACGCGGCGCGACCGGTTGGGAGATCGCGCGCGGCGCGGCGGGACTGCTGCTGACCGCCCTCAGCGCGGCCCTGGTGCTCCACCTGGTCGGGCGCCTCCTGATGATCGACGGCGCTCAGCGCTATTACGGGCTGCTGACCCGCTTCGACTTCCTGCTCTGGGGCGCGGGGCTGCTGGCGGCGGCGACCGGACTGGGCGTCGCCACGGCCCAGGCGCGAGGCGCTCGGCGGATCATTCCGTGCATCGCCGCGCTGATCCTGGGCGGCGCATGCAGCCTGATCGGCGGCTTCGATCCCGTGGGCCTTGGCCTTGGACTGGCGGCCTGCGTGCTGGCCGCGCTGGCGCTGGGCTTCCGCACCGAGGTGCTGGGCGCGTGGATCGGCGGCATGATCGTGGTGCTGCTGCTGGCGGTCGCCGCTCAGGTCATGGCGCCCGGCGCGACGGTGATGCTGACCTGGCCGCTGCTGATCGCCGCCGTTGGAGCGGCGCTGGTGATCGGCGTCGGCGGCACGCGGGACAAGCGGGTCGCCATGGCGCTGACCGCCGTGGTCGGCCTTCTCGCAGTGCTGTCGACGGCGCAACTGGCCGCCTGGGGGGCCTGGACCTTCGCCGGTGTCGGTCTGATGGAGCCGGCCGTGCTGGCGGTTTTCGCGATGCTGGCCGCCCCGGCGCTGTCGCCGCTGGCCCACGACTTCGCCGCGACCCGCTGGGCCTGGCGCGCTGCGGGCGTCATGGCGCTGGTCGGCGCGGTCTTGGTCGGCAACGCCGCGCGCCTCGGCGGCGAGCCGGGCCGTCCGGCGATCACCCAGGCCCTGCACGTCGCCGACCTGTCGAGCGGCAAGGCCTGGCGGGTCGCGGACCTTAAGCGGCTCGACGCCTGGACCCGCGCCACCCTGCCCGACGACGGCGGGGCGGAGCCGCGCCAGCAGGCTCTGGCCCCATTCTGGCGCGAGCCCGTCTGGATGTCCGAGACCCGCGTCGTTCCCGTCGCCAGCCCTCAGTTGACCGTCAACCGCGCCGAGGATCGTCTTCTGGTCCGGCTGATCCCCGCGCCGGGCGCCGAGCAGGTGACGATCCGCCTTCGCCCCAGCGCTCCGCTCAGCCAGCCGCGCCTCAACGGGCGGCCGATCACCCTGGTGACCAAGGCCGGCGATTGGTCGAGCCTGACCTATCACGCGCCCGATCCGAACGGGATCACGCTGAGCTTCACGACCGCCGGCTCCGGTCAGGTCGAGGTCGCCGCGCTGGAGCACCACGACGGTTGGCCCGCCCTGGCCAAGGCCCCGCCGCCCAAGCCGGCGGACCTGATGGCCTTTGGCATGTCGGACAAGACCGCCGTTCTGGTGCGCAGCGGCCTGTCTTGGTGATCCTCTAGACGGTGAAGACCCCCTCGCCCGGGGCCTTGGCGTAGAGTGCTTCCACCCGATCGGCGCGGCGCTCCAGCACGCAGCGCTGGTTGACGTAGCCCTTGTCGGTGATCTCGCCCGCGTCGATCGACGGCGGCTCGGTCAGCAGGGTGAAGCGGGCCACCCGCCGCGAGGAACCGCCCGCGCCCGCGTTGAACGCCGCCAGCCGGTCCTTGAGGATCGCCACCAGCTTTTCCAGCGGCGTCCCCGGCCCCGGATCGGCCACCAGCGCCGCCAGTCCAGTCGGCGAGGGCCACAGCATCGCGCCGATGAACGCCTTGTCCTGACCAGTGATCACCGCGTCGTGGATGTAGGGACTGCAGGCGGCCACCAGGTCGGGGCGCAATACCCCGACGCTGACCCAGGTGCCGCTGTCGAGCTTGAAGTCCTCGGTCACCCGGCCGTCGAAGACCAGCCCCTTGGCCGGGTCCTCCGGATCGACGAACCGCGCTGCGTCGCCCAGCTTGTAGAAGCCCTCTTCGTCGAAGGCGGCCGCCGTGCGTTCGGGATCCTTGTGATAGCCGGCCGCCACGGTCGGGCCCTTGACCCGGACCTCGTACTTCGAACCGCTGGGCGCCAGTTTCAGCTGGATTCCCGGCAGCGGCAGGCCGACCAGCCCGACCCGCTCGGTGATCCAGTGGGTGACGGTGATGCCTTGGGTCTCGGTCGCGCCGTACATGGTGGTCAGCGGGATGCGATGCCCGGTCTCGGCGACGGCCAGGGCCTGGATCCGCTCATAGACGTCATTGCTCAGCGTCGCGCCGCCATAGCCCATGTAGCGCAGGTTCTTGAAGAATGAGCGCCGCAGCGCCGGGTCGTTCTCCATCGCCTCGGCCAGCATCGAAAAGGCGATCGGGGCCGAGCCGAACACGATCGGCGAGACCTCGTAGAGGTTCTTGATCGTCGTCTCGAACATCCCCGGCAGCGGCTTGCCCTCGTCGATATGCAAGGTGCCGCCGCCCCAGATCACGGCGTTGAAGCCGATATTGCCCGCCGAGATATGGCTCCAGGGCATCCATTCCAGGCTCTGGGGAACTTCGTCGGTGGGAACATCGGTGCGCAGGCCCTCCTGGCCGGCGATCACGCCCGCCATCATGCCGTGGGTTTGGGGCACGGCCTTGGGCAGGCCCGTGGAGCCCGAGGTGAACAGATACTTGGCCACCGTCTCGGGACCGACGGTCTCGCGGGCCGTGGCCACCGCCGCCGTCGGGACAGTCCCGGCGACCTCGGAAAAGGCGATCGCCCCCTCGCCTGCGCCATCAGCGGTGATCACCGCAAGGCTGGGATCCAGCGCTTTCAGCGTCGCCAGGGCGCCGGCGAACATCGCCCCGCTCTGGGCGAAGACGACGCGCGGCGCCACCTTCTCAAAGCAGTGCTTGAGCTTGGCGTGGTCGGTCGAAATCAGGCTGTAGGCCGGACTGATCGGCGCAGCGGGCACGCCAGCCGTATAGGCGCCCAGCGTCGTCAGGGCGTGCTCGATCGAATTGCCCGACAGGATCATGACGCTGTCATGGGAGCCGAGTTTCTGATCGATCAGCCATTGGGCGATCCCTTCGACCGCCCGCAACGCCTCGCCATAGGTGACGCCGCGCCAGGGGCCGTGGTTGGGTTCGCGCTGTTTCAGGTAGGGCCGATCGGGATGCTCGGCGGCCTTGGCGGCAATCAGGTGAGCGATCGAGCGCGGGCCCTCGCCGGGCGCATGGTTGGAGGTGATGACGATCGAGCCGTCCGGTCGGCGCTCGACCGACACCTCGGGGCCTTTCATGGCCAACGGCTTGAACGGAGCTGTGGAGACGTCGCGTGGAGGCGACGCGCCATCGGGCGGCGTCATGGTCTCACTCCCTAAGTTATCGTTGTTCTGTTGGGAGGGACGTTAACTGAACCCCGCCGCTCGGCAAGGTTGATGTTGAGAAACCGCCCTTCAGGCGCGCGGTCGTCGCCGCGCTGCGCGGGCTGCGGCCTCGGCCGCAGTGACCTGGGCGGCGAAGGTCGCGAGGTCGACGCCGAACCGCTCGCCGCAGTCACAGTCGATAACCGGCAGCATCCGCACCGCCGCGATGCGGGCCGGCGCCTGACCGCCGCAGCGCGGGCAGGTGAAGTGCAGTTCAACGCTACCCACGTCCACGCCAGCCATCTTGCTCGCTCGCGATTGCGTCTCCGACTCAGAGGAGACCACGAGAACGATGACAGTCGCCACCCAGGCTGCGCCATGCGGCGCTTTGTCCGAGGGGGCGCGGCGATCACGCGATACCGAGGCCTCGCCAACAGGGCAGCACGGTGTCCGCAAAGCCGACGGCCTGGCTGTGCAGCGCCGCCATCGCCGCCTCGCCGCCCACCGGCGCGCCGTCAACCACAAGAGCCTGACCCTGCTGCGCCAGCAGATTGGCGGCGAAACCGGCCCACTCCCGCGGACCACCGCCTTCCTGCATGGCCAGCCAGAACATCTGGTGGAAGCGCGAGGCGCTGACCGAGCCGCCGGTCGCCGGCGCGGCCAGAAAGCCCAGATCGCTCGCCTCGGCCGCGCGGCGCGCCAGCTCGCGGTTCAGGCTGCGGGCGGTTCCCATCGCGCGGACCGTCGTCTCCGCCGATTGGGCCGGCTGCACCGCGCCCTGGCTCATCAAGAGGATCAGCGCCGTGGTCAGCTGTGGCAGGGTCGAGCCCGGCGGCAGCGCGGCCTCCAGGTCGCCGATCGTGCGGGGCTGGCCGTCGGCCAGGAGATCGCGGATCGCTTCGTGGGCCGGACCGCCCATGACCATCTCGGCATAGGTCCCGCGCGCCTTGTCGGGCCACTCCGCCGCCGGACGGGCCAGGGCCACGCGCTGGTCGCGGATCGCCCGGCGCTGGTCGGCGGCGGCCAGCATCGAGGCCCCGCGCAGCCAGTAGTCGCGGCGAAACTGCGCCTGCACCGCAAAGTCGCGGAAGGTCTCGCGCAGCGACGGATCGGGCACCTCGCGCAGGAAGCCGATCATGTCGGGCGACAGATTCAGCTCGTCCACATGGTCGGAGGCATAGGCCGAGGCGGCGAACGACAGCTTTGCCGAGGACAGCCGCGCCTCGACCTCGGCGAACCACATCGGCACCCAGTCGCGGTTCATGTATTCGTGGACCAGATAGGCGCGGTCCTGGCGCATCACCGCTTCCAGGCGATCAATCACCCCCGAATTGATCCGCGAATAGACCGGGTCCAGGGCGAAGAACCGCTGCATGGTCGACAGGGCCGCGTCGAGGTTGGCGGCGGGGCCCAGGCCCGGCGCGCCCAGGGTCTCGGCGTGGCGCTTCATCAGGTGGCGCAGCGGCCCGGCCACCGCCCAGCCCGGCTGGGTGTTGTAGGAGATATAGACCAGGCCCCCGGGCTTCAGCCGCCGGCGCAGGAAGGCGACGATCTTGTCGCGGGCGGCGTCGTTGACCCAGCTCCACACCCCGTGCAGCGCCACGAAGTCGAACTCCGGCAGGCCCGGCCGCCCGGCGAACTCGTCGAAGGCGTCGTCGAAGAAGTTGGCCCGCGCGCCGCTGGCGGCCACCAGGTCGCGGGCGAAGACCGCCTGGGCCGGAGCGAAGTCGCAGCCCCACCATTCGATGTCGGGCTGGGTGGCCGCGTGCACCGCCGCCGAACAGCCCTGACCGAAGCCCAGCTCGCAGGCCGTCTCGATCTTGGGCGCCCGGAAGCCCTTGGTCAGCAGCGGCAGGGCCGCCCGCACCGGGTTCAGCTC
The DNA here is from genome assembly GCF_002742645.2 of Caulobacter sp. FWC26. Classification (NCBI taxonomy): domain Bacteria; kingdom Pseudomonadati; phylum Pseudomonadota; class Alphaproteobacteria; order Caulobacterales; family Caulobacteraceae; genus Caulobacter; species Caulobacter sp. FWC26. The sequence goes on from NZ_CP033875.1 coordinate 3,958,146, forward strand.
GGGATAGCAGCCATAGGTGTAGCCGGTCTCGACCACATAGCCGGCGCTCCAGTCCTCGTTCATGCGTGCTCCCCCGAGTCGTGCCCGAACGGTGGGCCGGGCCAGCGGCGGCGGCAAGGGGCGGCCGCGTTGTTTCTCCCTTCCCCTCGATGGGGAAGGGCCGGGGATGGGGTGACTGCTGAGGTAGCGGCGGTGCGCGGCATTTGACGCTGTGTTCACCCCACCCCTACCCCTCCCCATCCGCCAACGGAGGGGACGTGTTTCATCGGCTTCACGCGATCACTCGCTGAAGGTCTGGAAAGGGACGCGGAGCGCCGGACATTCGTCCGGAGTTCTGTTGTGTTGTTACCGTTTCGACGAAGCCGACGCTCCGCGCGATCGTTATCCGCCAGCGTCCCGGGAAGGTGGCCCTGTTCGGGCCTTGTCGGGACCCGGGCGCTTCCGTTTCCGGCAGCGCCCGGTGATCGAAGAGGGACGAACCCTTTCCCTCGACCACGCCGACGGCGGGCGGGCCTGACCAGCATCAGGTCCCCGGACCGTTCGAGTATCCCCCTCGAACCTGTCCCCGCTCGACCGCCCCCCGCCGCCACGATGGTCGCTGGCCATGCGCCCTTTCCTCGCGACGAGGTGAGACCAGTATGGGGCGGGTCTCAACGCCGGGGACAAGTCTGGGCGTAAAAGTGAGAAGCAATTGATTTCGTTAACTTCCACCCCGCCAATTCCGAGCGTTCATCGCGCCCAATTCCCTCTCCCAGAGGGAGAGGGTGGCCGCGAAGCGGTCGGGAGAGGGGTTTCAAAGCCCCGGCCGTGCGCGCCGCAGCGCCGCGAGAATGTCGTCGGCGGTCCCGCCGGGATCGGCCAGCACCCGCGTGTTGTGAAACCGCAAGACGGCGTAGCCGAACCGCTCCAGAGCCTCAGTACGGCGGGCGTCGTAATCCTCGCGCCCCTCATGCGCCGCGCCGTCCAGCTCGACGATCAGCCGGGCCTGTTCACAGACAAAGTCGGCGAAATAGCCGCCGATGGGAACCTGTCGCCTGAACTTGAACCCGCCCAGCCGGTGCGCCCGGACCAGTCCCCATAGGATCTTCTCGGCCAGGGTCTGGGATTGTCGCAGGCGACGGGCGGTGGCGGTGGCGTCCATGGCGAGAGCATGAGCTCAACCCTTGGGCGCACTCAACAAGAGGAATCAGTGTTTTCGTGTCGCGTTCCCTCTCCCAGAGGGAGAGGGTGGCCGCGAAGCGGTCGGGAGAGGGGTTTCAAAGCCCTGCCGGCCCACAGTGATCCCTCTCCGGGCGGGAGAGGGCGGGGCCCGTCCCGACGAAAGTCGGGATGGGAGGGAGAGGGATTACAACGCCCTGCCGGCGCTCCGGCGGACGGCTTACCCCCTCTCCCCGGCCCTCTCCCCATGGGAGAGGGTGTGCGCGAGCCTTGACGGACCTGGTCAGTCCGGCACGCTGCTGCCTCCAAGAGATGTAAGGTTGGGTCCGACTGCGTCCCGCTCGCGTCACCTAGTCAGGTTTGGTGACGTAGGGGTATCTTCGAAAGTCTAATCCTAGAAGCAGGGTCTTCGACGTTAGCCGCCCTTAACACCTCAACGAAAGCGCCGTACACGGCGGGCAAATCCTCCGTAGGACCAATGATCACGCGGTGGATTAAACTCGGTATATCAGCTCCTACAAGCCCATTGGCCGGGTCATCTCTCAAAGGTATTACCTGAACTATTTGCGGTATACCGCGAACAACTTTCACCTCCGGGCGAATGACTGGAGATGGCTCCATATTTGGAGAGTAGATAACCCTCCACTCCCTTTCTTCCTTGAACGCTGGATGCTTCGTAGAAAGAACTGAAAATCTCAGCATCTGGAATATATTCTCGCGGAGCGATTCCTCATTTAAGAGCTTTATATTATCGAATTCTTCCTCGAGAGATTTATATATACTCTCCAGTCTGATTATATATTCTTCTGTGCCGCCATAGAACACAGGCACGGAATAGGCCGCCAGTTCGTTAGTTTCTGCAGAAAATGGTGTGGAATTCAGCACCAATGCTACGCCACTTCTACCGCCGTATGCTCGCCACATGGAAAGTCGGCCATAATCATCCTCGCCCGGAGGGTGCTCCGAAACACAAGTCAAGTACGTGCCGTAGAGAAATTCGTTTTTCCAAGACTCAAAAAGCTTCGCCGCAGCTTCACACGTCCCAGGGTGAATGGAGTCTATTTTCTGCCTAAAATTCACTCCCACATCCGAATGCCAGGCACCCACGATGCAAGATATTCCATGCTCGACTTCCGAAAAGTCGTTCATAGTTTTCGCATTTCTCATCCAAATCTCTTTATTTTGGATGATGCTAATCGCAACCTCGGCCGAGGTATAATGAACAAACCTTCCGCCAGAATTGCTTAGAGAAAGCAATTTCTCTCCAGCATCAGAGAAAAATACTTTCTCAACTGCATTTTCTAATGCACGCCGATCAATCTCATTTTCCATATTTGGAATTTAACGCCCGAATCTGTGCGAGCGGAAGATTCTTCAGCAAACAAAAAAGGCGGAGCCTCTCGGCCCCGCCCTCTCCGTCTAGCTCAGTAGAAGCCGAAGCCCCCTACTCCGCCGCCACCTTCGCCGAGTAGCCGAGGATCGCCTTGGTCTCCAGGAACTCGCCGAACGCGTGGTCGCCCCACTCGCGGCCGTTGCCGCTCATCTTGTAGCCGCCGAACGGGGCCATCAGGTCGGGGCTGGCGCCGTTGAGGTTGACCTGGCCGGCGCGCAGTTGGCTGGCCACCTTGCGGACCGCGTCCTGGTCGCCGCCCGAGACATAGGCCGCCAGGCCGTATTCGGTGTCGTTGCCGACCGTGACGGCTTCATCGACCGTGTCGTAGCCCAGGATCGAGACGACCGGGCCGAAGATCTCTTCCTTGGCGATGGTCATGTCGTTGGTGACGTTGGCGAAGACGGTGGGCTTCACGTAATAGCCCTTGTCCAGTCCCTCCGGACGGCCCACGCCGCCGGTGACCAGGGTGGCGCCCTCGTCGATGCCTTTCTGGATCAGGCCCTGGATCTTGTTCCACTGGGTCTCGGAGACCACCGGGCCCATCTTGTGGTTGCCGTTCGGGTCGCCGACCGTGTGCGCCTCGGCGGCGGCCTTGGCGATGGCGATGACCTCGTCCATGCGCTGGCCGGGCACCAGCATCCGCGTCGGAGCGTTGCACGACTGGCCCGAGTTCAGCATCACCGAGGCGACGCCGCCGGCGACGGCCTTCTGGAAGTCGGCGTCGTCGAGGATGATGTTGGGGCTCTTGCCGCCCAGCTCCTGGTGGACGCGCTTGACGGTGGGGGCGGCGTTCTTGGCCACCTCGATGCCCGCGCGGGTCGAGCCGGTGAACGAGACCATGTCGACTTCCGGATGGGTGGACATCGCCGCGCCGACCGTGGGGCCGTCACCGTTCACAAGGTTGAACACCCCGGCCGGAACGCCGGCGGCGTGCAGGATCTCGGTCCAGATATAGCCGCTGAACGGGGCGATTTCCGAGGGCTTCAGCACCATGGTGCAGCCGGTGGCGATGGCCGGGCCGACCTTGCAGGCGATCTGGTTCACCGGCCAGTTCCACGGCGTGATGAAGGCGCAGACGCCGATCGGCTCCTTGACGATGCGGGTCGTGCCGCGGTCTTCCTCGAACTTGTAATTCTTGAGCACGGCGGCGGCGGTCTGGACGTGGCCGATGCCCATGGCGGCCTGGGCGCGCTGGGCCAGCCAGGCGGGGGCGCCCATCTCCTCGGTGATCGCCTTGGCCATGTCCTCGAAGCGCTTCTGGTACTCGGCGATGATGCGCTCGAGAATGTCGATGCGCTCTTCGCGGCTGGTCTGGCTGAAGCTGGCGAAGGCCTTGCGGGCGGCGCGGACGGCCTTGTCGACGTCGGCTTCCGAGCCCATCGAGATGACGCCGCAAACCTCTTCGGTGGCCGGGTTGATGACGTCCAGCGTCTTGGGCTGGGCCGGGTCGACCCAGGCGCCGTCGATATAGAATTTCGTGTACTCGCGCATGCCTTCGCTCCTGCCCTGTGGGTCCGCTCTTAGTTGGGAGACGCGGCGGACGGTTTCAAACAGCCATTTAATGTGATCGGCGTTCAGGTGGGAAGGGGCGCAGTTCGATCGACGCTCTATAATTCGTGTCATCCCTGAAACGCCGCAGGCGTTATCCGGGACCCAGGGGATGCGTCAGCGCCGTGCAGGCCGCCCCTGGGTCCCGGCTCTGCCCCCGGCTTTCGCCGGGGTTCGGCCGGGATGACATGAAGGGTCACCACATCGGATCGGTCTCGTCCCCATGCAGCGCCTCGGCGATGCGCTTGCGGGTCGCGCGGGTGGTCTCGTCGGGCAGGTCGTGGGGATCAAACCAGCCGACCGCGTGGATCTCGCCCGCCGCATCGGACAGGCAGGGCTCCCAGGTCTCGATCCGGTAGAGCAGCACGTGGTCGCCGGGGTGCAGCACCTCGTTGCTATGGGCGGACACCAGGCGCGGGCGCGACAGGGCGCGGACCCCGGCCTCCTCGGCCAGCTCGCGGATCACGGCGGTCTCGGCGGTCTCGCCGCGCTCGACCCCGCCGCCGGGCAGGTACCAGCCCTTGATGTAGGTGTGCTGGATCAGCAGCACCTTGCCGGCCTCGTCGGTGACCACCGCCCGCACCCCCAGCGTCAGGCCCCGCGCCAGGCGGAACCAAGCATAGACCAGGGGGCGGGTGAACGGTTCGATACGGCGGCGCCAGAGCATGGGGAGGTTTAAATCCTGCCTCAGACCGCGTGTCATCCCGGAAGCCTCGGAGAGGCTGTCCGGGACCCAGGGGCGGCCCGCGCGGCGCTCTGTCGCCCCCTGGGTCCCGGCGGTCCGCGCTTTACGCTACGGCCGGGATGACACCGGGGAGAAATACGCGACCGCCCGTGCTTGCGAACAGCGACCTGCGCCGCTAAAGCCCAGACGACCACTTTCTCTTTTCGGAGCCGCGCCATGATCGCGATCGGTGTCATCGCTCTCTTCCTGCTCGTCATCATGGGCCTGAACCTGACCGAGTTCGGCCGCATCGACTAAGATGACCTCGCGCGGCGCGGCTCTGGTCACCGGCGCGGGACGCCGGATCGGCCAGGTCCTGGCTCTTGAGGCCGCGCGCGCCGGCTACGACGTCGCCATCCACTACCGCGCCTCGGCCGACGAGGCCGAAGCGACCGCGCGCGCCGTCGAGGACCTCGGCCGCCGCGCCCGGCTTGTCCGCGCCGACCTGGCGGACGAGGATCAGACCCGCAGCCTGGTGGCCCAGGCCGCGCCGCTGGGTCCGCTCACCCTGCTGATCAACAACGCCTCGGCCTTCGAGGACGACCGCGTCGGCGGCCTGTCGCGGGCCACCTGGGACCGCCACCTCGAGACCAATCTGCGCGCGCCGATCGTGCTGGCCGAGGCGATGGCCGGGGCCCTGCCAGACGATCGTCACGGCCTCGTGGTCAACCTGATCGACCAGCGGGTCTGGCGGCCCAATCCGCAGTTCTTCAGCTACACGCTTAGCAAGGCGGGCCTGTGGTGGGCCACCCAGACCCTGGCCCAGGCCCTGGCGCCGCGCATCCGCGTCAACGCCATCGGGCCGGGCCCGACCCTGCCCTCAGTGCACCAGGCGCCGGGCGAGTTCGAGGCCGAGGCGGCCGGGGTGCTGTTGCAGCGACGCGCCAGCCCCGAAGAGGTCGCCGCCGCCCTGCGCTATCTGATTGACGCATCCTCGGTCACGGGACAGATGATCGCCGTAGACGGCGGCCAGCATCTGGGCTGGAAGACGCCGGATATTGTTGCTCCCTAGAGCCTGTCTGGAACAACAGGCTCGACCCAGTTGAAAGAAAGGCCGCGCCTTGGCCGCTTCGCCCCTCGCCGACCCCGCGCCCGCCGCCGACATCGCCCGCATCATCGTGACCAAGGTCTTCGTGCGCGGCCTCAAGGTCGACGCCCAGATCGGCGTCTATGACCACGAGCATGGCCGCCTGCAGCCGCTGGTGGTCGATGTCGAACTGGACGTGGCCGCCAGCCACTGCGAGCGCCTGGGCGACACCGTGAACTACGAGACCATCGGCGAGGCCGCCCGCGCCATCGTGGCTGAGGGCCATATCGACCTGGTCGAGACCTTCGCCGAACGCCTGGCCCAGGCCTGTTTCGCCGATCCCCGCGTCACCCGCGCCCGCGTGCGGGTCGAAAAGCCCCTGGCCCTGGCCCCGCACGCCGCCGCCGCCGGCGTCGAGATCACCGCCGTCCGCGCGTGACCGCGATCACCTTCAGCGCCCGGCTCGCCCCGTTCCAGCCCGAAACGGTCTGGACCCTGGAGGCCGGGACGCTGATCGAGACGCGCGGCAAGCTGCAGCGCCGCTTTCCGCTGTCGGGACTGAGCCGTTACAGCCTGTCGCTGGCGCCGGACGGGCGTCGGCGGGTGCTGCTGGTGGTGTTCGGCCGCCACCGGCTGCTGATCCCCTCGCAGAGCTTTGTGGGCCCCGGACGGTTCGAGGATCGCCTGGCCGCGTTTTCGATCCTGGCCCGCGCCATCGCGGCCGTGGGCGCGGACCTGTCGCCGCGCGCGAAGTTCGGCCTCGCGCGGCTGGAGGCCAGGACGGCGCTGACCTTCGTCATGGGTCTCTTGGCCCTCGGCGCGGCCGCCACGCTTTTGTTCTCGTTGACCGCCGGCATGGTCGGCGTCGGCGTCGACATGGCCGCGCGGATGGCCTTCGTCCTGATCCTGATGTTCGCCGCCCTGCCCTGGCTGGCGCGTCCGGCGGACTTCGATCCGCGCGATCCGCCCGCCGATCTTCTGCCCTGAAAATGCGAAGAGCGCCCCGACCTTGCGGCCGGAGCGCCCCTTCTGGGAGACCTGAAAGGGTCTATCAGCGCGGCATCAGCACGCTGTCGATGACGTGGATGACGCCGTTGCTTGCGGCGACGTCGGTGGCGGTGACGGCGCTCTTGCCGCCCTTTTCGTCGGTGATCACGACCTTGCCGCCGACGACCGCAGCCTTGAACTGGCAGCCGCCGACCGTGTTGATCGTGTAGCTGCCGCCGTGCTTCTGGATCGCGTCGGTCAGAGTCGCGGCCGTCACCTTGCCGGCCACGACGTGGCAGGTCAGGATCTTGGTCAGGGTGGCCTTGTTCTCAGGCTTCACCAGCGTCTGCACCGTGCCGGGCGGCAGCTTGGCGAAGGCGGCGTTGGTCGGGGCGAAGACCGTGAACGGACCAGCGCCCGACAGGGTGCCGACCAGGTCGGCGGCCTTCACGGCGGTCACCAGGGTCGAGAAGTCCGCATTGCCGGCGGCCACGCCGACGATGTTCGGCTTGGCGCCGTGGTGATCGGCGAGGGCGGGACCGGCCACGGCGGCGGCGGCCAGGGCCAGAACGGCGGCCCGGCGTTGCATCGAACGCATCATGTCTTGAAACCTTCCATCAAGTCTTCGGGTTGGGGGAACTGAAGAGGTCGACGGCGCGCGGTCTGATCAGAGTTACGGCCCCCGCTCCGTGCCGGATCGATTCTGCGAGATGACTTTTTTGTAGGGTTCAAGGAGCGCGCCGAACGTGACATCGCCTTCATGACGCCACCTTCATTTGCATCAGAGCCCGATCGGCGCGACGATCTGGATGACGATGTTATCCCAGGCTCAACCGTGACCGACCCCACTCCCGACACCGCCGTCCCGCCCAAGCTGCAGGACGACAAGGCCCTGCCGATCGCGATCTACGCGCTGCACATCGCCGGCGCCGTGACCGGCGGCTTCACCAGCCTGATCGCGGCCATCCTGGCCTATATCAGCCGCAAGGACGCGCCTGACTGGCTGGCCAGCCACTACGAATTCCAGATCCGAACCTTCTGGCTGGCGCTGCTGTTCAGCGCGGTCTCGCTGCTGCTGACCGCGGTCGGCGTGGGTGTCGTGATGCTGGTCGCGGTCGGCCTCTGGGTCATCGTCCGCGCTATTGTCGGCCTTTCGCACCTGCTGAAGGGCCAACCCTACCCCACGCCCAAGAACTGGATGCTCTAAGCCATGACCGACGCCGCCGTCGCCCCTCGCGCCGAGGAAGACAAGATCCTGCCCGCCGTCGTGTACGGCCTCTATCTGCTGGGCTTCACCAACGGCCTCACCTTCTTCGTGGGTCTGATCGTGGCCTATGTGAACCGCGACGCCGCAGGACCCATCAACGCCTCGCACTACACCTTCGCGATCCGGACCTTCTGGCTGGCCATCGCCTGGTTCCTGATCGGCCTGATGATGACCATCTTCGGCGCGCCGCTGAGCCTGATCCTGGTGGGCATTCCGGTGCTGATGGCGGGAATCGCGATCATGGGCGCTGTGGGCGTCTGGTTCGTGGTTCGCTGCGTGATGGGAATCTACTATCTCACCCGCGGCGAGGCGCACCCGCGCCCGCGCACCTGGTTGATTTAGAGGCGCTCCTTACGCCCGGCGCCCGCCACGGGATCATTCGCGCGGCCCCCTTCCCCTGCCGGTTGAGACGGCTCGACGGGATCGGGGCCGTCGGATGACTAGTGCGGCTCGGCGGTGGGACGCCCATAGTGGGCGTACGTCTGGGGGACGCGATGTTGGCGCGACTGGTTGGGATCATCTTGGGGCTGATCCTGGCGTCGTCGGGGTATGTGGTGGCGGGCTGGGGCTCGCTGGGGACATGGGCCACGAACCTCGACCTTGGTCCGTCTGAACCGCATCGGCCCGCTGTCGGCGCGGCGGCGACGATCGTGGGCGGGGTGCTCATCGTCGCCGCCCTGCTTCCCCGTCCCAAGCGCAAGACGCGCAAGACCGCGCCGGCCCTGCTGGGCCTGGATCTGTCGCCTGCGACCGCGCCGGTCGCCGCTGCGGTCGCAGCGCCAGTCTCCGAGCCGTCACCCGCCGCCGCCGAGCCGCTGGCGACGCCCATCATGCCAGTGGCGCCGCCTCGCGCGCCGGCCGCGCCGCCGGCCGCGCCGCCGCCGCCCCAGCCATCAGCCAACACCTTCGCCGAAATACGGGCGCGCCTGGTCGGCCTGAGCCGCGAGGACTCTTGGGCGGAATGCGCCCGTCTGCTCGCGTCCATGAAGCGCGCGGCGCATACCGACGAAGAACTGGCGATCGTTCACCGCGACCTGGGCGACTTCGCCCGCGCTCAGGGCCAACTCGATGAGGCGGCCGAAGCCTATGAAACGGCCGTGGCCTACGCGCGCCAAGTCCGCCAGGCGCGTCCCAACGACGCCAGCACCGACCTCCTGGCCGGCGCGCTGTCAGGCGTGGGTGACGTGGCCGAGGCCGAGGGGCGCCTCGACGCCGCGTTGTCGGCCTTCGAAGAGGCCCTGGCCCTGCGCCGCTCGCGGGGTGGCAGCGAGGCGCACGACGCCAACGCGCAACGCGCCCTGTCGGTGAATCTGGAGCGCCTGGCCGATCTGCGCGAGGACCGCGGCCACCGCATGCGCGCCCTGGACCTCTATCGCGAAAGCTATGATATCGCCGGCCGCCTGGCCGCCGCCGACCCGGCGCGGTTCGGACCGGACCTTGCCTCGACCCGCGCGCGGCTCAACGAACTGGAAGCCAAGATTTCAAGCTGACGACGCGGCCCGCGCAGGGAGCCACCGGCCTCCTCAGGCCTTCGGGCACTTCGCGCCCGTGTCGATCCACGCCTTGATCAGCGCGCCGAACTGAGCCTGCGTGCCTGGCGCCGGCGTCCGCCCCACGCCGGGGTTCCACCCCCACCCCACGAGATGATCCTCAGCCATGTGGTGATGAATCTCGGGCAGGGTCTTGCCACCATTGGTGGCGGGGTTCTTGATCTGGGCGCAGATGGCTCCGAGCGACTTGCCCTGCCAAGCCATTTCAGCCGGCGCCAGCGCCCACTTCGGATCGCCTGGAATGCTCTTGATGCGCTCGCCCCAGGTCGGGACGTTGGCGGCGGTGTGACACGACAGGCAGGGCAGGCCCGCCGGCCCATGGCCGCTGTCGCCGGCGGCCATGGGCGGATTGTGCGGATGCAGGTCATCACCCTGAGTGGGCGACCGTTCGGCGGGGTGACAATTCAGGCACCGGGGGCTCTGGATCACCTTGCCAGCCTCCTCGAACAGAGCGAGCGAGCGGGCGGCCGGGTCCTTGATCGCGTCAAAGCTGGCGACGCTGCGCAGGGTCGCCGCAGCGGCCGGCTTCACCGATGGCGCAGCGACGCCGCCGGCCAGGACAGCGCCCGCGGCGCTCAGGCCTCCGACAAGGATGGCGATCGTTGCGATACGCATGGGGTTTCCTCCAGCAATGCCGGAGGACCAACGCCTCAGCTTAGCGTGCGGTTTCGTGGGCGAGGAACCGGCCGATCCAATCGGCCATCCGCGCACGGTCGTTGGGCCCGTCCAGACTGGCGATCGCCGCGTCGGCCTGCGGGTCGGTGTAGCGCGTCCCGCGCCGCGCCTCGATCAGGGCCTTGGCGTAGTCCGGCGTGAACTCCGGATGGAACTGCATCGAGATCGCGCGGGCGTCCTCGTAGGCGAGGATGCCGTAGGGGGTGAAGGCGCTGCCCGCCAGCACGCGGGCCGTGGGCGGAAGTTCCACCACCTGGTCCTGGTGCGACCCCGGCACGGCGACCTGCGCCGCCTCATCCATCCAGGGCGCGCGTTCGGCGACCGCATAGGCCTGGAGACCGACGCCCCAGCCCTTGGCCGACTTCTCGACCTTGCCCCCGAACGCTTCGGCCATGACCTGGTGACCGAAACAGACCCCGACCAGCGGCGTCTCGCCCCGGGCCGCCCGCAGGAAGGCCTTCAGCGGTTCGATCCAGGGCAGAGGATCATAGACCCCCGCCGAGGAGCCGGTGATCACATAGGCGTCGTTCTCGCCCGGATGGGCCGGCAAAACCCCGCGCTGGACGTCATAGGCGCGGTACGCATGACCATCGCCCAGCAGCGCCTCGAACATCGATCCATAGCCGCCGAAGGTCGCCTTCAGCGCACCCGGCGGCTCGCCCGTCTCCAGCAGGCCGATCTTGAGCGCGCGCGCCGTCATCGTCGTCAGTAGACCATGCCCTGGGCCACGGCCTTCAGCCGCTCGATGGCGCTGAACTTGTCCTCGATGAAGTCCTGGTCGATCCACCAGAGCTCGATCTCGCGCATCACCTCGCCGACCATCGGCCCCTTGGGCACCCCGGCCTTCATCACCTCCTCGCCCGACAACGGGAAGGCCGGCGGAATCCAGGTCTCGGCCAGAGCCAGCAGGGCCCGCCACTGCGGGGCGGTCGAGTCGCGGCCCGACCCCGCCCAGGCCAGCTTGATCCGGTCACAGAAGGTACGGGTCCCCAGGCCATAGACCGCCCGCCGCGCCTCGCGCGGGCTCATCCACGAGACCACGCGCGGGGTCTTGCCGACCGCGTCGACCAGGCGATCGCGAACATTGTTGGGCAGGCGCAGGCGCTCGGCCAGTTGCTCGGCGACCTTGGGGTCGTCCGGGATAAGAGCCGCCAGACGCAGTTCGGGATCGTTCTCGAACAGCTGCTCGGTCTCGATGCCGACCAGGGCCTCGAAGCGGGCCAGCGACTTCACCGACGGCAGGATCGACGATAACACGCTGGTGGCGGCCATCAGGCGGAAGGCCGGACGCGGATCGTCCGCCGCCAGCATCTTCATCAGTTCCTTCTGGGTGCGCTCGGCGGCGCGGCCCGACACCATGCCCTTCAGCGCCTTGCAGGCGGCCAGCGCCTTCTGGTCGGCCTCGCCCCGGCCGTACCAGGCCTGGAAGCGGAAGAAGCGCAGGATGCGCAGATAGTCCTCGCGAATGCGGGTCATCGGATCGCCGACGAACACCACGCGCCCCTCGCGCGCATCGGCGACGCCTTGGCCGGTCGGATCGTAGATGCGGCCGTCGGTATCCGCGTAGAGCGCGTTGAAGCGGAAGTCGCGTCGCTCGGCGTCCTGGTTCCAGTCCTGGGTGAAGGCCACCACCGCGCGCCGACCGTCCGTCGAGACGTCCTTGCGCAGCGTAGTGATCTCGTAGGGGCGTCCACCGGACAGGGCGGTGATCGTGCCGTGGTCGACCCCGGTCGGGATGGCGCGCAGGCCGGCCTGCTCCAGGGCGTCGATGACGAGATCCGGGGTCAAGGTCGTGGCGATGTCGATGTCGTCGACCGGCTTACCCATCAAGGTGTTGCGCACGCAGCCGCCGACGAACCGCGCACAGCCGGCGTAGCCCCGCGCTTCCAGCGCGGCGATCACCGTCTTGGTCTCCGGAGACGCGATCCAGGGCGCGTCGCCGATCATTTCACTGCTCAACGCCTGACTCCCACTCACGCGTCCGATCCCTCTGGCGAGGGGGCGCCATTGTTAGGCCAGGAGACCCCGGCTTCGCCAGACAAGAAACGCCCTATTCGGAGGGGGTCCGTCCGCTTTCGTCATGGAGGGCGTCGTAGAGCGACCGCAGCATGCCCGCCGTCGCACCCCAGATGAACCGATCGTTCCAGGGCATGGCGTAGAAATGGCGGCGCGGCCCGCCCGGAACCTCGCGGTGCTGCCGCTGGTGGTTGGCCGGATCCATCAGGAAATCGAACGGCGTCTCGAAGACGTCGGCGACTTCCTCGGGGCTGGGCGTGAAGGTCGCCCTGGGATCGATGAAGCCCACGACCGGCGTGACGTGAAAGCCGGTGACGGTCTGATAGCCGTGCAACAGACCGGCCACCGTGACGTGGGCGGGGTCCAGCCCGACCTCCTCCTGAGCCTCGCGCAGAGCCGTGCCCCACGGGGTCTCGCCTGGATCGCAACGCCCGCCCGGAAAGGCGATCTGGCCGGTATGGCTGCGCAGCGTGTCCGAGCGGCGCGTGAGCAGGATGGTCGGACCATCGTCGTGCTCGACCAGGCCGACCAGCACGGCGGCCGGACGCAGGGCGTGCGGATTGTCGACTTTCAGGCCCGGGTTGAGATCAAAGTCCGACCGCAGAGGATTGGCCAGGCTCGGATCGTAATCGGCGATCGGATGCAGGCGGCTGGTGATCCAGGCGCGGCGCTCTTCGCGGGTCATGCCGCACCCTTGCCGGGTCCGTTGATCGGGAAGAACGCCCCGCCCGAGCGCACGCCCCAGACGCCGCCCTCTTCGACCGCCATCTCGGCCAGTTCGTAGAACACCGCCCGTGCGATCAGCGCCTCCAGGCCCCGGCGGACGTGGACATAGGGGCGTGGCTCGCCGGTCTCCGCGTCGATCGTGACGCGGATCGGGTTGTCGGGGCCCGCCGTCACCGTGTCGCCGACATTGGTCTGGAAGACGAGGTCCTCGCCCTCGCGGTCCACGCGAACCGCGATGAACGGCGCGTCCTCGACGGTGATCCTCATCTTCTCGACCGGCGTCACCAGGTGGTAGCCGTCGGGGTCGAAGCGCAGCACGGTCGAGAACAGCCGCACCAGCGCCTCGCGGCCGATCGGCGTGCCCTCGTGGAACCAGACGCCGTCCTTGCGGATGCGGATGTCGATCTCGCCGCAGTGGGGCGGGTTCCAGAGGTGGACGGGCGGCAGGCCGCGCTCGCCCGCCGCTTTCACGGACTGAGCGACGCCATCCAGGCCAGACTTGAAAGGCGTGTCGGTCATGCCCGTTCAGTTAGGCTGTCGGGCGCGCCGGCTCAAGCGCGAGGGTCAACGGCGACGAGGCCGGAGAGCCCTTCGTCGCCGCCTTCGCGCAGCGGCAACAGCAGGACGCGGCGCTGATCGACCGGCCCGGGCATCACGACCCCGGCCGTGTGGGCGTTCGAAAAGCCGACGCGTCCGAAATAGGGGCCGTCGCCCACCAGAAGCACCGCGCGCCAGCCGGCGGCCCGGGCGGCCTCGCAGGCGGCCTCGACCAGGGCCTGGCCCAAGCCGGCGCTGCGCTCGTCGGGATCCACGGCCAGCGGCCCCAGGAACGCGACGGGTTCGCCGCCGATCGTCACGGGCCACATCCGCACGCAGCCCACAGGCGCGCCGCCGCGCAGGGACACGAACGAGCAGTCGGCCAGCAGGGTGTTGCCCTCGCGCAGGCGCTCGGACGACTTTGCGAACCGGCCGGGGCCGAAGACCCGGTCGATCAGGGCGGTGACGGCGGCTTCCATCGCCGGGGTCACGTGGACCAGCGGCGGAAAGGGGTCGGGAGAAAGAGACTGTTGAACGGAGGTCATCGGCCTTCGGAAAATGCGAAAGGGCGTCGGGGGCTCCCGACACGAAGGCGCGCGGGAGGGCTTCAGATCGTGGCGCGTTCGCGCATCATTCGTCGCAGGCGTCGCATGCCTGATAGCCTCCAAAGGATGCGGCGCTGTAGGACCAACCCCTCCGCAGGTCAATAACGTTGCGGTGCGACGACTTGGCCCTATGTTCGGCGCGATGTCCGATCCCGCCGCCCCCTCGTCCGAGCCCGCGCTCGAGAGCTCTACCCGCGCCCTGTTACGGGAGCGTGACTTTCTTCTGTTCTGGACGGCGCGGTTCGTCTCCACCCTGGGGGTGCAGATCCAGTCGGTGGCCCTGGGCTGGCAGGTCTACGCCATCGCCCGCATGACCCGCTCGGTCGGCGAGTCGGCGTTCCTGGTCAGCATGATCGGCTTGGCGCAGTTCCTGCCGCTGTTCCTGCTGACCCTGGTGGCCGGCGAGACGGCCGATCGGCGGACCCGCAAGCTGATCGTCGCCGCGACCCTGGCGCTGGACGCCGTCAGCGCCGGCGTGTTGCTGATCCTGGCCCTGATGGGCTCGCACCAGCTGTGGCCGATCTTCGCGATCTCGGTGCTGTTCGGCGCCAGCCGCGCCTTTCTCTCTCCGGCCAGCAGCGCCATGGGGCCGATGCTGGTGCCGCGTCCGTTGCTGCCGCGCGCCATCGCCTGGCAGTCGCTGTCCTGGCAGGCCGGGTCGATCGGCGGGCCAGCGCTGGGCGGCCTGCTCCTGATCCACTCGCCGGGCCTGGCGTTCGGGGCCTCGTTCGCCCTCTACCTGACCGCGGCCCTGCTCGCCCTGGCCATCCGCAAGCCCACCAAGCCCGAGCAGCAGCCCGGCTCTCGCGTCGAGCTGATCAAGGAAGGCCTCTCCTACGTCTGGAACAACAAGATCGTGTTCGGCTCGATCTCGCTGGACCTTTTCGCCGTGATCCTGGGCGGCGCGACGGCCCTCCTGCCGGTATTCGCCAAGGACGTGCTGCACATCGGTCCCGGCGGCTTTGGCCTGCTGCGCGCCGCCCCCGCGATCGGCGCCTGCCTTGTCGGGATCTATCTCGCCGCCAACCCGATCCGACGCCAGGCCGGCAAGATCATGTTCGCCGGAGTCGCCGTCTTCGGCCTGGCCACGGTGGTCTTTGGTCTCTCCAAGCTGGTCTGGCTGTCGGTGGCGGCCCTGGCGGTGCTGGGCGGCGCCGACATGCTGAGCGTCTATGTCCGCCAGACCCTGGTGCAGATCGTCACCCCCGACGCCATGCGCGGCCGGGTCGCCGCCGTCTCGGGCGTGTTCATCAGCGCCTCCAATGAGCTGGGCGAGGTCGAGAGCGGCGCTGCGGCCTGGCTGCTGGGTCCGATCGGCGCGGCGGTGTTCGGCGGTGTCGGCGCCATGGCGATCACCGGAATCTGGGCCTTCCTGTTCCCCGAGCTGCGTAAGGCCGACCGGCTGGAGTGAGGCGGAGCTTAAGGCGACATCATCCGCTTACGGATCAACCAGAGCCGTTCGGCCTCCCCCGGCGCCATCTCGATCGCCCTGTCATAGGCCTGCAGCGCCTCTCCGGACCGTCCAAGTCGCGCCAGCAGATCCGCCCTGACCGCGTGATAGGGCTGGAAGGCGTCGAGCCGCTCGGCGTCCAGCGCCTCGACCTCGGCGAGGGCGGCCTCCGGCCCGGCGACCTCGGCCAGCGCGACCGCGCGGTTGAGGCGGACGAACGGGTCATCGCCCTCTTGCAGGAGCAGGTCGTACAGCGCCAGCAGGGTCGCCCAAGGCGGCGGCTCGGCGAGGGACCGCCGCAGGGCCCAGGCCGCATGCAACGCCGCGCGCAACTGGCGCGGGCCCGGATGGTTCAGCCGCGCGGCGCGGCGCAGCAGCGCGTCGCCCTCGGCGATCAGGGCCCGGTTCCAACGCTTCGGATCCTGCTCGGCCAGGGGGACCATGGCGCCGCCCGCGTCCAGGCGCGCGGGCCGCCGCGCCTCGGCGAAGCGGACCAGGGCGGCGAAGGCCAGGGCCTCGGGATCGCCGGGGGCTAGGTCCGTCAACACGGCGGTCAGGTCCAGCATCTCGCGGGCGTAGCCGGCGTGCGGCCCCGAGCCGGCGGCGTCCTCATGGGCGCGGGCGTAGGCCACTTCCAGGGTCGAAAGCACCGCCGCCATCCGGTCGGGCCAGGCCTCTGGACTGGGAACCTCGAACGACACGCCCGCCTGCGCGATCTTCTTCTTGGCGCGGGTCAGGCGCTGGAACATGGCCGGTTCAGCGACCAGGAAGGCGCGAGCGATCTCGGCGACCGAGAGGCCGCACACCAGGCGCAGGGTCAGGGCGGCGCGCGACTCCGGCGCGACCGCCGGGTGGCAGCAGACAAAGATCAGCCGCAACCGCTCGTCGGGGATCAGGCGGTCGTCGGCGGTCAAGATATCCTCGGCCGTGGGGGGCGGCGCGGGCGGTTCAACAGCGTTGGCGCGACGAATGTTCCGCCTACGGATCATATCAAGCGCGCAGCGTCGCGCGGTGGCGTAAAGCCACGCGGCAGGGTCCAGCGGCGGCGCGGCGGGCCACACCGCCGCCGCCCGTGCGCAGGCTTCGGCATAGGCCTCTTCGGCCAGGTCGAGGTCGCGGAAGGCGGCGGCCAGGGCGGCGACGATCCTGCCGCCGTCCCGCCGCGCTGTCTGGTCGAGGGGGCTCAATCTTCGTCGATGATCGGGCGCACCTCGACCGCGCCGTCGCCGGCGAAGGGGATGCGCCTCGCGATGGCCAGGGCCGCGTCGAGGTCCGGAACCTCGATCACGTAGAAGCCGCCCAACTGCTCACGCGCCTCGGCGTAGGGGCCGTCGTGCAGGGTGTCGACGCCGCGCGCCTTGCGCAGGGTGGTGGCGGTGTCTGACGACTTCAGACCCTGGCCGCCGCGTAGGACGCCCTGCTCGGCCAGTTCGGCCGCCAGAGCCCCGTGGGCGGCGATGATCGCTTCCAGGCTGGTCGCGCCGTCTTCGGCATAGACCGCTTCGTTCTCGTACAGCAGCAGCGCGTATTGCATGGTCTTCTCCCATTGGCGCGCGACCATCGCGACGCCTCGCCCCCTGAGACGCGCCAGTTCGGCGGGATTCGACAGCGGCCGCAAAAAAATGTCGAGAGGGGGCTATCGCCTCGGAGTAAGGGAACTTGGGTGACACGCTGTGTTCTAACCCGTGTCATCCCGGCCGT
The DNA here is from genome assembly GCF_002742645.2 of Caulobacter sp. FWC26. Classification (NCBI taxonomy): domain Bacteria; kingdom Pseudomonadati; phylum Pseudomonadota; class Alphaproteobacteria; order Caulobacterales; family Caulobacteraceae; genus Caulobacter; species Caulobacter sp. FWC26. The sequence goes on from NZ_CP033875.1 coordinate 3,975,510, forward strand.
AGCGCAGCGTAGAGCCGGGACCCAGGGGCGGCAGGCACGGCGCTTTGACACCCCCTGGGTCCCGGGTCGGCTACGCCGCCCGGGATGACACGGAGGCGGACGGTCTCATCAGCGGGCCAAAACGCCGAGGGCCGTCGTCCAGCCGCATGGATTGAACAGCGTTATGACCCGAGACATAACAGGTCATGGACGGATCGCCCCTCGCCACAGCTCCCTTCCGTGACGCTCGCTATGCGCCCCGTGCGCTGGAGGTCGAGCGACTCCAGGGCGAGGAAGGCGAGACGCTGATCCTGCGCAATCCCATGCCCTATTCCGATGCGGTGCGGACCACGACCGCGCCGTTGGCGCGCTGGGCCATCGAGGCGGCGGACCGGATCTGGCTGGCTGAACGCGACGGCGAGGGCTGGCGCACCGTGACCTATGCGCAGGCGAGGTCTCGGGTCGAGGCGCTGGCGGGCGGGCTGACGGCGTTGGGGCTGCGCCGAGGTCAGCCGTTGCTGATCCTGGCGCGAAACGGGATCGACCACGCCCTGATCGCCTACGCCGCCATGAGCCTGGGGGCGCCCGCCGCGCCGGTCTCGCCGCAATATGGGCTCAAGGGCGCGGATCTCACCCGGCTGCAGCACGCCGTTGAGCGGCTAAAGCCCGCCGCCGTCTATGCCGACGACGCCGAGGCGTTCGGCGACGCCCTGGCCGCCCGGTTTCTGGCCGGACTGCCGGTGGTGGTCAGCCGCAATGTCCGCCCCGAAGACGTCGCCTTCGAGTCGCTGCTGGAGAGCCCGCCGCTCGCGCCGGTCGCAGAGCCGGGCGATGTGGCCAAGCTGCTGTTGACCTCCGGCTCGACCGGCAAACCCAAGGCGGTGATCTGCACGCACGCCAACATCGCGCTGAACGCGGCGCAGATCGAGGCCTGCTACGCCGACCCCGAGCCGCCGGTGCTGGTCAATTCCGCGCCGTGGAGCCACAGCCTGGGCGCCAACGCCATCCTGCACATGGTGCTGCACCGGGGCGGGACGCTCTACATCGACGCCGGCCAGCCCGTGCCCGGGCGCTTCGCCGAGACCGTGCGGAACTTGTCGGAGGTGGCGACGACCTATCACAACATGGTCCCGGCCGGTTGGGGCATGTTCGTCGGCGAGCTGGAGCGTGACGCGGCCTTGGCTGCGAAGTTCTTCGAGAGGGTGCGGGTTCTGCAGTACGGCGGGGCCTCGATGGCCCAGTCGATCCTCGACCGGGTGCAGGCCGTGGCCGTGCGGACGGTGGGGGAGCGGATCACCTTCGCCGCCGGCTATGGCGCAACCGAGACGGGGCCGACGGCCTGCAACATCCATTGGCTGAACGCCCGATCGGGAATGGTGGGACTGCCCACCCCCGGCACGGCCGTGAAGCTCGTGCCAGCCGGCGACGGCGGCAAGTTCGAGATCCGGGTGAAAGGGCCGCAGGTCTCACCGGGCTATCTCGATCAGCCCGAGGCCACGGCCCAGGCCTTCGACGAGGAGGGCTTCTACCGCTTGGGCGACGCGGCGCGGCTGGCCGATCCGCAAGACCCGGCGGCGGGGCTGGTGTTCGACGGGCGCCTGGTCGAGAACTTCAAGCTGGCCAGCGGCACCTTCGTCGCGGCCGGGGCCCTGCGGGTCGCGGCGGTGTCGGCGATCGGCGGCGTGGTGTCCGACGCGGTGGTCTGCGGCGAGGGACAGGAGGGCGTCGGCCTGATGCTGTTCGTCGACGCCAAGACGGCCGCGCAGCTCGGCGACGCTGCAGCGGTGCGTTCGGCCATCGTCGAGGGCCTATCGCGGATGAACGCGTCGGCCAAGGGCGGAGGGGGGCGGATCGCCCGCGCCCTGATCCTGGACGGCGCGCCGGACGCGGCCAGCGGCGAGCTGACGGACAAGGGCTATATCAACCAGGCCCTGGCGCGGGATCGGCGGCCGAAGGAACTGGAGCGGCTGTTTGCAGATAACCCGGACGCCGGGGTGATGGTGTTCTCCCAATCCGACCTCCCCGGCGAAGGCCGGGGCCCAGATCGAACCCACGGAGGTCCGCCGGAAGCGCAGGGCCGTCGGCGCGTCACCTTCAAACGCTCAGGCTGAATCTGGGCCCCGGCCTTCGCCGGGGAGGTCGGTTGTGGAGGCGTCCAACGCCCCAGCCACACCGACGCAGATCAGCAGCTGCCCGAAATAGTAGAGCCCCCAGACGCTCAGCCCCGTGGCCAAGTTGTCGGGCAACGGCCCCAGACGGCCGAAGATCAACAAATCCGAGACCACGAACATCAGCGCGCCCAGGCCCACGGTCTTGAACGGGAACCGGCTCATCATGGCCGTGGCGGCCATCACCGCCAGGAACAGGCTGTAGAGGGCGATCCCCGGCGCGCCGGCGCGGTCGCTGGGCAACAGGAACGACACGGCGACCACGACCGGGATCAGCGCCAGCGGCGCCAGCGACCCAGGCTTGCGGTGGCGAAGATAGAGGCCGCTGGCCACCACGTGTCCCAGCAGGAACGAGATCGCGCCAACCGTGAGGCCGTGGGTCTCCAGCAGGACGTCGCCGCCGGTCCCCAGCGCCATGATGGCGGCGAGCAGCCAGCCGTCCAGCGACCGGGCCCGCAGCGCGGCGTGGATCGCCAGGAGGGCGACGCCCGAGCCCTTCCAGGCGGTCTCGACCCCAGGCGGCAGGGTCAGACCCCAGCTGGCCACATAGCTGACCCCGGCGATCACCGAAGCGATCAGCGTCCACCGCGCGGCCGCGCTCATGGCTTGCATCATTCTGTCCCCCCGCTTTTTGCGCAGACTGCGCCGCCCAGCCCTCTGAGCGCAATCGCCTTGAAGCGTCCCGGGTTGGCGCGGCCGGCGAAATGTCGGAAGGAAGAGGCATAGGTACGGAGAAGACCATGAACGGCGCGGACGCCCTGATCACCACCCTGGCCGACAACGGCGTGACCGCCTGTTTCGCCAATCCCGGCACCAGTGAGATGCAGTTCGTCTCGGCCCTGGACCGCGAGCCGCGCATGCGCAGCGTGCTCTGCCTCTTCGAGGGCGTGGCGACCGGCGCGGCCGATGGCTATGGCCGCATGGCCGGCAAGCCCGCCTGCACCCTGCTGCATCTGGGTCCCGGCTACGCCAACGGCGCGGCCAATCTGCACAACGCGCGCCGCGCCTTCACGCCGGTGGTCAATGTCATCGGTGAACACGCCACCTATCACCGCGACTTCGACGCGCCCTTGAACAGCGACATCGCCGCCCTGGCCGCGCCCAATTCGCTGTGGGTCAAGTCGGCCGAGACCGCCGACAGCGTCGGACCTCTTGCCGCCGAGGCCATCGTCGCCAGCTTTGGCGCGCCCGGCGGCAACGCCTGTCTCGTGCTGCCCGCCGACGCGGCCTGGAACGAGACGACGGTCAAGGGGCCGGTCGTGACACCGCCCGCCTTCGCCGCGCCTGACGCTGCGTCCGTGGAGAAGACCGCCCAGGCGCTGAAGGGGGCGACCAAGCCTGTGTTGCTGCTGGGCTCCGGCGCTTGTGGCGAGGCGGCGCTGACCGCCGCCGGACGCTTGGCCGCCCATGGCGTGCGGGTTCTGACCGACACCTTCACCGCTCGCCAGGCGCGCGGCGAAGGTCGCTTCCGCCCCGACAAACTGCCCTATTTCGGCGAGTTGGCGCTGAAGGACCTGGACGGCGTCGACCTGATGGTGCTGGTCGCGACCCAGACCCCGGTCGCCTTCTTCGCCTATCCCGACCGCCCCAGCGTCCTGGTTCCCGAGGGCTGCGCGGTCGAATCCCTGTGTGGTCGCGAGGTTGACGCCGCCGCAGCGCTCAACGCCCTGGCTGACGCGCTGGGCGCGCCCGCCGTGGGTCCCGTCGAGACCTACGCCGCTCCGGACGCGCCGGCGGGACGCCTGGACGCTTGGGCCATCGGCGCGGCGATCGCCCGGCATATGCCCGCCGACACGATCATTTCCGACGACGCCGTGACCGCGGGCCTGCCGATCTTCACCCAGACCAAGGCGGCCCGCGCCCACGACTGGCTGTCCCTGACCGGCGGCGCGATCGGCCAGGGGATTCCGCTGACGATCGGCGCGGCGGTGGCGTGTCCGGACCGCAAGGTTCTGGCCCTGACCGGCGATGGCGCGGGCATGTACACCGTACAGGGCCTCTGGACCGTCGTGCGCGAGAAGTTGGACGTCACCGTCGTCGTCTTCGCCAATCACGCTTACCGAATCCTCGGCATCGAGCTTGGCCGCACCGGCGCCGGCAATCCGGGCCCCGCCGCCTCGAAGCTGCTGGATCTCGGTGATCCGCGCATCGATTGGGTCAAGCTCGCCGAAGGCATGGGCATGGCCGCCGAGCGCGTCTCCACCGCCGAGGCCTTCGACGAGGCCTTCGCCCGCGCCATGGCGACGCCGGGACCGCGCCTGATCGAAGCCGCGATGTAGCGGGTCGCGTTTAAGCCCAAAGAAAAAGCCCGCCCAGATTGCTCCGGGCGGGCTCCTTTTTGTCA